>CBFDDM010000137.1:0-7802 GCA_965603565.1 uncultured Anaerolineales bacterium | reverse complement strand
GGAATCCACGTTGCACGCCGCCCGGTAATTCCGAGCGCGCTAACGAGAACAACAGCGATCCCGGCGATGATCGTGGCACCTGCTAATTGAGAGTACGAGATCTCTCCCCCAAGCGAAGCGATATAGATGATCACAAAAAGATTTCCGGTGAGCAGCAAGGGTTGTTGATAGCGAAGGGCAAGTGCGAGGGAAAGAATCCCGGGTAAACCGTATAGAGCGATGATCCAGCTTGTGGTCTGCCCTTCCGATAGGTCGAGATCCTTCGCGGCTGCGAGTGGCAGGCTTAGAACGATCAGGAATATGATGATCAGCGGCAGCGCGTTGCTTACAATGCGTAACGTTTCACGGGCTTGTTTGGGGATCTTTTCCATGCGTTGTGCCTGCTTTGGCTGGTGTGGAGCGATTATAAACGAACACCCTGACCTGGCGTGTTCCCTTCCTCGCTGCACTGCTCGCCAAGTTCTTATACTTCGGACGGGTCGTTCGTAAAATGGTCTTTACCGCTGTTTGATGTTTAATCGATATGACCTATAATTAATATGAAATTTGGACAATAATTGTCCGAACGGGATCAATAATCTTCGATGATCCGATTTTTGAAAAGTTTGTTGGGCGACCCACATCGACACCACCAACGTCCTCCAGTCAACGCAGCTTAGTTAAAATCCAATTCCCAACAAATTTATGGTAATAGAACAACACGCTCCCGATCGATGAAGAACACGATGTGGCAATTGGGATGTTTTAGATTGTTGAATCTAATGTCCTGGCGTGTTCCAAGGTTTAGGTAGTCGGAAGAGTGATAGCGATGCAAAATCCTGACATAGACAACCTCACGAACGAAGAATGGCGTAAGGTCCTGAAGGGCGATCATCCGGAACTGCGCCGTGGGCGCCACCTCTTCGGACTGCTTCCTTCCAATCCGCGCTGTAAGGTGTGCCATGCGCCCTTCCGTGGTGTGGGTGGCATGATCATGCGCAGGGTGGGACGGGGTCCATTCGAGAAGAATCCCAAATTCTGTGAAGCATGTCTCGTTTTCAACGAACAGAAAGGTGTCGAAATCGAGATATCGATGTTGTTTGCGGATGTGCGTGGCTCGACCTCAATGGCGGAGAAGATGAGCGCTGCAGAGTTTACGGGTCTGATGAACCGTTTCTTTGATGTTGCGATGAATGTGTTCGTTCAGACGGATGCCTGGATTGATCGCCTGATCGGTGATGAGGTTGTGGCGTTGTACATACCGGGGTTCGCAGGACCGGAGCATCCAAAGCGAGCGATCGAAGCTGCTAGATCACTGCTCCATAAAACAGGACAAGGTGCTCCCGGTGATCCTTGGGTCCCGATCGGGATCGGGGTTCACACGGGCAAAGCTTACGTGGGTTTGGTTGGGGCGGAAGGTGGAGTTTGTGATCTCACCGCAATGGGCGATGCGATGAATGTGGCGGCAAGGCTCACCTCGGAAGCTGAACCGGGAGAGGCGATGATCAGCGAGGCAGCTTGCCAGGCGGCTGGGATTGACGATGCTGAAATGGAACGACGGCATCTGGAGCTAAAAGGCCGTGCTGAACCTGTTGAAGCGCGTGCCTTGCGATTAGTCGATATGTGATCATGAAATGGGGATTGACCTAAGAATCAGTATGAGCATGAGCGCGCGAGAAATGTGGGACAATGGGCGATAAGCGGCTTCCTGAAACTATCCGCATGAAGTACGGTGTGGATACCGTCGATGAGATGTGGTACAAGATGCTCACCGAAGGAAACTGGAACATCCGCAACCGTCGACCTCTGCATGGCCGCCTCCCATCAAACCCGCGCTGCGTCAATTGTCATATACCCTTTGAAGGCATCGGCGGTGTGCTGCTCCGTCGTCTTTATGGTGCAGATCGCGCGGATCCGTCGAGCAAGAACCCTCGCTACTGCAGCGCGTGCCATGGTTTCGTCGAAGCGTTTCCCGGTGGTGCCGAAGTGGAACTGACGATGCTTTTCGTCGACGTCCGTGGTTCGACGACGATCGCGGAGAAGATGTCGCCCAGCGATTTCAGTCAACTAATGAACGAGTTCTACGATGCGGTGATCACCGTACTTGTCAGAGAACATGCCTTTATCGATAAACTGGTGGGCGACGAAGTGACCGCGCTCTTCATTCCAGGCTTCGCGGGCTCTGAACATGCCCGGCGGGCGGTCAGAGCCGGCCAGCGATTGCTGGAAGTCACCGGACACGGCCGAGCGGAAGGGCCCTGGATACCAGTCGGTGTGGGTGTCCATACAGGAACCGCCTGGGTGGGTTCCATCGTCGGAGCAGGTGGCGAGGGGGCAGACTTCACCGCACTGGGTGATAATGTAAACATCGCCGCGCGATTGGCTTCCGAAGCAGGACCAGGCGAGGTCCTGGTCTCACAGATGGCGATGGAGGCGGCAGGATATGACACAGCCGGTATGCATAGACGCAGCCTTGCGCTGAAGGGGAAGAAGATCTCCACGAACACATTTGTCCTCAAGCATGAAGACGGGAACTAATTGGTTATGAACACCATACTTTCAATGGCGATCCTGTTACTTTATTCTCTTCGACGGTCCCGGTTGCTGCTCCATACTCCAGTGTTTGCCGGGTGAAGACTTCAGTCACCCGCCGCATTTTCTCTGCTCTGAAAATCCAGGCAGATGAAGTTCAGCAAGTCCTGCTTGTATGTATCTTCGCGTTGCTGCCTTCCGTCGGTGGAGCGATCGGGTCGCCGGGAATTGAAGCCCTGTTTTTCGCACGGTTCGGAGTTCAATTTCTGCCTTACATGTATATCGCCCTGGGTGTCATAACGATGGTGTCGACGCTCACCCTCACAGCGGCGTTAAGCCGTATCCCCAAGTCACGCCTGTTCCGTCTATTGCCGATCTCAATGGCGAGTTTGCTCCTGATCGCAAGGCTGCTTGTGGCTATGGATCTTACCGGTTTTTATCCTGTTTTGTGGTTGGGCATGTATCTCTTCTGGACACTGCAAGCGTTGCTCATATGGGGCGTCGCGGGCATGTTGTTCAATACACGACAAGCCAAACGCGTCTTCCCACTATTTGCAGCCAGTGCCATCGCCGGCAATGCGCTGGGAGGGGTGTTGACCGGTCCCCTGGTTGCCGGGCTCGGAACCGAAAATCTCTTGTTTGTCTGGGCAATCATGCTTGTGTTTGCCTTTTTCCTGGCAATTCAACTAACGCGTGCTTACGATCCCCCGGAGGTCCACTCCTATCGTTCAGAGCCAGGAATACGAGAGACGCTGGAGGGGGGTGGCAAGAGCGTAGTTCGATCTCCAATGCTGCGCTGGTTATCGATCTCAATGATGCTGTTAGCGATCTTGCTCTACGCCCTGGCGTTCCCATTCTCAAAAGCTGTCGCGATGCAGTTTCCGAGTGAAGACGCGCTGGCTGGATTTCTGGGGGTCTTCCAGGGCGTGACGACGGCGTTTGCGCTATTGATCTCGCTCGCGTTTGCCAACCGCCTTTTCGCCAGGGTTGGCTTTTTAGGATCGCTGTTGATCTTTGCCTTGATATACACAGCAGGATTTGGAAGCCTGGTGTTTTTCAGCTCATTTGTGGCGCTCGTGATTTTCCGTTTCACTCAGCAGGCCTGGATGATGAGTGTTGCTGATACCGCCTATCAGGCGACGTTCAATATTGTTCCACCTGATAAACGCGAACTTGCACGCATGTTTGTCGATGGTATTCCTAAACAAATCGGGGTGGCATTGAGCGGTGTGTTCCTGCTCACGCTGCAACCCGTACTTTCTGACCGGCTCCAATTTGCTGCTTTTGCAATCCTGGCATCATTTTGCATCCTGACCTTGTGGAGGGCGCGCGCGGAGTTTACGAGATCCTTAGCTGACGTGCTCGATGAAGAACAGATGCATATCTTTGAAGGAGAGCACGCCTCCTTTTCGGAATTCGCACATGATGGCCGGGCGTTTGAGGTCCTGGCCTCTGGTCTGGAGAGTGACAACGTGGCCGTCCGGCAAACGGTGGTCGAGATCCTCGGTCGAATCGATTCTGGTATCGCACGAAAAGAGCTGAAGGAAGCCTTGGATGATCCAGCACCTCATATCCGCACGCTTGGGTTGCACGCGCTGTTAAATTCGAGCGTGGGATCTGAAAAAGAAGAATATGTATTGAGAGCGCTGAGAGATCCAAGTCCAGAAGTACGCTGCGAGGGTCTGCGAGCGATCACCAGAGAATTAGTCGGATACCGGAACGTGCGTGAGCAATTGGAAGATCTCTTAGCAGACCCTTCATCCGAAGTCCGCGCACTGGCGGCCGCTCAACTGCTTAAATTCGATGGCCACCCGCAGGCTCAAGCTGTCTTAAGTGAGATGGCTGTTTCGGATGACATTCAAGCGCGTGTGCATGCGATGAGTGCTTCTCAGTTATGGGGTGGCCAACCAGCTTACGATCTGGCCACGAAGGGGCTAGAGGATCGAAATTCACTGGTGAGAAGCAGGGCACTCGAAGCTGTCGCTGCAATCGGTCCACATCGCTGTCTGGAACCGATCAAAGCTGCACTCGGCGACCCGGAAAAACTGGTGCGATCCTCAGCGGCGAAGACGCTGGCCGCGGTGGGGCCGGCGGCCCTCCCCACTGCACTCGAAGCATTGTCTGAGCCTGAGCTTGAAGCCGGCGCACTGTTAGCGCTGGAAGAAATATCCCCATCTGGCTCTGATGATGCATTGCACGATTATATTCAGGTACGGGTAGGTGCTGCCCAGAATCTTGAATCCTATTGCCAAAAGCTGCTCGTCACCGACGACGACCCTCCACGCTTGCAGCTTCTACATGATTCGCTGCGAGAGCGTGCCCGGAGGAATACTTTACGCGCACTGCGAGCCTTTCGACTGGTGTCAAACCAGGATAGCGTAGAGCTGGCGATCGCCGGGCTTCACAGCAAAGATGGTGATCAGCGTGCTAATGCGCTTGAACTGCTTTCCGCACTCGATGAGAAACATCTCATTGAGCCAGTCCTGGAGTTATGGGAATCGGATCGACCGATGATTGAGCCACCCGATCGGGATTCGCTCGAGGCGAGAAGGAGCGAAGCGATGCTCGAATTGCTCGAGTCCGATGATGGTTGGCTTCGATCTTGCGCCGCGTTCGCGGCTCAGGCAAGCAGTGAGCCAGAGATTCGAGCCAGACTGGAGCTGCTCTCCGGGTCGGATCCCGATCCGCTCGTACGCGACACTGCCGCTGCGCAACCAATTACGGAGGAAGCGATGGAATCTGTCACTACACTGCCAATCATGGATCGCATACTCTTCTTGCGAGAGGTGCCGTTATTTTCTGAGCTCACGCCGGAGGAACTAAAGCAGGTAGCCTCCATCGCGGGCGAACATATTTTCAAGGATGGAGAAACCTTCGTAAATGAAGGTGAACTGGGTGATGAAATGTTCATCATCGTTTCTGGAAACGTGCTCGTTTTAAAGGGTGGCGACCAAAAGGAGATCGCTCAGCGTGGTCCGGGTGAGTTTGTAGGCGAGATGTCGATACTGACACAGGAACCACGCATGGCTTCGCTCGAGGCAAAAGGGGATGTATTTGCGCTCTGTCTTGAGCAGTCCAACTTCGAACAGATGCTGCTGGAAAAACCAGAGATCGGTCTTTCGGTCATGCGAGCATTGATCCAACGCCTGAAAGCTACGCGAAAACAAACTTCAGAGGGATGAACCCCCGTACGGTAATAACGTTACCGGTTTGATCCAGATTGGCAGTTTAGGATCACTGACATCAACATCGATCCTATCCTCAGGGAGATACGACTACTGCTGACAGATTGAAACGAATATCGAGCCGGAGTTATCAGGGGTGTAGCCGTCATCGATTCCAAACTGAAGCGGCCCGCCGGGTGCGATGATTTCCACTCCGTAAATATGATCAAGGTTATAGTCGGGCACGCTTTGACCCCGGATGAAGTGTTCGGCCAATTTCGAGTTGATGGTCAGAATCCAATCTTGAGGGTATTCCGGGGGAACTGGATCGCCCTGGTTGTCACTGAAGATGTAGAAGGCATCCGATTGCGCAAATCCAGATGCTCGCCCGGTACCTTCAATGATTAAGTGAAGCGGTCCTGAGTACGGCAAATTCGTAGTAGTGCCCGGCACCCCTTCAGTGAAAGCCACCACCACTTTTTCAACAATCCGGCATGGCTCCTGCTGCCTCTCTTGCAACGACGGATCACCGTGTTCTGAGAGCAGCGATTTCAACGCCGTATTGGCGATCAAGAACAACCCGGCGACGATGATCGCGACCAACAGGCTGACGCCTTTGACGATGGCAACCTCGATTGTGTCTCCGTCTTTACGATTCACTGAGACCCCCGATATTCCGCTAAATTGCATCCCTGGTGCAGGTGGCTATCAAGTGCCCCAGATTGGATCCATATTTTCATGCTCATTCACAGAAATCGGGCAGAGGTTCAAGCCCTAAGAGCTGCGAAATCGTAACCAGGCAATAACCCTCTTCTCGTAGAAAATCGATCATCTCCGGCAGCGCTTCAGAGGTGTGCCATCCGCGGCTATTGGCGTGCATGATGATGATTGATCCGTTGCGGACCTGTTCACGAACTCTCTGGTTGATCATGTCGGCGTTGTTGTCAGGGACAGGATCTGCGGTGACGACGTCCCACTGAATCATCCGAAGTCCGTGCCAGGCGGCGACGCTCTGAGCGAGCGCGTTGTACGTACCGGCGGGAAAGCGGAACAAGGCCATTTGCTCACCGGTCAATTGATAAAAGAGTGATTGGGTCCGCAGGATTTCACGTGACATCTCGATTTCTTCGAGTTCACGGAAATCCGGGTGGCTCCAGGAGTGATTGCCCAGCTCGAAGTTGTGAACGCTGGCCAGTAAGCGTGTCTCTTCAACATGAGTGCGCATCCAATCGCCACCCAGGAAAAACGTGGCGGGCGTATGCGAACGAATGAGTTCATTCACGATACCTTCATCGAATCCTGACGGGTTGGAAGGTGTTTGGCAGAGATCAAAGGTCAGCGCGACAAGTGGACCCTGGCGATCGCCATGTTCGATGAACTGGACATCTATCGGGGGGAGCGTGGGAGCCGGCCCGGGAACAGCTGTCGGAGTGGACTTGGAGCCAGGGCTATGCTCTGGCTCTATATGTTCGGAAAGACTGTAATTTTCATTTGTGGAGCGAGATTTGCTTGTGGGCGTCGGAGAGGCGTTAGATGCTTTGTGGCTGGCTAACTCATTTGCTGATGGAGGGATGGTCGATTTTGAATCTGAAGAACCGCTCGAGCACGCCGAGAGCAAGTGCAACGAAAGCAGTCCGAATGTCAATACACATAATTTGCACATATTTCGTTTTACGGTCATGGTGCACTCCACCTGCTTATTTATGCGTGTATCTAGAGTGCCTTCTCGGCTTTACGTCAGATTCAGAAATGGTTTACAGAACCGTAAACTCCAGGTCTACAAGATGGAGCGTGCGATGAGCTGCGAGGGGCTGTCAGTGAGTTGTCAGCAAACAGGGTCGGGGTCCTGAAGAGTTGCTCTATAATCGATGTCATGATGAAAGAAGTCGAGCAGCGCAAGCTGCATCCTCTACTTCGGGTATTGCTCCTGCCGGTCACATTAATCCTGCACCTATCGCCAGGCATTGCGCTAGTGATCGGAGCGGTGGTCATACTCCTGGGATTCGGTGTGTACTATTCGTTCAATTCCGATTTCTGGGGGCTCGCATCGGCCCCGCTCAGCGAACTGAGTTTTTCGGAAGACTACGGGACCGTACATGATCAAGATCATCGTGCGTGGACGATCCA
>CBFDDM010000136.1:0-8026 GCA_965603565.1 uncultured Anaerolineales bacterium | reverse complement strand
GTATAGAAACATACCATCACGAATGAGAGACCAGAGATCACTATGAGCATGAGCACTTTACACCCGGAACCCACCGAAGCATTGGTTGCCGACCTGCGGCGTGAAGTCCCGGATGTGCGTTTCGACCGCATGACACGGACGCTCTACAGCACAGATGCCAGCATCTACCAGATGATGCCTGTGGGCGTGGCCTGCCCGCGCGACGCCGATGAAGTCGCCGCAATCGTCTCGATCTGTGCACGCCATGCGACCCCGGTTCTGCCGCGCGGCGGGGGCAGCAGTCTGGCTGGGCAGGCGGTCGGTCATGCGTTGATCATCGATTTCTCACGCTATATGGATTCCGTTCTGGAGATCAATCAAGATGCCCTGCGTGTGAGAACGCAGCCAGGCATCACGCTGGGATTGCTTGACCGCACACTGAGCAAACATGGCTTGATGTTCGGCCCGGATCCGGCCAGCGGTGATCGCGCCACGATGGGAGGCATCCTGGGGAACAACTCGACCGGTGCCCATTCGATCGTCTACGGCATGAGTGTTGATCATGTCCTTTCGACGCGCGTTGTGCTGTCGGATGGATCGGTCGTCGACTTTGAACCAACCATGTCCCCTTCCTGGGAACGGTTGACGGCTGCAGGGACGCTCGAAGGAAGGATATATCGATCGCTCGAAGATATCTTGCATCGCTATGCAGACCCGATCGCGAATCGCTACCCACGCACATTCCGACACGTCGCCGGCTACAACCTCAATCAACTCGCCAGGGATGAGCGACCCAACCTCTCGAAGTTGATTGTCGGATCCGAGGGAACCCTGGGTGTGATGACCGAGATGGAACTCAATCTCGTCCCGGTGCCTAAACACAAACGTCTCGCCATGGTGCACTTCTCCGAGCTGCGCGCCGCGATGGAAGCCGTCCCTCTCTTACTCGAAACTGGCGCCACGGCGATCGAAGTGCTCGATAAGATGCTGCTCGACCTCACCCGTGACAAACCGGAATACCGACGATGGCTCACCTTTGTCGAGGGAGATCCGGCCATCATCCTGCTCGTGGAATACGCCGGCGATTCCCTGTCTGCGTGTGGGTCAGGCGCCCAAAAACTGGAGGCGGCCCTGGCTCGATTAGGCCACAGCGACCCCGTGATCCACGTCACCGATCCCGGTGAACAGGCCAATGTCTGGTATGTACGCAAGGTCGGTTTGGGTATCTTGATGAGCATCCGCGGGGACGCCAAACCGATCCCATTCATTGAAGATGCCGCCGTCCCTGTCGAGCACCTGGCAGATTACGTGAGCGAGATTTACTCGTTCGCGGAGCAGGTCGGGGTCACTCAGGTCGCCATGTACGCACATGCGAGCGCAGGTTGCATCCATATTCGCCCGCTTGTTAACCTGAAAGATGGTCGCGGTGTGCAGCAGCTTCGCCAGATCGCGGAGCGTTCCGTTGATTTGGTCGTGCAGTACGGCGGCACGACCAGCGGTGAACATGGCGAGGGCATCGCGCGCGCTGAGTTCTCCGAGCGTCTATTTGGCCCAGAGCTGGTCAAAGCCTTCAGAGAAGTCAAAACCACCTTTGACCCGGACAATATACTCAACCCCGGCAAAGTGGTTGACCCACCCAGCATGGATGATGAACGCCTGATGCGCTTTGGAAGCGACTACCGCCTCCCCCAGGCGCCTGTGCGCACCGCCTTCCACTACGCTCGCGATGGCAATTTCGAAGCGGCGGTAGAGATGTGCAACGGCGCCGGCGTATGCCGCAAGACTCATGAGGGCGTGATGTGTCCCTCCTTCCAGGTTACGCGTGAGGAAGCGGACAGCACTCGCGGCCGCGCCAACGCGCTGCGCGCCGCCATGATGGGCCTCCTTGGTCCGGAGGGCATGACCTCCAAAGAGCTTTATCATGTCCTGGATTTATGTCTTTCATGCCACGCTTGCAAGACCGAGTGCCCTTCATCCGTGGACATGGCGCGTTTAAAAGCGGAGTTCCTGTATCAATACCAGCAGAAACACGGCACGCCGCTGCGCTCGCAGATCTTCGGTCATATCGGCCGATTGAGTCAGTTGGGTTCTATCGTTCCGTCGTTAAGCAACCTCATGCTCAATGGCCCGGGTCGGTTGGCGCTCCAGGCGCTTGGCGTTCACCCTGCCCGTTCACTGCCCAATTTCGCCTCAAGCACGTTCAGTTCGGAATTCAAACAGGGCCCGCGGCAACAAATCGAGGAGGGAGAGCAACCCGTGGGATCCGACCGGGTGATCTTCTTTCACGATACATTCGTGGAACACAACCATCCGCAAATCGGCCACGCTGCCGTTGACGTGCTGCGGGCGCTCGGTGTGGAACCGATCGTGGTGGAAGGTCTGTGCTGCTGTGGCCGACCGGCGGTCTCAAAGGGTATGCTAGAAGAAGCCAAAGGGCTTGCCGAACACAACCTCGACCTGCTTGGTCCTTACGCCGAGCAGGGTTTCACAATTGTCGGGTGCGAGCCCAGCTGCATGGCGATGTTTGTTGACGAGATCCCGGACCTGGTCCCCGGCGAACAGGCTCAGGTTGTATCCAGTGCCGTCACGACTGTAGATCGTTTCGTCCTTCAGCGGGCGTTACAATTTGAGACCTTGCCCTTCAAACCGATCGCCCAGGACATCCTCTACCATGGGCACTGCCAGCAGAAATCCATCTTTGGTGTTGAAGACACGCTGGCCATGCTGAGCCTCATTCCCGGCACGGAGGTTGAGTTGATCGAATCTAGCTGCTGTGGGATGGCCGGATCGTTCGGTTACGAGCGTGAACACTACGATCTGTCGATCCAGTTGGCTGAACTGGCACTCGCACCAGCGGTGCGCGCCGCCGCAGCCGCGACGATCATCTGTGCTTCAGGCACCTCATGCCGCGACCAGATCGATCACACCACCCAAAGGGCAGCACTGCACCCGATCGAGGTCATGGCCATGGCACTTAACCGCGAGAAGCCACCCAAAGAATGATCACAGAAGGACAAGCCAGCATGAAAACAATCAAATTGGTCATGATCGGCTTCGGTAACGTCGGACGCGCATTCGCCGCGCTGCTCCTGGATAAGCGTGACGTGCTCGCTACGCAGTACGATCTGCGCGTGCGCGTGACCGGAATCCTCACCGGGCATCATGGCGGTGCGCTCGACCCGGAGGGGATCGATCTGACCAGAGCAACGGCGCTGCTTGAGAAGAATTCTTCATTGGAAGCATTAAATCGCGGTGCACTGCCAGAGAGTGCCGAAGAATTTATCCGTGTTTCTGGCGGTCATGTGATGCTTGAGAACACCCCGGTCGATTACGCCTCAGGACAACCCGCGATCAACCATATTGAGGCTGCACTCAATAACGATATGCACGCCATCACTGCCAACAAGGGACCGGTCGTCCACGCTTACCGGCGTCTCAGCGATCTTGCCGCAGGGAGAGATCGCAAATTCCATTTCGAGTCGACCGTGATGGACGGTGCTCCGATCTTCTCGCTGTGGCGGAGCAGCTTACCCGGGGCGAAGCTGCACTCGTTCCGCGGTATCCTGAACTCGACCACCAATCTGATGCTTACATTGATGGAGCAGGGCCGCTCCTTCGATGAGGCCGTTCAGCATGCCCAGGATATCGGCATCGCAGAGACGGATCCCAGCGGCGACATTGACGGTTGGGATGCCGCCATTAAAGTCGCCGCGCTGACCACCGTCCTGATGGACCACAGTCTGCTTCCCTCAGATGTCGAACGTGAAGGGATCGGCGCTATCTCCGCCGGTGACGTGCAGCTGGCGAAAAGCCGTGGCTGCCGCTGGAAACTCGTCTGCGAGGCGCAGCCCACAGAGCAAGGCTTCAAAGCCAGCGTACACCCCCAGGAGATCGGATCAGAGGATCCGCTCTATAACGTGATAGGGACCTCCTCGGCGATTACCTTTCACAGCGACGTGCTCGGTGCCCTGACCGTTCTCGAAGAGGACCCCGGGCCACACACGACGGCATATGGGTTATTCGCTGATCTATTAGACGCTGTTGTTCAATCCCTGGATAAATCTGATATGCTTTTTAAGTCGAGCCGTGACCAATGAAAGACGCTGACGTTGGAACATAACAATTTTCTTCCACTATTATTAATTACCGCATTGGCATTCTTTACCCCGATCCTTGCCAACCGACTAAAGCGCTTTTCAGTGCCGATCGTCGTCGGGGAAATTCTGGCCGGCATGCTTATCGGGCGCAGCGGCTTGAACATCATCGAAGCCACACCTATCCTTGACTTTCTCGCCGAGTTCGGTTTCGTTTACCTGATGTTCCTTTCCGGCTTAGAGGTCGATTTTGACCTGCTCATCCCCGAACGCAGGAAGGGCTCATTCAGCATCCGTCAACCGCTCCCGCTGGCACTGATCGTGCTTGCTGGCACAATTGGACTCGGTCTGCTCTTTTCCGTGCTCTTGCGCTCACTCGGCATCGTTGAGAGCCCCTTTTTAATGGGCCTGATCCTCAGCACGACGTCGCTCGGTGTCGTCGTCCCGGTCCTGAAAGAGCGTGAGTTGCTTGGAACAAACTACGGGCAGCTGCTGCTCGTCGCGGCTTCGCTCGCTGACTTCTTGATCCTGCTTCTCGTGACGATCTTCATCGCCGTTCGCAGCCGAGGCCTGACACTCGACCTACTGCTCATCCCTGTCTTGCTGTTGGCGTTCGTCGTCGCCGTTCGCGTCGTGCAGATCTATTCGGGGCGCAATTTGCCTCAGCGCATCTTGAAGGAGCTTTCCAGCGCAACCGCACAGATACGCGTGCGCGGCGCGTTCGCGCTGATGGTCGCCTGGGTCGTGCTTGCGGAAGCCTCCGGTGTAGAGGTCATCCTGGGCGCATTTTTGGCCGGTGCGATAGCAGGCCTGATCGCGGATCCTAACGATGATGATGCAACCGAAAAACTTGATGCCATCGGCTACGGCTTTTTCATCCCGATCTTCTTCATCATGGTTGGCGTCGAATTCAATCTGAGTGCGCTCTTTGAGTCGCCGCGGGCGATGCTGCTCGTACCGCTGTTGGTCGTCGGTGCGTACACCGTCAAAGTCATCCCGGCGCTGCTCTTCCGGCTGACCAACTCATGGCGTGAAGCGCTTGCAGGCGGATTCTTGCTGGCCTCACACCTCTCCTTGATCATCGCAACCGCGGCGATCGCATTGGATCTTGGGTTGATCACCGAAGCCGTAAATGCCGCGATTATCTTGCTCGCCGTGATTTCGGTCACGATATCGCCAACGGTATTTAACAGGTTGGTTCCCGAGCGCATCCTTGATCGCCGCAGAGGCATCATCATCATTGGCCAGGATCAGCTGGCGGAATTCCTCATCGAACGCCTGGACCCCGAGGATGAGCCCATCACGGTTATCTGCCCCGATGAAAGCCGGATCCAATCCTTCCGGAACCTCGATATCGAGTTGGTCACGGGCTGCCCGGAATTCAGTGAAGCGCTCACCAGGGCTGATGCCATGGAGGCGCGTGTGCTCGTTGACCTGACCAGCACGACCGCAGAGACAATGGAAGTCTGCAAATTAGCGCGGCAGGAATTTGAAATTCCATTGGTCATCTCGCGCATCGCCGATGTGGAGCTCATCCCACGTCTGCAGCAGATGGGCGTGAAGATCGTACAGCCTGCGCTCGCCACTGCAATGGCGCTCGAGGGCGCCCTGCGCTACCCATCTGTGTTCGATCTGTTATCGCACCAGACCGAGGCGCACATCGAGGTGAGCGAAGTCGTCATCGGGAACCGGGAGGCTGTCGGCATACCGCTCCGTCATCTTCGTCTACCCGGTGACACATTGCTCTTAAGCATCCACCGGGATGATTCGGTCGTCATTCCCGACCAGGATTCAACCCTGCACATCGGCGACCGCGTTGGCCTGATCGGAAGCCGCAGTGCACTGGACGATGCCGAACGCTACCTGCGCAGCTAATTCAACGCCCACATCGTTCCTCCAACGCCCGCTCAACTGACAGTCGGGGATGTGAGAACTCCTTTTTGGACTATAATAGTCCGATTATAGGCTCCCATCTTTCTATCAAATGGAGGTATCGATGGTTAATCTCGGCTCGCAATCTTCCAGGCGCATGTTGGTCCTTTCCGGACTGGCTATGATCGCCATTATCGCCTGTGGTCCCGTCACCAATTTGTTTCAGGAATCCGACGTACAACCGGCGGTCGAGACCTCCGTTGCCGCTACACTTGCTTTTGAACGAGCCGTAGCTGCCGCCGCGGAGCAAACCCAGGTCAGCAATCCGACCGAGACATCCGTACCTGCTTCTGCCACTGCGCAAAGCGACACAACACCCGAACCATCGCCCACCAGCGGGACCGTGCAAATCCGTGCCGACGTGAACACCAATTGCCGCCTGGGCCCCCATCCTGTGTACGGAGTGATCGGCTATCTCACCACCGATCAAACCTCAACAGTCGTTGGTCAACTCGAAGGTGGAGGCTGGTGGTACATCGAGAACACGACGGCTGGGCGCGAGAACTGCTGGGTCTGGGGCGATACGACCGTTGTCACCGGCGACACGACCGGTCTGCCCTACATCACACCACCGCCCACACCCACACCCCAGCCGCTTGCGGACTGGACCGGCAGCTGGACGACATGGGTCGACGGAGACACGTATAACATTTACGTTTCCCAAAGTGGCGACCAGATCAGCTTCCCGATCGAAGCCTACGCTGCGTACGGAACGCTGAGTGATAACAACCGTCGCGTCTCCGGCTCGCTAGTCCCCACCAGCTCGAGTAACCCCACACCTACATCCACGCCGACGTCCTCGGCACCGTATACATTTGAGTGGCGCTTGCTGGATAACGGTGATCAATTCCGTGGTCGACTCAGCAACGGAACGGAAACCGAGGCGTGGTGCGGTGCGAGGAACGGCATGCCGCAGCCTTACCCCTGCCTGGGACCCTGAACTCCCTACGGGTAGACGGTTCACTATTGACAGCCACGTCCAAAAACTGTAGACTGGCGGCATCTTGAGAAAGGAAGGCGCAGTTTGATGATGATCAATACTTCTTACATCATCTGGTTCGTCCGCACCCAGCCTAAAGCTGGCTTCGGTGCCGATGTTCCTACACGGAGTGCGCCTACTGACTGATTCCTCGAACGAGTACGAGATGAGGACCGCGGGCGTGCTCTAGCGCCCGCGGTTTTTTATTGTGATTCTGACCCGACCGCGGTGCTGCGGTCGGGTCTTTTATTGGAGAAGGTAGATGGACAAAGCAATCGTTCTACATGAAGCGACCAGGCTATTCTAAAAACGGCGCGCACGGAACCTCTTCGAGCAGAACGGTTGCGCCAACGAACGAGCTGTCACCGTTCTGAAACAGGTATCGTTTGAAAAGGCAAAGGTTAATCCATCATGAATGAAATATTGCAGCAAACTAAAAAACAAGATGGGACAATGGTGCTTAACTTTCGGTTCTACACTTCCGAGGAAGACTCCGACCTGATGGCTAACATCGCCCAGCAATGCCTACAAGCTGCCGATGTCGACTGGATCGTCACCGCGGAGGACATCCGCTTAAAGAATGAGCACCTGGATAATTTCTCGCCGCAGGAAGACATCCTGCTCGTCGAAAGCCAGAATGGTCCTGCTGCATTCGCTGTGGCGTTCTGGTACCGGGAGATGCACGGTGATGTAATCCTGCGCCAGCTTGTACGCGTGCTTCCGGAGTGGCGCGGCTACGGCATCGAAGAGGCACTGCTGGCATGGGCGGAGGAGCATCTACAGTCGAAATCCGTCGGGGATGTCTCGGGAAAACCATACTTGAGCAGTTCCGCGGTTTCCACCGAGGAGGATCGCATCGAGCAGCTCGAAGTTAACGGCTATCAGCCGGCGCGCTACTTCTTTGAAATGATCCGACCGCTGGACGAACCGATCCCTGATCGGCCCATACCGGACGGATTGGAAGTGCGACCGGCTCTTCCGGAGCATTACAGGCAGATCATCGAAGCCTCCGATGAAGCCTTCCAGGATCATTGGGGTCACG
>CBFDDM010000135.1:0-8118 GCA_965603565.1 uncultured Anaerolineales bacterium | reverse complement strand
GGAACAATATTCCAATGTTAACTGTAAGTAAATTGACAAGTTGATTCTCTAATGGGTTTCTGCAATATTGCGGGCGAACCCTCAGGTGAATCAAAGAGACCACCCACCGGGCTGGTTGGGTGATCTCCATGTGACTTCAGGTCAACCTTAAGATCAGCTGTCCTTGTCTGCGAGAGCTGCCACACCCGGGAGCGTCTTTCCTTCCATAAATTCCAGTGAAGCGCCTCCACCGGTCGAGACATGACTGATCTGATCCGTCAAGCCTGCTTTGCGAATTGCTGCGGCAGAATCGCCACCACCGATTATCGAGGTCGCCTCGGTCTCTGCGATAGCCTCCGCGATCGCAAAGGTCCCCTGCGCAAATGGCTGCAGTTCAAAGACACCCATTGGGCCATTCCAGACGATCAGCTTGGCCCCCTCCAGCTTGGATTTGAAGAGCTCAATGGTCTGTTCGCCGATATCCAACGCTTGCCATCCCGAGGGAATCTGATCGACTGGAACGGTCTTCTTCTCAGCGTCCGCTGCGAACTCAGTCGCCACGACGAGATCCACGGGCAGCAGCAGTTTATCCACGGCTCCCTCCAGGATCTCTCTGGCGGTCGGCAGCGCCTCGTCCTCGACGAGTGATTCAGCCAGATCGTAGCCGCTCGCCGCCAGGAAGGTGTTCGCCAGACCACCACCAACGAGCAAGTGATCCGCCATTTCCAGCAAACGCTTCACGACATCGATCTTATCGGAGATCTTCGCCCCACCCATAATGGCGACGAAGGGATGCTCCGGCTCTCGCAGCGCCTCGCCCAGATAACGGATCTCTTTCTCCATCAAGTAGCCTGCCGCGGCTGGAAGATACTCGGTCACGCCTACCGTGGAGGCATGCGCACGATGCGCCGTCCCAAAGGCGTCGTTTACATAGAGTTCGGCCAGAGAGGCCAATTCTTTCGCGAAGTCCGCGTCGTTGGCTTTCTCACCCGCATGGAAGCGCGTGTTTTCCAGCAGCAGAACATCACCATCCCCCAGCTTTTCAGCTGCCTGTTTGGCCTCGGCACCGATGCAATCTTCGGCGAAAGACACGTCCGCTTCGAGCAGTCCGCCCAAATGCTCGGCTACCGGGCGCAGCGAGAGTTCCGGCACCACCTGCCCCTTTGGTCGCCCGAGATGCGAGCACAGGATCACTTTAGCGTCATGATCGATCAAATACTTGATCGTAGGGAGCGCAGCCTGAATACGCGTGTCATCGGTGACGATGCCTTCGTCCAGCGGGACGTTGAAATCGACCCTGACCAACACTCGTTTGGAGCCAACCTCAATGTCTTCAATTGTTTTCTTGTTGAACATAGTTCCTCTCGATATTTAAGAAAAGCGCCGCAGTGAAGGCTGCGGCGCTGCATCTACCTAAAGGCTTTTAGCGATCAACGCCGCCAGATCGGCTGTCCTGACCGAGTAACCCCACTCATTGTCATACCAGGACACAACCTTTGCCATCGTACCTTCGATGACGAATGTGAACTGAGCATCGACCACGCTCGAGCGCGGATCCATCTTGTAATCCATGCTGACCAACGGCTCCTCTGAGAAGCCGAGGATGCCCTCCATAGGCCCTTCAGCCGCCTTGCGGAAGGCATCATGCAATTCTTCCGTAGTGGCATCTTTCTCCAACGTGACCGTCAAATCGACCACAGACACGGTAGGAGTTGGCACGCGCATCGCGAATCCGTCGATTTTGCCTTCCAACTCGGGGATCACAAGCGAGACGGCCTTTGCCGCACCGGTGGTGGTGGGAACGATATTGAGCGCCGCCGCTCGGGCTCTGCGCAGATCCTTATGAGGCAGATCGAGGATATTTTGCCCGTTTGTATACGCGTGGATCGTGGTCATCAAACCGCGCACGATGCCGAAATTCTCCAATACCACTTTAGCTGCCGGTGCCAGACAGTTTGTCGTACAGGAGGCATTCGAGATGATGTCGTGCTCAGCGGGAACATAATCTTCGTCGTTTACGCCCAGCACGACGGTGAGGTCAGGGTTCTTCGCCGGGGCGGTGATGATGACTTTCTTCGCGCCGGCTTGAAGGTGTTTGGATGCATCTTCGCGCGATCGGAAACGACCGGTCCCCTCGATGACAACATCGACGCCGAGATCCTTCCAGGGCAGCTCGGCCGGGTCGGGTATGGACAATGATTGAACGAAGTCACCGTCGATGACGAGACCATCCTCTTTGACCTCGAGATCTCCCTCGAAGCGACCGTAGTTGGAATCGTATTTGAAGAGATGTGCCATCGTGGCCAGATCGCCAAGATCATTGAAGGCGACGACATCGAACAGGTCCGGATACTTTTCCTTCATGATCTTGAGAACCTGACGACCGATCCGCCCGAAACCATTGATTCCTACTTTTGTTGCCATTGCATTTCTCCTAGCTAGATTGAATAGTTTGATGTCAAGTCGCGTGCTTCATCGGGAGCGTAATCCTCGACCCAATCCAGTGGTCCTGTGCGCTCTTCCAGAAGGGCGATCAATACGTCCGCAAGAATATCTGGATCGTGACGTCCTGGATGCTCACGGTCCACCAGATCCTCTGTGTAGACAGGGACCGGATAGGACTTCTCCAGGGCGGGATCCACTGGCAGGAAACCATCCGGGAGCTGAATATCCAATTGGTCATTTACGACAGCGGTATCCACCAGAACGGAGCCAATATGTGCCTCCAGAGCGGAGATGTGATCGCAGCAATCTAGCCGATCAGTCTCACCCGGTTGGGTGGCAATATTGCATACGAAAACCTTAAACGCCCGGCTGGCTTTGATCGCCTCGGCCAGATCAGGAACGAGCAAGTTAGGGATGATGCTCGTGAATAGACTGCCAGGACCTATCACGATCATATCCGCGGCTAGAATAGCCTGAATCGCGGGAGGGTAAGCCTGGGGGTCGTTCGGTTCGATTTGCACTCGACGTATCTGACCAGGAAGAATGGGGATATTGCTTTCCCCCTCGATACGCACAGCGCCTCCATTGGAGGAAAGGGTTTTATCGGCGACGAGCCGAATCTGGCTTGCCGTCGAGGGCACAACCTGCCCCTGGATACTCAGCACCCTGCCCGCTTCCAGGACACCACCCTCAAAGCTGCCCATCACGCCCGCAAGAGCGGCGATGAAAAGGTTGCCGAATGAATGGCCGGTGAGTTCTTCACCTTCCCGAAAACGATACTGGAATAACTGGCTTAGAAGGTCTTCGTCATCCGAGAGTGCCGCCAGGCAAGCGCGGATGTCACCTGGCGGAGGCAAGCCCAGAGATCTGCGCAGCCTGCCACTGGAGCCGCCATCGTCTGCTACGGAAACAATCGCCGTGATGTTGCCGGTGCGTTTCTTCAAGCCACGTAGAAGCGTAGACAACCCAGTGCCGCCGCCGAGCGCCACGATACGGGGCCCCTTCCCCAATCTGCGATGGCGTGAAACCGCTTCCACCACCGATCGTCCCGGGCGCATATAAGGCGCCAGCAGTGTACGGTTTATGCCGACGACGCCTAATATCAACACGAGGAAGCCGACCCCACCTAAAACCAGTGCCCGCAGCCAACGTGGGAGTACCCTCAGACTTAAGATTGCCAGCCATGGCGAATCGGGATAGCTTCGATAAATATCGAGCAGGATGACGGCCAGACCGAGACCGATCAGTGCGGTGCCAAACACCAATAAAACCAGCCAGCGTTTCACACCGAGACCGGGCTCCAGCCACCGCGCAAGTAGCTTCAAGCGGCGTGAGGATGCGCCGTTTGAACGTGGTTCGCTTGTTCTTGATTGCACGAAATGGACTATACCAGAGTCAAAGTTAAGCGTCAACGAAAGGCATTTTTTTAGGCGCTTGTCCCCCCTGCAACCGAGAGTATAATTCTTGGCACTATACTCAACCGAAAGGAGGACGGCCCCATGGCCAGCGTAACATACGACCAAGTCTACAAACGTTTTGGCGAGGTCACCGCAGTTAACAACATGAACATCGAGGTGGAGGATAAGGAATTTCTAGTTTTGGTGGGGCCGTCCGGGTGCGGGAAAACGACGGCTCTGCGTCTGCTTGCAGGGCTTGAGGAGATCAGCGAAGGCGAAATCCTCATCGGCGACCGGCTTGTGAACGAGGTTGCCCCTAAAGACCGTGATATCGCCATGGTCTTCCAGTCGTATGCGCTCTACCCCCATATGTCGGTTTACGACAATATGGCCTTCGGCTTGAGGCTTCGCAAGACACCGCGAGACGAAATTAAGCGACGCGTCCAGGAAGCGGCAGACATTCTTGGTATCGGCAACCTGCTTGAGAGGAAGCCCCGCCAGCTATCAGGTGGTCAGCGACAGCGCGTCGCTGTCGGTCGCGCCATCGTTCGCGAACCGAGCGTATTCCTGTTCGACGAACCGCTCTCAAACCTTGACGCGAAACTGCGCGTTCAAACTCGAGCGGAGATCACCAAGCTCCATCAGCGCCTCCAGACCACCTTCATTTATGTCACGCATGACCAGGTCGAGGCGATGACGATGGCTTCGCGCATCGCGGTCATGAAGGATGGCATTCTGCAGCAGACTGACACGCCTCAGAGCCTGTACGACTACCCTGCAAATGTCTTCGTGGCTGGTTTCATCGGCTCACCGTCGATGAATTTCTTCGATGCAAAACTCGAAAAAAGCGATGGTCGGCTGATCGTCGATGCAGGCACGTTCAATGTCCCGGTCCCGGATGACAAGAGAGAGCAATATCAGGATAAAGTCGGCGAGAACCTCATTTTCGGAATTCGGCCCGACGACATCCACGATCCGAATTATGCTCCGCCCGACATCCAGGCCGCTCCCGTCGAGATCAAAGTCGACGTGACGGAGTTGATGGGAAATGAGATCTTCGTTTACATGCTGAGCGGCGATAACGAGTTTGTGGGGCGTCTCGATCCTCGCTCCAAAGTCGACGTCGGTGAAACCGTTCAGGTTGCATTCAATATGGACAACATGCACCTGTTTGATAAGACGGGAGAGCAGCAAAGGATCACTTAGATCCCATTAAATCGATCCCCAAGCCCCGCTGCCTTCGCAGCGGGGCTTTCGCATGCAATGGAAGGCTTTACAAATGGCGGACTTTGAATTAATGCGCAGGTTGAACACCAAAAACGACAAGAAGATCGTCCTCTTGATCATGGATGGACTTGGTGGGCTGCCCTCCGGGAAAAATGGGTTGACAGAACTTGAGGCTGCAGAAACGCCTAATCTAGATCGGATGGCGGCTGAAGGCACTCTTGGCCAGGTCGTTCCAATTAAGAGAGGCATCACGCCAGGCTCAGGACCGGCACACCTTGCGCTCTTTGGCTACGATCCCATCGAGTACGACGTGGGACGCGGTGTGCTGGAGGCCTCCGGCATCGGCATGCAGATCAACGCCGGCGATGTGGCCGCTAGAGGGAATTTCTGCACGCTTGATGCGCAGGGGAACATCGTCGACAGGCGTGCGGGACGCATCCCGACAGACGAAGCGATCCCCGTCCTCGAGAAGCTGAAATCGATCGAAATCCCCGGCGTGGAGATGGATGTCCGGCATGTACGCGAATACCGCTTCGCGGTGGTGATGCGTGGCGAGGATCTGCACGCCAACATCGAGGACACGGATCCCCAGCAGACGGGCGTGCCGCCGCGGGCACCACAGGCCGAGTCGGCCGATTCCGGGAGAACGGCTGAACTCTACAAACAGTGGCTCGAAGCCGCCCGGGAGGTGCTCAGGGACGAGCCCAAGGCGAACGGGATCACGCTGAGAGGCTTTTCAACCGATCCGGCGCTGCCAAAATTTACGGAGATCTACGGATTGAACCCGGCCTGTGTTGCTGTATATCCAATGTACCGCGGTGTTTCGAAGCTGGTCGGGATGGAGATCCTCGATTTGGAGCAGGAGGCTCCGGAGGCCGAGTTCGCCGTTGCGCGCCAGCATTGGGATGAATACGATTTCTTCTTCATCCATATCAAGAAAGTGGACAGCCGTGGGGAGGATGGCGACTTCGATGCGAAGGCAAAGGCCATCGCCGGGGTGGATAGTGCGCTGCAGGATCTGCTCGAGCTCGAGCCGGCCGTGCTCGCCGTGACCGGGGACCACTCGACGCCATCGCGCCTGCGCAGCCACTCATGGCATCCGGTCCCCTTCCTGCTGTGGGCGCCCGAGACAGTTCGAAGGGATCCGCATACCGCCTTCGGCGAGACCAACTGCGCACAGGGCGGTTTGGGGACGTTCCCGTCCACGGATATCATGCCGCTGGTGCTTGCTCATGCGCTGCGATTGGGTAAGTACGGAGCGTAGATCGCTCGAACGGATCAGAACAAATAAGGCGGCTTTGCGCCGCCTTTTATTGTGCACATCAGATTTTCTTGGACTACACAGAAAGCTCAGCCCCCGATATGTGAGATTATCGGAAACCAGCATCTAATCTTCTATTCGCGCACACGTTTGTCTCAGCTCCAACTTCAGTGACTTATTCGTTTTCAGCAACAAAGTGAGCCGGTTTTAGGATTGGGATATCCTCAATTTCTTTGAGGCTTAGGAGATCATTATCTCCGCTTACGATCTTGTCGGCATTTCCGTCCACTGCTGCCTCAAGGATCATATTGTCCTTTGGATCCCGGCAAACCGCAATCCTTCGCTTTGGAACAACCACTTTGCCGCGCAAAATCAGAAGGGCTACGAAGGTCTCGATGTCTCCTGGCTCAAATCCATACTTATCTCGGATTCTTGGCCGATTGAGAACATCTACAATCTCCGTCAACATAGGTTCGCTGTATATGAGAGTGTATTTCCCCGCACGTAAGTGCTTCAGTATTAACCCGATATTCCCCCTCGGTTTGATCATTGCACTCACGAGGATGTTGGTGTCAACTACGACGCGCATCGGCAACGCTATCTATTCTTGCGCGCTTCTTGAATGTCTTCTTCAATTTCATTATCGCTGAAGCGCTCGTTCTGCTTTGCCATCCTATCCACTAAGCGGTCGAACCGAGCAAGGATTTCTTTTTCCTGGAACTCTTGGTACCGTAGAAACTCCTCGTACGGTAGAAGAGCTGCTTCAGGCCGGCTCCCCCTTGTGAGGATATACGGCGTACCGCGATTGACAACCTCATCGAAAATGCCTTTGAAGCGTCGCTGCAATTCGGTAACTCCAACGATTTTGTTCATAAACCCCTCCTGACACATATTCGTAAGACGATTATAGCATATATCCTAATATATATTTTGATAGCAATTAATCTACATAGTCAGATCATGCTAATCAAGTGATCCGGGATATGTTTCAGAGGAAGTAAGGCGAGGGAAGAGTAGAAATGGCAGCTGATTGCCTAGTTGACTGTGAACGTGTGGAGAGTTGATCGTTGCCCTACTAGCGAATCAGGGCATCTCAGATTATTCTTCCTGTTTTGAGTTTTAGTGGCTACTGACTGCGGTAGGTCTTGAGTTTATCAGGCGATAGAGGCTAGAAACATACAGGTTACCGATACGTATAGTTAGCGGAAGGCAGTATAAACAAAAACCGGGTTCTATATCAAATTTGGCTGCTCTCCGCATAGAGAGGGTGCTAGTGTAAATTCTTTTCTGTAAAAGTTAGTAGGTCAGGTGATATCCTTTCGGCAGTTTGCAGACCGAAGAAAGGAGCCACCATGACCTACCAAAGCGATTGTACCTTACCAACCGAACTCCTGAAATAGCTCAACGAGCAAGGGCTTGAATCACTGCCCGATGAGATCCGCATCCTGGTCAACGAGGCCATGCGCATCGAACGGAAAGCCTCCTCGAAAACAATCGAAACCGAGTGTGCTTCGTGTACGACGAGATGAAATGAATAGCGGAGATGGGAAACTTAATGAATTTACGTCACTTCGTGCAAACAGTTTATTCAATCAGAACCCATCCAACACCGATTTCAAAATATGACTTGTCTGAGAATTGAAGAATCTGTGTGCCATCCGCCCTGATAGCACTTACTCCTCCACCATGGGTAAACATGATCCAATCTCCATCCGGAGACCAAATCGGCCTGGATATATCGGTGAGAGAGGGATCGACAATTCGCAGTGTGTTTGTATCCAAGTCCTGTATGCATATAGTGATCCCCGA
>CBFDDM010000134.1:0-8222 GCA_965603565.1 uncultured Anaerolineales bacterium | reverse complement strand
TGCTGGCGCCTTTTGCCCTTCCGAAATCGTCCAGGCTCGTACTTCATTCTCGTTCATGGTGAAGAAGCTGATTAATCCAAGCCGCTCATAGCTCAGCTCGATCACCTTCTCCAATCCACTCTCTTTGACCCCGGCCATTCCCAATAACTCCAGTTGTTCCTCCTCGGGGAGATCGATCAACTCTTCTTCCAGTTTCGCGCAGATCTTCGCCATGTCGGCCTGTTGATTGTCGGCGACTTCTGCGATCAACTTTTCACAATTCGTCTGCGACTCGAGACCGGCCTCATCGACGTTGGCGACGTAGATGACCGGCTTGGCGCTCAAGAACCGCATCTCGCTTGAGAGCTGTTCGAACACCGGATTGCCTCTCGCTGGATGCGTAGAAATCGGCTCACCCCCATCCAGATGGGTAGATAGACTCAACACCAATTCCTGGACGGGCAGGTAGGTCTTGCGATCGCTCTTCACCTGACCCTCCAGGCGTTCCAATTTTCGCTCGAGCTGCTGCAGGTCAGCGAGCATGAGCTCAGTGTTTACGACCGCGATGTCATCAAGCGGATCAGGGCTCTCACTGACATGGGCGACGTTGGGATCATCGAAACAGCGCACGATGTGGACGATAAGATCTACATCACGAATATTTGCAAGGAATTGGTTGCCAAGCCCTTCACCTTTGCTGGCACCTTTCACCAGTCCGGCGATATCGACGAACTCGATCGTTGCAAAGATAGATTGCGGCCGGCCGGCTGTTTTCCGGATGGTTCTCACGCGCTCATCAGGAATAGGGACGATCGCGCGATTGGGTTCGATCGTACAGAACGGGTAGCTGGCGACCTCAGCGTTCTGCGCTTTGGTAAGCGCGTTAAAGGTCGTGCTCTTGCCAACGTTGGGCAGGCCGACAATGCCAATGCTCAGGCTCATGTTCGCTCCTTTTGAACTCTGCATCCATTGTACACGGGAAGGGCATGAGGGGGCATGGAGTGGACCCGTGGCTGCACCGGAGTAAATGCAGATCTGTGCACCGGCATCAAAACGGACACACCGTTCCGCCCGGAGAGATCAGATGATCGAACGGTAGCGTCAGGGCCTGACTGGTTGTAGAATGCTGATCGCCGCAAATCATGATCACCCACCTGACCATCGCCCTGCTCTGGTTCGGAGCCACGACCATCTGGTTCTACATTCTTTGGGATCGGTTCGGGGCACTCAAGCCACCTAAACCTCCCCCAAACCAGCTCGCCGACCATCCGCACGTCACCGTCATCATCCCGGCACGCAATGAAGCATCCAACATCGAAGCGTGCCTGCAGGGCTTGATCCGACAAGAATATCCCCGGCAGCGACTGGACACGATCGTCGTCAACGACCACTCGGATGATGAGACCGCCGAAATCGCCAGCCATCTAGCCCGGGATCATGCGGCTCTCCAGTTGATCCATACTCCGCCCTTGCCTGTAGGATGGCGGGGTAAGCAGCACGCTTGTTGGGCCGGCGCACAAGCTGCTGAAGGAGATTGGCTGTGTTTTATCGACGCCGATACGCGCCATTCCCCCCAGCTTCTGTCCACTGTAATCGCCGATGCGAAGTCGAACCAGGTCGACTTGCTGTCACTTCATCCGGAGCAGGAGATGCTTAGTTTCTGGGAAAGGCTTTTGATGCCCGTCCCGTTTATGACGTTGATGCTGCTTCTGGATGCACGCCGGATTAACGATCGCAGCAGTCAGGCTGCCATGGCCAACGGTCAATTCATCCTGATCCGCAAAGAGGTCTACTTCGCTGTGGGTGGGCATCGCAGGATCAGATCAGCGCTGCTCGAAGATGTGGAACTCGGAAAATTGGTCAAGGGCGGCGGCTGGAACATCGCCTTGCGCAGCGGCGCGGGTTTGATCCGGACGCGGATGTACCGCGATCTGCCTACACTCTGGAACGCGCTCGCCCGCAATGGGTCCGAGCTTTTCGGGCCAGGGCTAACCGCATTTGCAGTATTGAACGCGTTCTTTGCCGGAATTTTCCCGCTGACTTTCCCCATCTGGTTGGCATTAAACCTACATAACAATGCGTCGCCACTGTCGATAGCCGCGCTGACGATCGCGGTGATCGCCACCTTGAGCTGGTACGCAGCCCACATGAAGGCGTTCCGGGAACTCAATGTTCCCCTCCGCTATCTTTGCCTATTGCCCATATCAGATGTCGTCATCGGTTTCGTGAATCTCGACGGGCTCATCCAGCGGCTCACAGGCCGGCGCACTTGGAAAGGGCGCACGCTCTGAGCGTCCCTCGGCCCTATCGATGACCCCACAAACTCAACAGAAACGTCAGACGCTGGGCCTTATACAAACCCCACTTGCCGACCCATTACAATGAAATTAAGTCGATCCAACAGGACACTCTGGCTGAAAGAATAGCGCTCACCGATCAGCTGACACCGCGAAAGGTGTTCCATGCCACAAGCCTTACTCACCGAACCAGCCGCAATCTTCATGACCATAATGGTCATCATCCTTGTGGCCCCGATGCTCAGCAGCTGGGTCCGTTTGCCAGGCATCGTCGGCCTCATATTAGGCGGAATGCTCGTGGGGCAGCACGGGCTGAACCTGCTTGTCACCAACGAGACGATCACTCTATTCGGAACGGTTGGATTGATCTATCTGATGTTCAACGCCGGACTGGAAATAGATTTAAAACAATTTGAAAGCTCGCGATCGAAGGCGCTCGTCTTCGCGGCGATGAGTTTCCTTCTGGGAGAATTGAGCGGCATTGCCATCGGCCGATTGGCGGGAATGACCTGGCAAGCATCAGTGCTTCTCGGATCGATCTACGCCTCCCAGACGTTGGTCGCTTACCCTATTGTTAGCAATCTCGGGATCATCCGCAACGAATCTGTTGCCATAACTGTCGGCGCTACAGTTTTCACCGATATTGCTGCGTTGCTCGTGCTGGCCGTACTAACCGGTTCACAATCCGACGGCGTCTCGTTCATCTACTTGCTTGAAATCCTACTTCTAACTTTAGGTTACTCGGTCTTAATCCTCATCGGTGTGCCTGAATTAGGTCGTCGTTTCTTTAAGCGCTTCAGCGGGGAAGTGGTCGAATTCCAGTTCGTGCTCGCCGTGCTATTCATCGCTGCCGTGCTTGCTGAAATCATCGGCATGCACCCAATTATCGGCGCATTCCTGGCCGGCCTGGCCATCAACCGCACACTATCGAAGAATGCTCGCGTCGTCGGGCAGCTAAAGTTCATTGGCGAGTCACTCTTTGTACCGCTCTTCCTCGTAACGGTTGGCATGCGCCTCGATCCATTGGCAATTATCGTTACCCAGCGGACATGGATCCTCGCGTTGGTGCTGACCACAGCAGTCTATATAACCAAATTGATCGCCTCCTGGGCTACAGGCGAGCTTTATGACTACACACGCGCCGAGATCTTGACGATCTGGGGACTCTCTCAAGCGCAGGCCGCGGCTACACTTGCGACCATCCTGGTCGGCACACAGACCGGCATCCTGCCCGAATACATTCTCGACGCCGCCATCCTGATGATCCTGCTCACCTCGTTAACCTCACCCTTCCTGGTCCAACGATTTGGCTCACAGCTGAGCATCTCCACCATGGATTACAGTCCCGGCGACCGCTTCGATCGCATTCTCGTTCCTGTCCTTGATGAACAGCCACCGGAGCGGATCATTCAACTTGCCGGGACACTTGCACGCGCCCATGAGGGCAAATTGTATCTGCTGAATATTGCCGAGACTGAGGAGACCTTGGAAGCTCAGCAAGCGAAAGTGGACCTTGAAGCACTAAAGGATTCGGATCTCGAAATTGAAGTCCTCCGCCGGATCGAGAAAACCCCTTATTCAGGCATCCTGCGTGAGCTGCGTGAAAACAAGATCACATTTACATTGATGCCCTGGGAGCCTTCCCAGGCATCCGATTCTCAGATGTTCAATCCGCCGATCGACGAAATCATCTGGGAGATTAAGAATCCAATTCTTCTGGCAAGGACAAATGTGCCCGCGAACGCATGGACTCGCATCATTATGATCATTGCCTCGCGGACCGTGGGCGTGAAGATGGACTACGAGACGCTTGAAACTATACGTGGCATCGCCGCCGCACTTGACATCGAGTTAAACCTGATGGTGTCCCCAAATTACATTGAAGACACAACCAGGGCGACCCGGAACTGGGACGATGAAGTTGAACACGAGATCACCATGCTTGGCGATGAATTCGAGCAAGAAATTTTTGATGCCTTGAAAGAAGAGGACGCCGTCTTTCTGACGACGATGGGCTCTAGAGAGCGCTTCGACACGACCGAGGAAGGACTGCCTCAAAAATTAGAAGATGGTTTCAACGGTGCACTGCTCATCCTTCACCATCCCTGAATCCTCCACTAAGAACATCCCGAAAGCTTCGAGGGGATGCGCACAACCACACTGCAGTTGCACATTTCCGGCTATTATTGGCATCTAAAGAATAACTTGCGGAGTTCCTTGTGCAATGCACGCTCGATGATGTCGTTCGTCAGTACCTTTGCTTCGGGGACCAGGTCATCTGGCGAATCCGGATCCCATCTGTACTCCTCGACCAGCCGCCTTGTTCCTCCGGGAATCTCGTAGTAGGGGATGCCAAAAAGTTCGAGCCGCTGTTCTAACCCGCGTCGAACCCAACCTCTGTCTGCCAGTGCATCATAAACCCACCTGAGGCTGGCTTGAAGATGGCGGATTGTGCTTTCCCTGAACCAGGCATGGACGAGCTCAGTAATCGTCACCATTTCCGTTCCGCTGGAGAGCGATCGAACCAACGAAGCGATCGTGGCCTCAAGGCTCGGCACAGGCCAGGCGTATTGACCTCCATTAGCACGGATCACAACCTGTCGCCCGTGATTGATCCCAAACAGTGATCGACCGTTCTGGACCTGACAAACGAGATTCCCGGCAGCCTGGTTGGCTTCAAGCGCTTTTATGAATATTCGCTCCAAAACCGGCAAAGAGAGATAACCTTCGTCCGTCAATTTGCGCGTGAGATTGCCGAACAGGACGATCTGCGTTCCTGCACTTGCTCTCAGAAGCTCGACCTCGCTGGGGGTAAGTTCCAACGTGCAATCCATCGCCGCCATTCTTTCCGATTCCCGAACATTTTCAGTATAGGAGCGCCGCCAGGCTGCTGAACTTACAGCCTGTTTACAGGTGAAAAATAAGTCCCCGGCACTTTAGGACTGCCGGGGACTCCAGTCTGAGCGTGGCAGGCATTTATTGTTGGGGATTAACTGCGTCCCAGATCGGCTGGTAGAGCACGCCAATCGGTCCAAGCTGCTGGGATTCCCCGCTGATGCGGTCTGCTTCTGGATCAAGGCTCTGGCTCTCAAGCAGGACCATGACGCCCTGAACGTCATCATAGCGATAGAGTCGAATGCGCTCTTCGTCCTGACCGGGGACCAGGCTCTCATCGTATGGCATGCTTATGATCGCTCTTCGGACGGGTAATCCCGTTTGAATGTTGATGAAGTTGCCGACCGCGCCGATGTTGCCTGCAAAGCCCGGGGCACCGACCATCATCTCCGCCTTGAAGGATTCGCTGTGATCACCGAGACCCTCTAGCACGACGGATAAACCTAATTCTTCTACAGCGAATTCCTGTCGGTGCCATTCCTGAGAATCGGGTATGCCATCCCCGTCCGTGTCGACATGATCGGGGTTCGTTCCCAGCCGCTCCTCGCTCTCGTCGGAGAGCCCATCCCCGTCACGATCGCCGGTTTCAGCCAGCGAGCCGCCCGAGGCGACCGCCAGGTCCCCAATGCCGTCGCCGTCTGTATCCAGCTTCAATGGATCGGTGCCGAAATCGCGCTCCAGGCCCGTGGGAACGCCATCCAGATCTATGTCTTCCTGTGGATCAGGGATGCCATCGCCGTCCGTATCCGCAGAACCGGGGGAGGCGTATGGCACCGTATTGTTAATCTCGTAATAGTCGGACAATCCATCTCCGTCAGAATCGAGCGTAAAAGGACCTGAACCCCACTGCAGTTCAATCAGATCGATGACGCCGTCTTCATCGCGATCCTCGTCGTACTTCAGAAACCAGGCACTGCGCACGGCAGCAGCTGCGTCCCACAGAGGCAGCATCGCGTTCAACCCTTTACGCACTTCGCCTTGCCCCCAGGCATTCTCGAGCGTGGCATATGCCTGCTGAACGCGGCCGACTTCGGTTTGTGCTGTGTTGACGGCCACAGGCGAGACTTCATCTCCAGCGTCTTTGGCGGATTTCAGAATAACCTCTGCATCTTGTTTCGCTGTCTCTACGATCATGCGATCGACGAGCATCATTTTCTCAAGCGCGTTAATCATCGGCTCACGTTGTTCACCACTGATTTCCGGGTCGGACAAGATACGGATCAGGTCATAAGTGAGGGTGATATCGTGCTCGAGGATGGAGCGATCGGGGATGCGAACATCGTCCACAAAACGCCCGCTATCGGCTGCATAGGTCGCCACCCGCTCATTAGATATCTGGAGCGAGGCGGTTGGACCTTCAGCCTCGGGCGACCGCAGCAGTTCCAAAACTTGCTCACGCAGCGCAGGAACGTCTTGCTCCGCAGATGCGTTCATCACCGCAATGGCACGATCCGCGATGAAATCCGGCACGGGTCTTGGTGTCGCCGTCCCTCCGATATCCAGGAAGGGGACATTCTCAATCCCCGGGATATCTTCCAGCGATTGGATCTCAGGCATAACACAGCCCGATAAAATGAGCAGCACAGCTACACCGAGAATAATTCTTGTACCGTTCTTTAGATGGATCATCGGCTCCCTCTCATGGCGCCCACCGTTTAATCCAGCCACGCTAGTATTATGCCCAGCCTCAGGGGCTGCAACAACCCTCTATTCTTCCTATATGCGTTTCCGCCGTGTCACACCGAACTAATTACGCACGCCACCATCGCACCATGGCATGATCGGGCTAATCTGAACAATGTTAGGGAGGCTTCTATTGCCGATGAGTGTATGTTGGCGAAGACTTCATTGCACACTATTCGTCGTGGAAATCATTTTGCGGGACGATGAGCGGCAGTACAACGGTAAACCTGGAACCTTTTCCGACGGTGCTTTCGAACTCCAGCCAGCCACCCATCAGCTCTGCCAGGTTGCGGGTTATTGCAAGCCCCAAGCCTGTTCCTTTCACCTTTTTCGCCCCGTTTGTCCTCTGAATCTGTCGGTAGGCTTGAAAAACCGCTTCCGATTGATCCGCAGGAATGCCGGGTCCAGTATCATTGACCTCGATGGACCAATAATCCTGTCCATGAAGTGCGACCCTGATGCTGATCGCGCCCTCCTCCGTAAACTTAACCGCATTGGAAACAAGGTTCATGAGGATCTGGTTAATGCGACCCTCATCTCCAATAACGACCTCGGGAAGCTCTGGCGAGATCGAAGTCGAGAAGTCCAGATCTTTTTCCTCGGCAATAGATTCAATCGAAGCGGTTATTGTGGAGACGACCGCACCGATCTCGAACTCCGAATGATGAATTTCCAGCTCTCCAGCTTCGATCTTTCCGAGATCGAGAATGTCGTTAATGATCGTCTTCAGGTTCCTGGCACCGTTGAAAATATGTTCCAACGCGTTTCGCAAGCGGTCGTTAAGCGGACCGTAGGCACCGCGCAGCGCGAGATCCGTAAACGCGATCATGGAGCTCAATGGCGTGCGCAGTTCGTGGCTGGTGCGTGCCGTGAATTGCGATTTTCGCTCGCTCGCCTTTCCCAGTTTCTGATTGATTTGATAGAGCTTGTATGTAGCGTCATCGAGCGCTTTTCTCAAGTCGCCAACGCTAATTTGATTGACGATCGCGATGAAGATAAACGCCATGATCGTCAAAGAAGACACATAGACACGCGGCCATGGGCCCGGATCGACATAGACAGGGAAGAACCCTTCCGGGATCAGCTTGATAGCCACGTACAAAATCGAAGCGACCGTTGCAACCCAGAAGCCATGCCGGGGACCCAGCATCATTCCTGTCAGGACAATCAGCAGCACGGAACCCGGGATCAAGACTGGCGAAATCCCCTGCAGAATCGTTGTATTAACGACCAGGAGCAGCATGAGATAGAGTACGTAAAGCCCAACCCCCACCTTCATTTGGCCATAATCGATCAACTTATATGCGATTAAAACCACCGGGACAACTCCGGCTATATTGAGGAAGGCGATATTCGTAAACATATTGC
>CBFDDM010000133.1:0-8278 GCA_965603565.1 uncultured Anaerolineales bacterium | reverse complement strand
CAGTCCATGTCAGGTGAATCTTTCTCCCATAGCGCCGACCAACCGCCCCCAAACCGGCTTTGAGACTTGCCGCCGAAAAATGTCAGCGCGATCAGCATCGCTCCGAGGGTGAGATGGTGGAGCCAGATCGCCGCCTCGAGCTGGCCTAGAATGATTGGGGCCAAGATGAGCCAGGCCGCGAAAGGGATCACGGTCCAGCGCAGCCCACGCGTGACCTGAGAGGCAGCGATGATCGAGACTACGGCGATCACCGGTCCTGCGATACGGTCGCTGTCAGCCAGGGTTCCGCCGTAATTCAATATGGCAGGAGCGGCCATGAACCAGACGCCTATCATCGCCGAGAGGATTCTGGCGATCATGCACCCCTCCAAAATGCATGCCACAGAGAACCGCCCTGCGTCGCAACGCGCTTGAGCGATTGCAGGCTGGCCAGAACTTCGTCTATCGCGGGACCGATCATCAGTGCCGAGATCAGCGCTGAAGCGAGACAGAGCGTGCACCAGGCATCCAGCAGCACGGGCTGGATGATCACGAGCAGCAAACTCACCAGACCCAGCGGACCTACAGCCAACCCGAAGAGCAGCACGATCCAGGGTATGTTCTTCCAACGACGCTGCCCCTCCGATGGCGCCGGTCACCGCATGAAGCACATATGCTATGGCACCGAGCGCCGCATCTGGAATCGGCAGCAGGCGCGAGAAGCGCGAGGTCAGCACCTCCCGGCTGCCATCTCCGAAGAAAGGCTCCCATACGACGGATAGGATCCCCCATTGATACATCGACAGGTAGCCGGCGATGAGCAAGCCGATGAGCGCCAGCGCGATAATCGGTAAACGCTGCTGCCATGAAGACGGATTTGCATCCCACCCCGGCGGATTGTTGCTTGCATGCATAAGTACGAGACCTTCAGATCGGGTCGATAAGATTAAGTTAAGCGTTCATACACTAGGCGCGCTGGTCTGCTGGCATCGCCTGGTCAACCAACAAATTTCACGGCGTTTCATCTGCACGATCGCTAGCCGTCCGGCGCCCCCCTATTTCATTGTCACATCGCATCGCGAGGCGAGGCATATATCCTCGGAGTAAATAGGATAGATAGGCAGATACATCCCTGCTTCCAGCCCCTGTGTCGCATTGTGTATCCACGGTACATAGGCGCGCGCATTCGGGACCTCTATTCTATTTTGTGTATTGATCATCCACGGGCGGGGAGCAGTTGAAACGATGAAAGAAGAAGCGACAACGGATCTCTGGCAAAGCATATTTGGCAATTCCTTCGAAAAATTCGATCGTCGGATAACCGATTGGATGGCTGAACACGGTGTATTGCTACTGCGCATCTCACTCGGGCTCGTCTATGTCTGGTTTGGAGCGCTGAAGCTGTTCCCGGGAGCCAGCCCGGCCAGCGATCTCATCCGGCAGTCCTTCGAGTTCATGCCGACCAGCCTGTTCATTCCGGCTATCGGCGTGCTCGAGGTGCTCATCGGTTTGGGATTTTTAGCCGGCGTATTCTTGCGAGTGGTCATCCTGTTGATGTTTTTTCAGATGATCGGCGCTCTTTCGCCGATCGTCCTGGAGCCAGGTGCTGTCTGGCAGGGCTTCCCATTCGTGTTGACGATGGAAGGTCAATACATGGTTAAAAATGTGGTCTTGATCAGTGCGGCGATCATCGTCGGCGCTACGGTTCGCAAGGACTACATCGAGAGCAGATAGTCCCCAGGATCCGGCTCAAGCGCAGAATTTTGTCCGACAGGCGGGTTGTTGATGAGGAGAAGAGCAATAACCTAGCGGGCATACCAGTGAACCGCCCACCTTGATGGGGAGGTGGGCGGTTTCATTTCCTGTGGTCTACCAGATAGTCTTTAGCGGTTCTCGACGTAGTCCTTGAAGTTGCGCAGATCCTGCATCAGCTGTCGCTCGGGGTCATCGAACAGCTCTGCAACGGCTTCGCCGAGTTCCCCGGCCAGGACGATATACTGCATCATCAAGGTGACCCCGGTTTGATCGGCGGGGAGACCCTGAAAAGTTACCTGCCCGCTTGTTTCGATATCGCCATCGATACTTGTCCAGGCGATGCGTTCGTTGGGTTGATATTCGGTAACCTCTGCGTTCCACTCGATCTTTTGGCCCAGCGGACCCTCCATCACCCAGTGACTCCTGTTCCCGCCGATGATGTGGACAGATTGGATGTTTTCCATGAACTCCGGGAAGTGCTCGAAATCCGACCAGGCATCAAAACAGCGTTTTGCCTCAATGCCCACGACGATGTTCTTCGTGATTTGATCCGACATGTGTGCATTACCTTTCTAAGAAAAGGTTCAAATTCATAAAGACGCCCGGATGCGAGAGCATCCGGCAGCCCCATTTTTTCTCAATAAACACGGTTGTGGAATAGATAGGAGATCGTTCAAAGGTAGAGCCGGGGATATGTGTTGCCAGATTGGGTCTACGGTTATATCTCCTGCATATAGATATCACTCGAACCGATCTTTATAGTGTCTTGAGGCGCGACAGAGAGTAATGGAACCGTTGTTAATCCGTGGGGTTAGGCTGAGGCGATGGTCAATCAAGCAAAAAAGCAGGACCAGAAGCAGGTAGTTGAGGGCGACGGGGAAAGCCAGAGCAGCGCAGGGAGCTGGAGTGACAGATTCCTGTTTGTCGGCAGCAAACGCGCTCTCGTTGGTGGTTTGCTGACAGGCGTGATCGCGGTAGGCGCACAATTTGTGATCGGACTCGTCTATTCGGATACGCAGGCACTGCAATTACTGGACACGTTGATTGAGGCGGCACGTTCACTGACGATGGGAATCGTGACTGCCTCTGCGACGATCCTGGCGTTGATGTTGACGATCTTGAGCATCAGCAGCACCGCAGATCACCAACTGCAGAGCAGTTTCTACAAACGTGTGCGCAACATAGCGCGCTTCAATACGGTTGCGTTGGTGGCGAGCACGCTCATGCTGCTGCTGTTCAACTTTCCGATCGAGGAGGGGCAAAGTTTGCCCCCCGACTGGTTCCGGATTGTCTATTACGTGCTGGTTGCTGCGTTAGCGGGGATCACAGGGCTGTTTGTCGGCACGGTGCTTATGCTCTTCGAAACCGTAGAGGGCATCATTAACATCTACCAACCAGGTCGGGAAAGCACCCTGGTTAGGACCCAACAGGAGAAACTTGATCCATCGGATTGAGTTCAAGGCGATGATCTGGTGCGCATCTATATCCTTCCTGATCAGATCCTGTGTCTTCGATCTATCGCAAGGGCTACCCGGCACTGCTAGGCTAGAAATAACTTGAATACCTTCAGGAGGGATACAGTATGCCGTACGATAGCACCTCAGAACTTCCTGACTCGGTCAAGGATAACCTGCCCGATCATGCGCAGGAGATTTACAAGGAGGCTTACAACAGCGCCAGCGAACAGTATGACGATGAGCAGACTGCCCACCAGGTCGCCTGGAGCGCGGTCAAAGGTGAATACGAGAAAAAAGATGACGAGTGGGTGAAGAAAGATTCAGACTGAAAAAGCAGGTGTATCGGTAGACAGTCATACCAGGGGAACCTATGAAACGTCGAAGGGATACGCGCCGCGAGTATGGTTCAATCGAAGTTGTGCCGGATTTACCTCTATTGGTAGATGCGTCATCAGGGTGGCCTACTGCGCTGATCGAGGATCAGGGCAAACAGTCGCTTGGGAAGTTGAAGCGCCATCAGCAGATGTACAGAGGGCATGGGATCCATGTGGGCTTTGTGATTAATATTGGGGCTGCGAATTTCAATCTCAACCGTTTCACACGGGCACTTGGAAAATGGGCTACCCAAAATGAAATGCTGTTCGACCTGCACTTTATGCAATCGGGTCGGCCGCTCTCCGGTCCGGTCACAACGATGATCGAGAACGGGGCGCAGGCGATCGTCGCCGTCGGAGGTGATGGGACCGTATCGGCGGTTGCGAGCGAGATGGTTGGATGGGATGTTCCCATCGGTATCATCCCGGCAGGGACAGCCAATGGTGCCGCGGTCGCGTTGGGGCTCCCGCTTGCATTTGATCGGGCGTTGGATCTGCTCGTCGATGGTTCCGGCAAGCGCGCATTGGATGTGATCAAGGTTGGAGAGCGGGTTTATACAATCTCTGTCAGCGTCGGCGTCAGCTCCCAGTCATTGCAAAACTTGACGGCCCGAAGCAAGGAAAGACTGGGCGTCATGGGATACTATCTTTCGGGGCTGAAGGAAGCTTCTCTCGCAAATTCGAAGCGTTTTTCCGTTGAATTAGACGGCGAGCAGCTGGATGACGAGTTCCTGGAGATCGCCATTCTAAATATGGGCATTCTGGGACTCCCGGACATCTTCCTTGGTGGTGAGATCCTGCCGGATGACGGTTTGCTGCGCATGTTCGCGGTGAAACAGGCCTCACTGAAAGGGACGGTTTGGCAGCTTCTGCGCGGCCGGAGCAGAGTTAATTCGCGCGTACATTTGAGAGACATTAAACGCATCAAGATTGATGGTGACGCCGAAGCGGTCGTGCAAGCCGATGGGGATGTGATCGGGACCCTGCCGGTCTCGGCCGAGATTCTGCCGGCGGCGATACAGGTGCTCGTTCCCGGCGCGTTGTAGAATAAGGGCCGCAGGCTGCATTAAAGATGAGATTTTGGGCAGAATGCGAGCCGGGGATTAACAATTTTGAAGTCCGGGGTTTGCTGTTGTCGGTTTGGGCTTATCTCGGATTGTGAGGCGGAGGGAGATTCACCGATCAAGACGGGTCCGGGAGGAGATCGCTAGAGCTGCCGGACCCGGGACGAAGCGCCGCCGCGACCGCGGCGGCGCTTTGTATTATTAGAGCAGGAGCAGGATCGGAGACAGATGTATGAGTCGATGGCGCAATTTTTTAGGGCACGGTCTGGTCTGGCTGTCAGGGCTGTATGGATTGGCGCTAACGATGATATTGTTGCTCAACCTGTTCTTGACCGAAGCGAACGCCTTCGTCGGGTTAGCACGCAGTTTCCTGAGCATCCTGCTCATGCCCGCATTGGTGCTGCTGCCTCTGACGCTGCTGCTCCGTCGTTGGATCGCGGGCGCGCTTCTGATCCCGGCGGCACTCACTTTCTTTGCCTACTATGGGGTTTTCCTATCCGAACGGTAGGCGCCTGCCGCTGCCTGCGGTCATTCGTCTCGATTATGTATTTTATAATGAGCAGATCGTCGGGCTGGAAGCCCGGACGGTGGGCCGATCAGGAAGTTCAGATCACCGTCCGGTGACGTTTGAATTTCACTTCCGCTGAACACTGGCGAAGATCAGCAAGCTTGATCTGTCATAACAAATCATTCAGGAGGAGACATGGCTGGAGGCAGCTCTGATAAACCGGTAACGATTTACGCCGCGCTGACCGCGAACGGTCTGATCGCGATCAGCAAGTTCGTCGTGGCCGGGATTACCGGCAGCTCGGCGATGCTCTCCGAGGCGATCCACTCCATGGCCGACACGGGCAACCACGGTTTGCTTTTGTTAGGGATCCGCTTGAGCCGCAGACCACCGACCAGGGAGCACCCCTTCGGTCACGGCAAAGAGCTCTATTTCTGGAGCCTGATCGTGGCGATCGTTTTGTTCGGAGTCGGGGGGGGCATCTCGCTCTATGAGGGTTTACTGCATTTGCAGCACCCGGCGGAACTCGGCGACCCGTTCTGGAATTATGTCGTGCTCGCCGGCGCAGTTGTTTTCGAGACGTTTGCCTTCTATGTCGCTTTGCGGGCCCTGATGCAGGTCGCCGGGGAAGATTCGATCTGGCAGGCGATACAGCAAAGTAAAGATCCGGCAATATTTGTGGTGTTGTTCGAGGACGCCGCCGCCCTGGCGGGATTGCTCGTGGCGTTTCTGGGAGTTTTCCTCGGCCACCGGCTGCAGATGCCGATTCTGGACGCGCTGGCCTCGATCGTGATTGCGGTGATCTTGATGTCCGTCGCCGTGTTCCTTGCTTACGAGAGCCGCAAACTGCTCCTGGGAGAAGCGGCGAGCGACAGGGTCGTGAGTTCGATCCATGCCCTCGTTGAGGAGGATCCACAAGTCGAGGCGGCCTACAGGCCGATGACGATGCATCTGGGCCCCAAGGAAATCCTGCTTAACATGGACCTGCGCTTTAAGTCCGGGCTTTCAACCGAAGCGATGGTCGCGGCGGTCGACCGGCTGGAGACACAGATCCGCGAGCGGCATCCGCAGATTAAGCGCATTTTCCTCGAGGCCGAAGCGATCAGAAAAGTCGGCAGATAAGATCCTGCTGCAGTAAACAGATTCAAGTTTTGATCAACCCGCTCTTTGGCGTGGCGCAAGGCTGGGCGCGCATGTGCCGTTGGTGATCAACCAGGATCTGCGGGCTGGAAATGAAAGTTTATCTGGACGACCAGATGCATGGAGCGTCGTTCAATGAGGTTTAAGTCTCTTCATGTTTATGGTCTGGGGGTGGCGGTGAATCATCCGGAATGCGATGGCCGATATATCCGAGCGCCCGGTTGACGACCAGAATAATCAGGGTGGTGCCCCCAGCAATGATGAATTGACGCAGAGCGACGCTGATCCCGATGCCGGCGGCGGCCAACAATGATGCGGCAGTTGTGAGACCTGCAATATAGTCGCCATCATCGCGCTGGATGATCGTGCCGGAACCCAAGAAGCTGATCCCGATGATGATCGCCTGGATGATGCGGATCGGGTCCGTGCGCACGAACCCCGGAAAATCGAAATCGTTGACGACGTAATTGCCCAGCGCAATGAAGAGCGTGGCGCTGGCAGCCGCCAGCATGTGCGTGCGCAGTCCGGCAGGTTTTCCCACAAGTTCCCGCTCGAATCCGATCAGCCCTCCAAAAAATAAGGCAAGCAAGATCTCCAGCAGGATATTGACCTGCGATGGCAAACTAGCAAGCATGGGGCACCTCTCGTTCGGACCGGAGCAGACTCATCTAGTGGATCATGCGCGGCACTGAAGTCGAATTCGTGAGGTAATATGCTGCGGCCTCGTAGCGGCTGTCGAACTCAAGTTTTTCGAGAATGCTGTGCACGTGGTTCTTGACCGTGCCAACCTCGATGACGAGTGTGTCAGCGATCTCACGGTTGGTCATCTTCTTAGCGATCAGGCCCAGGACCTCCTGCTCACGCGGGGTGAGCAGCTTGAGCCTGCGGCCGTCCGTGTCGGGCTCTACATACGAGCTGCGCAGGGCGCGTAGGCGCTCGATCAAGGCCGGGATCAGATCGCCGTCCATGCGCGCTTCACCCTGATAGATTCCTTCTAAGTGCTTACGTGCCTGCTGCATATCGGCGTCGGGAGGGATGAATCCGGACGCGCCTGCTTCGATGTAGGAGAGCAGTATTGGTTGCTCAAATGTCACGCCCACAACGACGATTTTCAGGTCCGGCGAGTCCTGCTTAATCTGGCGCACCCACTCCAAGCCTTCATCAGCGTAGCGCACGACACATATAAGGGCTAGATCAGCAGACTCGGCGTGATCGCTGACCCGGTGGGGATCCGTCTCAACGGCGATAACCTCGTAGTTCTCGTCATCGGAAAACGCCGCTTCCCACAACGTGGCCATGATTTCTTCAGCCGTCATGATAAGTAAACGCATTGAACAAACACCCCTTCAAGTATCCTACATGGACGCGAACACGCGCGTCGAGACATCATAGTTTAGCGCTGCCGCCTCGTAACGGTTGTCGACCTCGAGCTTGCTCAGCAGGTTATGTACGTGGTTCTTAACCGTGCCGACCTCCAGCACGAGTTCTTCGGCGATCTCGCGATTGGTCATGCGTCGTGAGATCAGGGCGAGCACTTCCTTTTCTCGCGGTGTAAGCGTGCCAATCCCATTGGAGCGGTTCAGGGATGGCGTACGGAGTTGGGCGAGTTCATGGATCCGGCTCATCAGCGCGGCGGTGACAGGCGGTTCGAGCTGCGACTGCCCGACCGCAGACAAATGCAGCTTATGGATGAGGGTCATCGTGCCTTGTTTGCGCGAGACGTAATCCCAGGCGCCGGCTTCAATGTAGGCGATGATCTCCTCCGGATGTTCGGGGGATTCGGTGGCGATGATCTTCAGGTCGCCAAAGCTGTTAATGATCATCGAAGCTTCTTCCTGAAAGGATTTGGCGGAACGATCTTCCACGCTGAAGATACAGGTGTCGAAAGTTTGCCCCAGATCCTGGCCGATGATCTCGTCGGCCTGAGCGGCGCAGAAAACGTCGGCGATGCTCTCCAGCTTAGCGAATTCATTCAGCCGCGTCGAACAGCGACGAGAGTCG
>CBFDDM010000132.1:0-8527 GCA_965603565.1 uncultured Anaerolineales bacterium | reverse complement strand
TGCTGTGCTTGGTACAGGTAGCGCCACGAGGCTGATCGAGTTCGGCCAGGTAATCACCGTGGACGGGGACTCTGGCTACGTCATCTTGAACCCGGAACGCAAGTAGCATGGGAGAAGAACCCCGGTTGAACCTGAACTTGCCGGGACTCTTCAGGCAAATATGAAAAGCAACAAGAAGAACCTGTATATCCTTGCTTTCGCACTGGCCGTGGTCACGGTCGGGTTCGGTGTGGTCATGCCGATAATTCCTTTCTATATGGAAAACCTCGGTGCCGGCGGGACAGAACTTGGATTGCTTGTCGCGTCCTATGCGATCATGCGCTTGATCTTCGGTCCTGTGTGGGGTAGCCTTTCGGATCGGATCGGACGCAAACCGATCATGATGATCGGTGTATTTGGCTACGGCATCACCATGGTTGGATTTGGGTTAGCCACCGAGCTCTGGATGATGTTTGCCGCCCGAATACTCTCCGGCATCCTGTCCTCGGCAACTTCGCCAACGACGATGGCCTATATCGTTGACAGCACATCAGAACAAGATCGCAGCAGCGGCATGGGGGTGCTCGGCGCTGCCGCCGGCATCGGCACCATATTCGGTCCGGCGTTGGGTGGATTGCTGGCTGATTTCGGACTATCAGCGCCTTTCTTCTTTGCCGCAGGGATGTCACTGTTATCGGTGATATCCATCGCTATTTTTCTTCCCGAATCGCTGGAAAGCCCCGATCGATCTACCCAAGGGCCAAAGACTCCGCCTCTTGACGTGAAGGCCTGGTGGAATGCGCTCTTCAGTCCAATCGGGCCTCTGCTTATCGAAGCCTTCTTTGTCATGGCGGGACTGACCTTCTTCTTCGGAGTGTTCGGGTTATATGCCCTTGAACGATTTAATTACGGCACCCGGGAAGTCGGCGTGGTATTTACCGTGCTCGGATTGATGATGGCTATCGGCCAAGGAGTCCTCGTCGGCCCGTTGACGAGACGTTTGGGCGATGTCATGGTCATGAAGCTGGGATTTCTCTTTTCAGGACTTGGCTTGATTGCGATGATGCTCGCCGATCGCTTCTGGCTGCTGCTTGTCACTACAGCATTCTTCAGTCTGGCGAATGCGCTTGTGTCGCCATCAGTAAGCGCACTCACTTCAAAACGAACACAGATGGATCAGGGAGTCACGATGGGGCTAAGCAATGCATTTGGAAGCCTGGGACGAATATTTGGACCCCCGATAGGCGGCGTTGTCTTCGATCTCGATTGGCGGCTCCCATTTATCGGAGCGGCTTTGTTCATGGGCGCGGGCTATCTGGTAGGTTACCGGGTCCGGGAGAGCGGTAGAGTTTAATCCACGATCCTTATCGGACAGCTGGCCAGGTGACAAATGGAATGGCAAACTGGTTTCTTTTCTATGAATGATCGGATGCTAGGTTCATTGTGTGTATATCAGCTTTTAGACCTGGAACTCCTCACTTATCGATCTGCCCCCAACCGCATTTCATATATCCTGTATCGCCGGCTCGGCACAGCGTTCAGCTTCTGGATGGCGTTGTTCATCGGGACGTTGTCCTCGAGCACGTAATTAATCTCCATCCAAAGATCTGGTGTGAAAAGGGCTTCGTAGAGTGCCCGATAGATCAGGCTATCGATTCCCTTGCCGTGATATTCGGGCAGGACGCCCAGTGCAAACATACGATAACGGCAAAGACGCGGCAGCCCCCAGAGCAGTTTGAGCCATCCAAAGGGTAAGAGCCGACCGTTCAAACCGCTGAGCAGTTGATTCAGGTCTGGCAGTGCAATCGCGAATCCAATCGCGCGCCCTTCCCTGTCCTCCGCGATCATCACGCCGGATGGTTGAACAATCTGCTTGAGATCGCGGCCGACAGCCCTCGCTTCGGCCTCCGTCACCGGAGAATAGCCCCAATTGCCCGTGATCGTCGCGTTGGATAACTCGAGGATGATCTCGACCTCTTGATCGTAGCGTTTCATATCGATCGGTCGTACGGTCACCCCGTAGCGCTCGGCAACTCTATCCGTTAGTGCCAGGATCCGCTCCGGGATCTGATAGCCGTCTGCCGCCGAGATGGAATAGCACAACAGGTCCTTTACTTTCTCCAATCCAAACGACGTCATTTGATCGCCATAATAATGTGGATTGTGCGGTGCCATGATTACCGGTTGTTCATCAAATCCTTCGACGACCAAACCCCACTCCTGGGAGACAAATGTCCATGGACCCCGCATGGAGTTCATCCCACGGGAAGCGAGCCAATCCCGAGCGGCTTCGAGCAGCAATTTCGAAGCCGCAGGGTCCGGCACACATTCGTAGTAGCCGAAGAGCCCGATCGGCTCACCCCAGAAATCGACGGCCAACGTGTCGATGAATGCTGCCACCCGGCCAAGCATTTCGCCATGATTTTCCAGGATGAAGAGCTCATACTCGCAGTGGTCGAGAAAGGGGTTCTGCCCGGGATCGAACTGCCCGTGCAGCTCAGAACGCAAGGGCGGCACCCAGACCGGGTCGGACCGGTAGAAGTTGTATGGAAATTCAATGAAGCGCTTGCGATCCTTCTTTGTGATTGCGGTCCGGATCTTCATGGGGGCCCTCTGGGTAACTACGATGATGCTTTATCGCATATTTTTGGCGAGGAGGGAAGTGGAGGAATTTGGAATCAGGAATCAAGGGATGTGGGCTTGGTAACCAGGGTACACTGGCACTCGGAGAGGAAATGACGCTGTAGCCGCAGGTTTTCGCCTGCGCGAGGTTTATTCAGTTTTGGTCCTCAACAATTAAAGCAACCGCGTAATTGGATCGAAAATGCACGGGTTGAAGCCCGTGTCTGAATCGTGGTCTCGAGTAGAGTATGAACTAATAAGGGATCAGTTTGTGTGGGTACCAGGGAAGATTGTCGAAAGGGGCAACCGGGCAGGCGGCCCTATCCATACCCGGATTTAATCGTGGGGGATATTTATGAAAGCTCCCCTTGCTGAGGGTTCAATTCGAAGCTGAGCTGGATTCCATGCGTTCGACGACCATCAGCGTGATGTCATCAAACTGGATCGCTTCCCCTATATGAGCTTCTACTTCGGACAGGACCGTATCAAAGCAAGTGTGCGCTTCACCGTGTTTCGCTTGAAGCAGATCCCGCAGCCGCTGCGCACCAAACATTTCCCGGTCTTCATTCTGCGCATCCGGGATACCATCCGAGTAAAGCACCAGCTGATCGCCAGGTTCCAGGACGAAGGTCTCGATCTCGTAGCTGGCACTCTCGAACGCGCCCACCACAGGACCGCTGGGCATTACTTGTTGGACGATCTCGTGATCGCGCAGGACATAGGGGGCGTCATGACCGGCGTTGATATAGCACACCCGTCCACTGTCGGTATCGAGCACAGCAAAAAACAGCGTGGCAAACATGGCCGAGTCATGGAATTTGCAGATATAGCGGTTCACATGCGTGACAGCCCGAAGCAGGCAGTCTTCCGGCGGCTGACACTGGCCCGCCTCGCCGTCGTCAGTAAGCTGGTCTGCCAGCAGCGTCGCCCGCAGCAGGCTGCGGTAAAGGGCCATGTACAGAGCTGATCCGACGCCCTTATCGGTGACATCGCCTACGAGTAACCCCACTTGACCGGGGCTGATATCGAATACGTCGTAGAAATCGCCGGCGACCTCACGTGCCGCCTGGAAATGCGCCCTGATCTTCCAGCCATCCGGTTGGGGGATCACCGCCGGTAGAAAATCAGCCTGGATCTCGCGTCCAATTTCCAGCTCGCGCTCAAGCGACAGCAGGTAGCGCTGCTCGAGATCGTATAGCCGCTTCTTTTCAAGACCGGCGTTCAGACGGGCCTGCAAGATGGCCGGCTCGAAGGGCTTGGGCAGAAAATCGACGGCGCCCATCTCGATGGCGCGAACGATGTTCTTGAGATCACTCGCCGCCGAAATGATCACGACCGGGATGGAACGCCACACCTCATCCTGTTGGAGCCGCTCGAGCACGGAATAGCCATCCATAACAGGCATCATCAGGTCGAGGAAGATCATGTCGGGCGCGGATGATGCGACCAGCTCCAGAGCTTGCTCACCATTCGAAGCGGTGAGCACCTCAAAACCCGAGCCATCCAGTTCCTGTTCAAGCAGGTCGAGATTCAGGGGTTCATCATCGACTAACAGGACTGACGGTGGAGAAGCATCAAGATTCGATGGGGTGGACATTTTCGGTGTGCGTGTGCTCATGCGTTCACCTTAATCAATTCATCGATGGTTTTGAAGAGCAAGCCCTCATCGACGGGCTTGGTGAGATATGCGCTGCAGCCCGCGTCAAGCGCTCGCTGCTTTTCGGCGTTCATAGCATGTGCGGAGAGAGCGATCACCGGGATATCAGCAGTCTCTGGATCGGTGCGGATGGCATGCGTCGCCGACCAACCATCCAGGACCGGCAATGACATATCCATGATGATCAGATCAGGCTTTGCGACGTGAGCTAGCTCGACACCCGCCGCACCATCGCCAGCGATCACTAATTGAAATTGATCCTCAAGCAGTTGAACAAGCAAGTCGAGGTTGATCTCCACGTCCTCTACGATCAAAATCTTCTTCATTGACCTTCACCTCTTAGATGATCCGTGCCTTCCGCTTCGAGGTCCGGTCGTATGGACTCAATCGTACGCTCCAGTTCGCGCATGAGATCCTCTCCGTCAAGCCCATTCTTCTCAATGATCTTCTGGACACTGCCTTCCAGGAGATCGATTTCGGATGCACTCAGGTCCTTGGCGGTGAGGACGATCACGGGGATCTCCAGTTTTTCTTCATTGAGCGCTTCGATCAACGTGAAACCATCCATGTGCGGCATCATCAGGTCGAGGAGCACAACATCCGGAGGATCGACATGAATCTTCTCCAATGCCTGGGCGCCGTCGGGGGCGGCTTCAATGTAATATATCTCCGGATCGAGCAGCTGTTTGATGAGATCGATGATGTCGGGATCATCATCCACTACCAGCAAGTTAATACTCGAACCATTGCCCACCTGAGCCTGGATGCGTGCCAGCGCCGTGAGTACAGCATCCTGTTCTAACGGCTTTACCAGGTAATCTACAGCACCAAGCTTGTAACCCAGCGAGTGCTTATCGACAATCGAGACCAAGACCACCGGGATCTCTCTCGTCTCTGGATCTGCCTTCAATTCCTGCAGCACCTGCCAGCCATCTTTCCTCGGCATCATAATATCGAGCGTGATCGCGAACGGTTTCAATTCATGCGCTAACCGCAGCCCCTCCTCACCGCTGCGGGCACCTACGACTTGGTATCCGTGTTCACTAAGGTTCTCCTCCAATAAGTTATGCACGTAGGGATCATCATCAATTGACAGGATCAACAGTTTATCATCGTAGATCGCCACTTGACCGGTGGACACCTGCGACTGCACGGCTTTCTGCTGCGATTCGCTGTACCTCAATGGGATTGAGAGAGTGAAGGTGGATCCTTTTCGTTCGATACTGTCCGCCGTCAGGTCACCACCCAGCAGCCGGGCCAGGGTGCGGCTGATCGAGAGGCCCAGACCGGTGCCACCGTACTGACGTGTCGTGCTCGTATCGGCTTGCTGAAATTCCTCGAAAACCCGGTCGAGCGCGTCTGCAGGGATCCCGATGCCTGTATCACTGACATCAGCGTACAGGCATTCACCCTCCTGCCGGGCAGACAGTATGATCTGCCCGTGGTGGGTGAATTTCGCCGCGTTGCTCAGCAGGTTGATGAAGATTTGCCTGACCTTCTCCTTGTCGGTGTGCAGCATCTCGACCGGCGATTCGATCCCGACGCGCATTTCGACCCCTTCCTGGAGAAGCGGCTGGTAGGTTTCCGCAACCTCTCTGATTAGCGGTTCGATCTCGAAGTCATCCGCCTGTACGTCTAGCCTGCCAGCTTCGATCTTTGAAATGTCCAGCACGGTGTTGATTAGATTTAAGAGGTGTTCGGCGCTCTCCAGAACTTTATCGAGGTTTTCAATTTGTTTTGTTGGAAGCGAGTCGACGCCTTTGCGCCTGACGATTCGGGTGAAACCGATGATGGCGTTTAGCGGCGTGCGCAGTTCATGGCTCATGTTCGCAAGGAACGTGCTTTTAGCGCGATTGGCTTCTTCCGCGGCAAGGCGCGCATGCTGCAGCTCGGTCACATCGTGGTAAATGGCGATAAAGCCAACATACTCACCATCCACGCTGACGGGAAGCCCGGAAACATCCACTTCCACCAAGGAACCATCCTTGCGCGTGCGCCGCGTCAGCATCTGGACCTGCTTTTCGCGCAGCGCCTGGTTGGAGTAGCGCACCGCTTCGGAGTGCAGATCTGGCCTGCGGGCGACGAGGTCATCGACATTGCGGCCGATCGCTTCGGCTTCGGTATAACCGAAGAGTTTCTCGGCCGCCGGGTTCCAGCCCGTGACCGTTGTTTCCATGTCGAGGAGCACGATCGCAGCGGGGCTGTTTTCGATGACCGCTTCGTAATACTGCTTCTGACGCGTGATCTCATCAAACAGCTGGGCGTTGCGGATCGCCGCGCTCACGTTCGCGGCGATCGTGTTCAGGAGACGCATATCGTTTTCGGTGAAGATATCCTCGTTACGCGTGCTCTGTACGCTGATCACGCCAAATGTCGTTCCGGCCATCTGGATGGGGACACCAAGGTACGACGCAGCCCGCTTACCTACACGCGTCACGCCCATTTCCTCCCGGCGCTTATCCATATCTGTGTTAATCAGAAGCGGCTTTCCGGTCTCGATGACCTTACTTGTGAGCCCCTCCCCCATTTGGAGCGGCTCGAATTCTTCGCCGTAGGTGTACGGGAATCGAATCGTCGCGTCCTCCTGATCGAGCAGCGCGACATAGACGATATCCGCTTCAAAGATCTGGCGCATATGATCGCCGATCAACCCGATCAGCGCGTCTAAATCCGGCTCAGCGACAAGCGCTTGTCCTACCGCATTGATCGTTGCCAGCTCCGCGGCGCGCTGTTGAGATTCCTTTAGCAACCTTTCGGTTTCAGCAAACAGGCGTGCGTTTTCCAGCGCCACACTCATCGAATTGGCAAGCGTCTGCAGCAGGGTCAGGTCGTTTTGACTGAACGCGTGCTGTTTGTAGCTCTGCACGCTCGTCACGCCGATCGTCTTGCCCTCCCGGTAGATCGGCACGCCCAGAAACGATTCGTTCAAATCTTTGTCCGATCCCGGTGAGGCGATCTCGTACGAACCGAGTCTGCGCATTTCCTCTGCCGTGCCCAGCATCAGCGGCTCACCTGATGAAATCACGCGCTCTGCCAGCCCCGATCCGAATTTGCGGCTGACCGACGACGTCCGGGCACCGCGATCGTTGTAATAGGGTGAAAAGACCAGATCCTGCTCGCGATCATGAAATGCGATGAAGGTCGTATCGGCATCGAAGATTTCCTGGATCTTCTCTCCGATCAAATCATAGATCGCCTGCAAATCGAGCTTGGAGGCCAGCCCTTCCTGGACGCTGTTGATGATCTGCAGCTCGGCGGCACGCTGCTCAGTTTCATCTAACAGCCGCTGCGTTTCATTGAAGAGGCGCACATTCTCAACGGCAATCGCTGCCTGATCGGCAAAAGTTGCCAGCAGTGCGACCTGACGATCAGAGAAGGGTTTGACCCTGTTGCGGCGGACGACAATCGCGCCGCTTGCCTGACCTTCACGTAGAAGCGGCGTCACAATCACCGAGCGATGCTTGAGACGTTTCTGAAGCTCCCAACTATCAGGGTACTCATCCGACGAAATCTGAGCCAGATCATGTATGTGAATCGTACGCTGTTCGAGAATCGCCCGGCCGGTGATTAGACCAGGCACCAGCGGGAGGGACCCGCCGTCGTGCAGTGCCGGAAGCGGGCCAATGTGAGCGACCTGGGGAAGCCGATCTCCATCCACACGATAAATCTGCACATCATCTGCCTCACACAAACGGGCGGCGTTTTCAGCGACGGCTTCAAGCACAGGCTGCACCTCAGTCTGGGACAAAGCCATGACGCGCAGGATCTCGCTTGTTGCCGACTGCTGTTCAAGCGTTTCGCTCAGCTCGCGGTTGCTTCGCTGGACGGCATCAAAGAGACGTGCATTTTCGAGAGCGACACCCATGCTGTTCGCAAGTGTCTCCAGCAAGCGCACATCTGATTCGGTGAACTCCTTTTCACCATCCACATCCTGGAGGGTCAGGGTGACGAACGTCTCCGGATCCTTCCTCCTGGGCACAGGCACGATCACGATCGAACGCGGCATCTCGCCCTGGGACACGCGGTAATCCTCAAACCGGGTGGCGAACTCCGGAAAGTTTCCGTTGAAAACCAGCGTGTCGTTCTTTTCGAAGATGAAATCGTGCAGCGAACTGAAGGGCTGGGAGACAACATCCAGTTTGCGCCCTTTTTCGAATGCATACACGCTCGTCAGGATGCGCTTCTCAGTATCTGCGGAGTAAATCGCGACGATCTGCGAGTCGAAGATTGTACGCAGCTTCTCTCCGACGGCGTCGTAGATCCCCTGGT
>CBFDDM010000131.1:0-8758 GCA_965603565.1 uncultured Anaerolineales bacterium | reverse complement strand
TTCCTGACCTCCCCATTTCTCATCGGCGCGTTTCTCGAGCATCGGAATGCCGCTGATCTGCGTGATCAGCAGTGCTACGAAGACCGGTGAGATCATCGTCACCCACTGCCAGCCGCGCAGCACGGGCACTGCGATGATCGCAACCCCGATCCAGAGCATGATCTCACCAAAGTAATTGGGATGGCGCGACCAGGCCCATAAACCGCTGGAGATGAAATCTCCCTCGTTGGCGGGATCAGCCTTGAAGCGGCTCTTCTGGGCATCGGCGACGACCTCGATCGCGAAGCCGAACACCCAGATCAGGAAACCGACCAGCGCAAACCAACCGAGATCCTTGCGAGTCGTAGCCGTGATCGCGGCGAGCGCGGCCGAGGCGGTGAATGTCACCCATAAGCCCTGCAGTGTCCACGCGTTCAGAAAGCGCAGGAACGAGGGTTTGATATCGTCGAAACGCTCGTCCTTGCCGGATTTCTTTATGCGGCGGAACAAGAATGTACCCAGTCGGCCGGCCCAGACGACCACCAGCGCCATGACCAGCAGCGAGCGACCGTCTTTGAATGGGCTCAACAAGACGGTCACGACCATGATGGTGATGTAGGTGATGCTCCCGGTCAGGTCGTAGAACTTCTCGGTTTGCATAATGTAGGCAGGAATGAATGCCACCCATTGAAATAGGAATGCCAGCCCAACGGCGAGTGCGAATAAGGGGATGCCGGCGACGGTGGCGCCCCCCTGGCTTCCAGCAATTGCCACACCAATGCCGACCAGGATGACGATAGGAAGTGCGATGAGTGCGCTGCGATCCGTTTCTTTCATGACGAATCCCCTTTCAGTCCATAGTTCGGGTTATCAAGCATCTGTATTGTACTCCTTGATCAGGTTGGCTAGAGATTGTTGCTGAAATGGGTCTTCTCAATTCATGAGGGCGAGCGGCTGGCTATCCCACGTTCGTGAGGCAGCAAGCCTGTGTGGCTTGCCGGCCTGGCGTTTCAAACTTCAGTGTGGTCTTCGAAGATGCCTGAACTTGACAGCGCTTGCTCCTGTAATAAATGCAGAGCGCGCAGAGCCTGCAGTCGGTCCTCTTCGGATATCTCCAATTGATCGAATTCGTCCTGGTCAAGGATCTCAAAACGTCCGTCGGGAGTCACGACCAGATCAAGGGCGAGATCCTCGGCGTAAAGGTGAGCCCCCTCGATCCAGGCCGGTCGAGTGATATTGCAGTACCAGCCCTTGAAGCGCTCATTCTCCCCATCGAAAACCTCGAATATGTTGTACCAACGATTAAAAAAGAAGGTCTCAATAAACCGGTCGTTCTCTCTCAGAAGGAGCGAGCCAACCGCGATGTCATTACGGTCAAAACGTGCTTCCAGGCGGAGGAATGAAGGATTTTGATCAAGCACTTCGGCAGGGTAGCTCCAGACTTCCTGCCCGTGTTCGTCGAGTTTGTGAACCCGGATGCTCTCAATCATTCCAACACCTGCAGCGCATCGTCCGGGTCAAAACTCAATTGGATCGTCTCGCCAGCCTCAGGAAGAGAAGTTCCCGTGGTGAAATCGAAAACTAGCTCGGTCCCATCGACCTCGACTTTAAGACGTTGGATGCCACCACGGAACGAGCGCTGGACAACTTCACCGTCCAACACCGTGGGCCCCTGCGATCCTATTTTTACCTGGTCTGGTCGCACCAGCAGGGTCGCCCCCTCGGATACATCCTGTCTATATTCAAACTCGCCGATCGCCGTGCGCACCTTGCCCGCTTCCGGCAGGACCGACTCAACCTGGAGCAGGTTTGACAACCCCAGGAAGCGAGCCACGAAAAGCGAGGCAGGATTGCAGTAGATCTCCTCTGGCGTGCCGACCTGGACGATACGGCCTGCCTGCATAATTGCCACCCGACCGGCTACGGCGAAAGCCTCCTCCTGATCATGTGTGACGTAAATTGCTGTCTGGTTCATACCACGCAGGATTTCAGGCAGCTGGAGCATCAGTCGTTCGCGCAGCGTGCGGTCGAGTGAGCCGAAGGGCTCATCGAGCATCAACAGTCTGGGTTGGGGAGCAAGCGACCGCGCCAGCGCAACACGCTGCCGCTCACCGCCGGAGAGCGTATCGACGTTGCGATCCTCAAATCCCTCCAGCCCCACGAGTTCCAGAACCTGTGTCGTGCGCGCCTCGGTTGCAGCCGGTTGCATGGCGCGCATGCGCAGCCCGAAGGCGACGTTCTCGGCGACGTCCATATGTGGAAAGAGGGCGAATTCCTGAAACATCAGTCCAAAATTGCGCTCGTGTGGTGGAACGTTGGCGAGATCATTACCCTTCCAGCTGACACGCCCGGCATCGGCGGGTTCGAGGCCGGCAATGATGTGCAGCAAGGTTGACTTGCCGCACCCGCTCGGGCCAAGCACGGAGAGGATCTGGCCTTCTTCGAGATCGAAGCTGACCCCGTCAAGGGCGATGGTGTTGCCAAAATGTTTGTCGATATCGCGAACCTGCAGTCCGTTCAATGTGATCTACCCTTTAATGCGTTAAAACTCGCCGATGTCGGCCACCCGGAAGCGCTCGATTAAAAGCATACCCCCGGCCGTGACAACCATCAAAACCGTACTGAGCGCCATCGCCTGGCCATAATTGATCGCTCCCGGGCGCGAGAGAAAGCGGAAGATCGCGACCGGGATGGTGGGGAACTCCGGTCGGGCGACGAGCGCGGTGGCGCCGAATTCACCCATGGAAATCGTGAATGCGAACACGCCAGCCACAAGCATGGCGCGCCCGATAAGCGGCAGGTCGATGGCCAGAAAGACCCGAAACGGATTCGCCCCCAGGATAGCGGCCGCCTTACGCAGTCTGGGTTGGATGCTGCGCAGCGCCGGTGTCAGGCTGCGAACCACAAATGGGAATGCCACAAGCGTGTGTGCAATCGGGACGAGGATGGGTGAGGCGCGCAGGTTGAGCGGCGGTGAGTCCAGTGCGACTATGAAGCCCAACCCCAAGGTGACCGCAGAAGTGCCCAGCGGGAGCATCAGCAGCGGGTCTAACAAGCGGTTGATGCGCGAAAACTGGTCACGAGCCAGCGCCCAGGAAGCGGGCAGGCCGATCATGATCGCCAGCAGCACGGTCGCACCTGCATAAACCAGCGAGTTTCGTATCGCCGCGGCGGGCGTGACGAAAAAAATCGAGCCCTGGGGGTTCTCATTCAATTCAAGGTAATTGTTGAATGTGAAGCCCTGTTGAACCTGCTGGCCGCGCGGCGCGGTGCCAAAACGTGTAAATGAACGCATGGTCAGTCCCAATAACGGTGTGACCAGAAGCGTGACCAGCAGGATGACGTTGATCGTCACGGCCAGCTTTTCGACCCTGCGCCTGGGCGGGTGCTGGGTTACTTCGCGACCGCGCATCTCGAGCGGGCGTGAGAGCCTTGCGCTGAGACGCGTGTACGCGATGGTCAACGCAAGAGTGCAGAGCAGCTGGAGAAGCGCCAGCGTCGCTGCGGTAGGAAGGTCGAAGAGGCTGATCGTCTGATAGTAGATTTCGACTTCAAGTGTGGCAAAACGGGGACCCCCGAGGATCAGAATCACACCAAAGGAGGTGAAATCGAAGATAAACACCAGCAGCGCCGCAGCGGCGACAGCGGGTGCTAATAGCGGCATCGTGATCCTGCGCAGCACCTCCCAGCGATTGGCCCCCAGGATGCGCGCTGCGTCGCCGAGATGAGGGTCGAGATGCGACCAGAAATCGCCAACCATCCGCAAGACGATGGTGGTGTTGTAAAACACGTGAGCGGTAAGGATTGCGACGATTGTGTTGGAGAACTCGATCGGTGGCTGTGATAGTCCTAGGATCTGCATGAGTCCCATATTGGCCCAGCCGCGCGGTCCAAGCAGTGCATTGAAAGCCGCTGCTACGACGAGTGTGGGCAGGACAAACGGGATGCTGGTGAGCGCCCGCAGGAACTGCTTGCCGCGGAAGCGGTAGCGGGCAAAGAGGTAGGCTCCGGGCAGGCCGATTAAAAGCGTGATGGCAGTCGAGACCACCGCCTGCCAGATTGTAAACCACAGCACGGCGCGCGTGCGCGCTGCTGTGATTGCTTCCCATAGTGAGAGAAGCGGGCTGCCCTCGGCGCGAGCAAAACTGACCGAGGTGATATTCAGCAGCGGGTAGATGTAGAAAATGCCCAGAAAGGTCAGCGGCAGAAGCCACAGCGCGAGCAGCAGCGCGCTGCGGTTCTTACGACCTGCCGCCGATGCTATCGGGCTGCTGTATTCGTTCTCATCCGCTATTGGAGGACCGTCTCGTTCCATGCCTGGATCCACGCTTCGCGCTGAGCATCGATGGTTTCGGGATCTACTTCAGCAGTACGTTCCGGTATGACCAGGTGTTCGGCGAACACCTCCGGAAGTTCGGCATTGGGGTTGACAGGGAAGACAAACATATTTAATGGCATGTCTTCCTGGAATGTTGGCGAGAGCATGAAATCAATCCAGGCCCGGGCGAGCTCAGGCTTGGTCGTGCCGGAGAGCACGCCGACGAATTCGATCTGGCGGAAGCAGCTCCCGTTTTCGTGAACGACCCCGGTTGGCGGTTCTTCGGGTGGTTCTTCAGCAAAATAGACCTCTGCCGGTGGACTGGACCCGTACGATAGCACGATCGGCCGTGTGCCTCCGTGCACGCTGAATTCAGTATAGTACACCGTCTCCCAATCATTCACTACCAGCACGTCATTAGCTACGAGTTCTTCCCAATATGTGAGGTAATCCTGCTCTCCGAAGAAGCCGATCGTGGCCAGTAAGAAGGCCAGACCAGGAGAAGATGTCGCTGGATTGGTGACCGCAAACAGCCCTTCATATTCCGGCTGGGTGAGATCGTCGAGGTCGACAGGCGGCTCAATGCCCTGTTCCTCCAGGTAGGCTTTGTCAAAGTTGAGGCAGACATCGCCGTAGTCAACCGGCAGCGCCCGGTTCTGCGGATCGAGTTTATACCGATCCGGGATAACGTCGAGCATGGGCGAGTCGTAAGCCTCGAAAATGCCTTCTTCCAGAGCGCGGCTCAGGAAGGTGTTATCAACACCATAGAATACATCGGCAAGCGGATTCTCTTTCGAGAGGATCGCCTGGTTTAAAGCGGTTCCTGTATCGCCGGCTTTGAGGAATTGAACATCAACATTGTGTTCCTCTTCGAAGGTCGCCACAACGTCTTCGGAAACCTCAACCGAATCATGACCCATCACGGTCAGGGTCCCAACTTGACCAGGAGGCGTCTCCATGTCCGCTGGGGTGGTTGCCTCTGGTGTTTCAGGCGTAGCTGTCCGTGGACCACATGCCGCGATCAACATCCCGGCAATGAGCGCGAAGACGAGCCATGTGTTTAATCTGTTCTTCATTGAAACCTCCCTTTCAGGCTTCTGTCGTTTCGAAACCTGGTTCGATAACAATGCATATAAGCAGACCTTCACTGACGGAAACGCGCGCGGTTTCCTTATTCAGAACGTTGCTTACACCGCGGGTGGCACCATATTTGAGGGTGCCATTCGTTAGTTCATACTCGAGGCCTTGCGTTGAGATACCCTGTGCGTCGCCGTGGATCGGTATGAGCGAAACGACCGCGCCGGGTGCTCCGCTGATTTCCAGCGTTTGACCAGCAGAGATCAGTTCAATTTGCTGGGGACCATCCATCAGCTTGATGCGAGGGCCCTGGAAGCGCGCTTGTGAAAGCAGCAGGATGTTTGCCAGTGTTTGATCCCAGCGTCCACCAAGCCCGCCGAGGATCAAAATCTCATCCGGTTCTTGCGCGATTGCGACTTCTAGAGCGAGTTCGAGGTCGGTATGATCTTTGCGGGTGGGGTGTTCTCGAACCTCGACACCGTGATTTGTGAGGCTCTCGATCAGCGCTTTATCGACGGAGTCCAGATCACCAACCAGCAAATCTGGCGTCATGCCTAAAGCCTGGCAGTGGTGCAGGCCTCCATCAGCTGCGACAAGCAGATCGTCTTCCTGGATACGGGTACGATCCATTTCGGCGTGTTTAAAACTACCGTTGCTAAAGATGACAATACGCAAAACATCCCTCCGTCCGTTTACCGGAGAGGGATGTCTGGTTCAGATCTCCATTCCTCCGCCGGCATTATCCGGATCAGGTGATACGGGTCGAGGGTTTGAACCCTCCTCTCAGCCTAGATCTACAGCTCCCCGAGGGCGATATTCACTTATTTCTCAGTATAACATACGGGCCGGAAGGAAAGAGAAGAGCATATGGCGGCCAGGTGATGGTGTGCAGTGGATTGGGCATCCAGCAGATCGGGCCCTCGGGCACCCGGGAAAATGCCCTTCGGGAGGCCTAGAGGTGGACAGGCAAGTCTGCTCGGAGATCCTATCTATGTGGAGTCTGAAAGCTTGCCTGCGGTGCCGGCGCCAGCCGGCAGGGATCGTGATGACAAGAACGGCCCTTGTGGAGAGAGAGGAAATGTGGCCAGGAATCGTCTCGACGGGAACGCCACAAGCTGGAGACACCCCGGCGAGGTTTTAAGACGCGGGTCAAGCCAGCAGACGTTCGACTCTTAGAAGCAGATCCTCCATGTCGAATGGTTTAAGCAAGTAATCCTGTGCGCCGGCTTCGTAGCCCCATTGGATTTCATCTTCCTGGGCTTTTGCGGATATGAACACGACCGGGATGTGTGCGATGGCGGGGTCGCGTTTAATCTGGCGACAAACCTCGTAGCCGTCCATTTTGGGCATGCGGATATCCAGCAACGCAAGTGCCGGGCGCTCGCGCGTGACCAATTCGAGCGCGGATTCGCCGTCGGCCGCAACAAGCACATGATAGTTGTTCTGCTCCAGCGTTATCTCAACCAATTCACGAATATGTTTCTCGTCATCAGCTACAAGAATTGTGATCATTGTTCACGGACCACTTTCTCAGGTTTGGGGTTTGGAGAGGCGACGGGTAGTGACACTGTAAATGTGGAGCCTTTGCCCGGGATACCGGCGCTGTTGACCCAGATTCTACCGCCGTGCATCTCAACCATGGTTAATGCGATGGAAAGGCCCAGACCGGCGCCGGCGACGCCCATGATGAGCGCCTGTTCACCACGGTAAAAGCGTTCAAAGATTCTCTCCTGCTCGCTTACGGCGATGCCCATACCGCTGTCACTTACCGCAATCTCAATTTGATCACCAACGTCGTGAGTATCGACACGGATGGTTCCCCCTTCCGGTGTGTAGTCGAAGCTGTTATCGACGAGGTTTGTGAGGATCTGACGGACTCGCTCCGGGTCTCCCCAAATGTCGGGCAGATTAGATTCCTTCTTTATCTGAAAGGTCATCTGCTTGCCTTCAGTCTGGCTGCGATGGTCAAGGTACGTCTCGAGTTCATCGAGGAGCTGCTCGACGTTGAGAGTCTGGAATGAAAGCACAACCTTTCCGGCTTCGATGCGCGAGATATCGATCAGTTCGTCAACCAGCATTTCAAGGCGGTGGATATTCTTGTGGATGATCTCGAGATAATGTGCTTGTTCTTCCGTTATCTCTCCAGAAACTCCCATACGGAGCAGGTCCACGAAACCTTTAATTGGTGTAATCGGGCTGCGGAGTTCGTGGCTCACGGTGGCGACGAATTCCGATTTCATCCGGTCGACTTCCACATCACGGGTTATATCTCTCACGATGGTGATCGTGCCCAGGAAATCATCGCCCAGTATGACGGGCGCAGGTTGGACGGCTCTGATCGGTTTCAATCCTTCTCGGTGGAACGTTCCTTGATCGCGCCGACGCGCCGCGTTCACGCCAGATCTCTAGCTGCTCATTAATTGCACCACCGGCCTCATCGTAGTCGCTGAAAATCTCGTTTACTGGCTGACCAAGCTTCCCGGTGCGAGACAAGCCCAGGATCAACTCGGCAGCCGGATTAAATACAAGGATCCGAAGTGAAGGATCGGTGACGATCACGCCATCTGTCATCGCGTAGAGAACAGCCTGGGATTGGCTGGCTTCAACTTGCTGTGTGCGCAGCGCAAACCCGAGACGTTCAGCCTGGTCCTGGATTAAGTGGTACAGCTGGGCATTATGAATCGCCGGAGCGATCTGGTTTGCTGCCGCGCTCACCAAATCGAGATCCTCGTTGTTGAAGGCGTGATTCATATGTCCGAGCAATACGATTACACCGAGCACTTCTTCGGACACGATCAGTGGAGCAACGAGTGCGCTGTGCTGTTGAGGGCTTTCATCATCGAAAGGCACCCAGCGTTCGTCTTCGGTGAGATTAGCGATACAAACGGCGATGCGATTCTGGATCACCCAGCCTGCCAGACCCTTACCCGCTCGAAAAGGTGTGGGCCGACCTCCTGGCGGTGGTGCAGGGAAACTGCCGCTCGAAGCGCGCAAGATGAGATTGTCCGAATCGGGCGCTGTCAGGAGGAAAGCTCCCTGGTCGGCCCCGACAGATTGGCGCAGCATCGTCAACACGCGCCCAAGCAGGTGGTCGAGATCCATGCTGGCGGCAAGCTCTCCCGTGATTTGCAGGAGCGCATCCGTGTAGGAAGAACGCGCGGTCAGCGGATGGCCGCTCTGTCGTGCTTTGCTCTCGCCCCGGGCTTGCTCAAGAGCCAGTTTCAGGAGAGGTCCACAAATCGCACCGATCCTTCCTAAAATCACACCTTGCTCTTCGCTGAAAGGCTCGGCGCTGTCTCCGCTTCCGGCGATGACGATGCCAAAGCGATTCGCGTCGGCAATCAGAGGCGCCAACATGAAGTGCTCCGCCTCGATCGCCGAAAG
>CBFDDM010000130.1:0-8771 GCA_965603565.1 uncultured Anaerolineales bacterium | reverse complement strand
ACGATCGTCTTGCTGGTCTTGATCGTCAACTGGATGGAATTGTTCCCGGGCGTAGACAGCATCGGGACGTTCCATGAACCGCATGCGCCGCTGCCAGCCTATGAGACCGAAACGCTCTTCACGATCGGCGATTTCCCGGTTTCAACGATCACAGACGAGGTGCACCTGGATGAGACGGGGGGCGAGGCTCTTTATGTCGGTGAAACCGAAGGTGAACACGAGCAAGAAGGTGAGCAACATGCCTACCCCGAGGGAGTCGTCGGCTTTACTCCCTGGGTGCGTGTGACCTCCACCGATTTGAACTTCACCGTGGCGCTGGCGTTGATCTCGGTGGTCATGACTCAGGTGATCGGCGTACAGGCCCTGGGGTTGAACTATTTCAGCAAATTCTTTGCATTCAAGAATTTCGCCCAGATGTGGACCAAGCCCAAATTAGGGCCGTTCGACGTCTTGATGCCGTTCATTGATATCTTCGTGGGTATCCTCGAAACGGTAGCGGAGATCGCAAAAATCATATCGTTCTCCTTCCGACTTTTCGGAAACATCTTTGCCGGTATGGTTCTGCTCTTCGTTATCGGCTCGCTCGTGCCGGTGGTGGTCCAATCAGGCTTCCTGCTTCTGGAGTTCATGGTGGGACTGATCCAGGCGCTGGTTTTCGGTATGCTCACGATGGTCTTTATGACGATGGCAACGCAATCGCACGACGATCACGGCGAAGAGCATTAATAGCACGCTATTGTTCGAATAGAACTTGGAACTCATTGCTTAGGAGGAAAGACAGGACATGGAAGAAGCAGCAGCCGTTGCACTGGCAGAAGGTTTGAAGTTTCTTGGCGCAGGACTCGCCATGGTTGGTACGCTTGGCGCGGGCCTGGGCATTGGTATCCTTGGTAGTGGCGCGGTGCAGGGCATCGCCCGTAACCCTGACGCAGCCGGAACGATTCAGATTAACATGATCCTGGCGATCGCATTTGCTGAGGCCGTAGCCATCTACGCCCTGGTCGTCGCCATGCTGATCCTGTTCGTCGGCTAATCCCGGACAATCGAGAGGAGGCAAACCGTTGGAAGGTCTTGGAATAAACCTCGGCTACCTCATTGTCCAGGTATTCAACTTCCTGATCATTCTGGTCATCCTGATCGCCTGGATGTACCGGCCGCTTCTGAATATGCTCGAGGAACGGCGCGAACGCATTGCGAAAGGGCTGGAAGATGCCCGAGTAGCGTCTGAGGCGCGCGAAAACGCAGAGCAAGAAGCGGAAGAGATCATCGCTAAAGCCCAGCAAGAAGCCAGCAAGCTGGTGCGTGAAGCCACGGAGCGGGGCGAAGAAGTGCGCCGTGAGATCAAAGAAAATGCAGAGCAGGAAGCGGTCGAAATCAGGACAAATGCCCAAGAGCAGGCTAAGGAAGTGAAGGAGCAGGCGCTGAGCGACCTGCGTGGACAGGTGGCTGCACTTGCGATCGCAGCCGCTCAGAAAGTGATCGGCGAAGCGCTGGATGAAAAACGCCAGCATGCTTTGATCGAAGAATTCTTCAGCGGTGTTAAAGAGGGCAGAATTGTGCTGCTGGAAGATGAGAGCGTTTCCGGCGCGAGCGCCGAAGTGACCAGCGCATTGCCGTTGACGGACGAGGAACAGCAAACCATCCGTCAGGATATCGTCGGCCGGCTGGGCGAATCGGCGACAATCACGTTCCGAGTCGACCCTAATATTCTTGGTGGGCTCGTCATCCGGGTCGGTGACAAGGTCCTGGATGGGTCGGTGTCCGGCAAACTTGACGGATTGAAACAGACGCTGCGATAAGCAGTCTGTCTGCATCAAAACAAGGTGCGAATGCATCTCGTTGAGCTGATCGACAATTTAAGCGATAAAAAACACGGCGGTCTGCCAGAGGTTGAAATCACCTCGGTGACCGCCGACTCGCGTTTTGTGGGACCGGGTTCGCTGTTTGTTGCGGTGTCAGGAGACCGCGTGGATGGTCATGACTTCATCGCGTCTGCCGTCACCAACGGTGCGGCTGCAGTGGTCGGTCAGCGGGAAACAACAAATTTAAGCGTTCCCTACATCCAGGTATCCAACGCGCGCCTGGCGCTGGCCGAGCTGGCTTCCGCCTGGCATGGACATCCATCCCGCGAACTCGTCATGATCGGCATCACCGGGACGGATGGCAAATCGACGACCGCCAACCTGCTCTTCGAGATTCTCGAAAAAGCGAGCATCCGCGCCGGGATGGTGACGACGGTCAACGCCGTCATCGGAGATGAAGTGCTCGATACCGGCCTGCACGTGACGACGCCAGATGCATTGGATGTGCAGGGCTACCTCAGGCGCATGGTCTCGGCCGGGCTGACGCACTGCATTCTGGAGACGACCTCGCACGGTTTGGCCCAGCACCGGGTTTCCGCCATCGAGTTTGATATCGCTGTGGTCACCAACATCACCCACGAGCACCTGGACTACCATGGCTCCTATGAGGGCTATTTCGATGCAAAGGCGATGATGTTTGAGAACCTGGACCCTGAAAACGTCAAGCCTGATGGAATTGCCAAGGCGGCGATCCTGAATCGGGATGATCGCTCCTTCGAACCGCTCAAGCGACGCGTGAGCGCGAAAATCGTTGATTATGGCGTGGGCAATGGTGCCGACGTACGCGCACAGGCGATCCAGAGCGGTCTGGAGGGGCTCCAGATGCAGATTCAGGGGCCAGACTACCGGGTGAGCGTTTCCAGCCCGCTCGTGGGCACCTATAACGCCTCGAACATCCTGGCGGCGTTTTCTGCGGCCGTGGAAGGACTGGGGATAGACCCACGAATAGCCTCAGAGGGGATCGCGGCTCTCGAGGGCGTTCCTGGACGGATGCAGGCGATCGATATGGGTCAACCCTTCACCGCCATCGTCGATTTTGCACACACTCCAAATGCATTAAAAAGAGCGCTTGAGACTGCACGGGATTTCACCGAAGGGCGGCTCATTGCCGTCTTCGGCTCAGCCGGTCTGCGCGACCGCGAGAAGCGCCGGTTGATGGCGGAGGTCTCCGCGGAGCTTGCCGATCTCACGATCCTTACGGCGGAGGACCCTCGCACAGAGCCGCTGGAGGACATCCTTGCCGAGATGGCAGCCGGCGCGCAGGCGAAAGGTGGGGTTGAAGGCGAGACCTTCCTGCGAATCCCCGACCGCGGGGAGGCGCTGCGCAGGGCAGTGGCGATTGCACGACCAGGGGACCTGGTGATCACATGCGGTAAAGGACACGAGCAGTCGATGTGTTTCGGGACGATTGAGTATCCCTGGGATGATCGCACCGCCCTGACCGCCGCGCTGGCAGAGTTGGTTGGTCGGGAAGGTCCCGAGATGCCCGGACTGCCGACGTCACCGGATTGATCTGGGTTCGGATCCTTGTTGGGATAGGTCACGCGTGTGGCGGGGAGACGATCCGCATCCGGCTCCCCAGGTCAAAATCGATTAGAATAGTGGGTCGTTGCGTGTGAAGACTGGGCTGTTACGATCACGTGATTTCGATCAAGGAATGATTTGGTGAGCCTATTGTGGAAAAGACAAACACCGTGAAATGCATTGAGCCCTACGGTGGCGAACTTGTGAACTTAATCGTCGCTCCGGAAGAAAACCAGGAGCTGAAGGAGTACGCCGCTTCGCTGCCCTCGATCCAGATCGCCGATCGGGCGGTCTGCGATCTGGAGCTGCTCGCCGTGGGCGGTTTCTCTCCGCTGGACCAATTCATGGGGCAGGCTGATTTCCAGCGCGTGCTGGATGAGATGCGACTCGAGTCGGGAGCCTTGTTCCCCATTCCGATCACGCTGCCCGTCGATCCCTCTGACGATATCGAAGTTGGCAAGGACCTCGCGCTGCGCGATTCCAAGAACTACCTGCTGGCGGTGATGACGATCGAGGAGGTGTATGAATGGGACCGGGACGAGGTCTCCGACAAGGTCTTCGGCGCGCGTGACCTGCGCCACCCACTTGTGGCGGAGATGCACCGCTGGGGCAAGCTGAACATCGCTGGCCCGATGAAGGTGCTCTCGCAGCCGCCGCATTATGATTTTCAGGAGCTGCGCCTGACACCTACTGAGACGCGTGCACGCCTGGAATCTTTTAACCATGAAAACGTGGTTGCATTTCAGACCCGCAACCCGCTTCACAGGGTGCACGAGGAACTCACCAAGCGCGCCACGGAAGAGATCGACGGCGTACTGCTCCTGCACCCGGTGGTGGGCATGACCAAACCGGGCGATGTCGACCACTTCACACGTGTCCGCACCTATCGGGCGTTAGCCGAGCGCTATTATGACCCTGACCGGGTGCTTCTGGCGCTGCTGCCGTTGGCGATGAGGGTTGCTGGGCCGCGCGAGGCGCTCTGGCACGCGCTCATCCGCCGCAACTACGGCGCCAACCACATCATCGTGGGTCGCGATCATGCAGGACCGGGCAACGATTCGCACGGGAACCCGTTTTATGGGCCCTATGACGCCCAGGAAATGGTCGAGAAATATGAGGACGAATTGGGCGTTAAGATGGTGCCATTCAAGATGCTCGTTTACCTTCCGGAGGAAGATCGCTACGAGGAGGTGGGCAAGGTCCCCGAAGGTGCCACGACCGCCGTACTTTCGGGCACCCAGGTTCGAGATGAATATCTCAACAACGGCATGAAGCTGCCGGATTGGTTCACGCGTCCGGAGGTTGCCGAGATCCTGGCGGACAGCTACCCGCCGCGCCACAAGCAGGGTTTCTGTGTGTGGTTCACCGGCTTGAGCGGTGCAGGGAAATCGACGATCGCCGAGGTGCTCACCGTGATGCTGCAGGAGCACGGCCGGCATGTCACGGTGTTGGACGGCGACGTGGTGCGTACGAACCTTTCGAAGGGTCTTGGCTTCAGCAAAGAGGACCGCGATATCAACATCCGCAGGATCGGCTTTGTCGCCGCTGAGCTGGTGCGGCACAACGGCGTGGCGATTTGCGCGGCGGTCAGTCCCTATCGCTCCACACGCAACGACGTGCGCAGCATGGTTGGAGACGGTCACTACGTCGAGGTGTTCGTCGACACGCCTCTGGAAGTGTGCGAGGATCGTGATGTGAAGGGCTTATATGCGAAGGCACGCCGCGGCGAGATCAAAGGGTTTACCGGCATTGACGACCCTTATGAGGCTCCCGATCATCCGGAGATCGTCGTGGACACCGTCGCCAACACGCCTGAAGAAAACGCCCGCAAGATCCTCGATTACCTCATCGAACAGAAGTTGGTGAGTTCCAAGTAATTTCAATTTTGCGACTGAATAAAGTTACTGAAGCGGCCAGGCTATCCTGACCGCTCTTCTTAACTAATCTGGCATGTGCTAAACATAACTGCATAAAGGGTCAATGGGACTCATTGACGACTTGCGGATGGCACCTCTTCAGATTACATTTGTGCAAGTAGTGCCACACCTTGGCCTGCATGCGGAGAGATGAATACCATGACTGAGTCACTCGATAAACCGCTCGAGGAGCGTAAGATTTGTTTCCTCGATCTGACCAAATTCGAGCAAGGTGAGATCATTCGTGGCGGCTGCCTGGTCACGGACGCGCTCACCCGGCCGATCGAGTTCTGGGTCAGCGGCGTGATTAAGCCCTCAAGCATTCAGAAAATCCTCTACGGCGATACGCTTCAGGAGTACATTTCCATCGATTTGATCGGCGTGCCGCTGCTCGAATCGCTCGAGGCATCGCCCGAATTGATCCTGGTACGAGAAGCCGAGTTCCTGAAACTGCGCCAGCGTGTGGACATCCCCGTACTGTGGGTGCGTGCCACCGTTGATGGTCAGTATGTCCTGCAGGCGCTGCCCGGCCACGAGAACGAGGCCGAGACCGGCCGGGAAGTCCTGCCGCGCAGATTGCGAGGGCGAAACATCGTTGAGCCTTTCCTGAGGATCCGCAGCGCGGTTGAAGAGGCTCACCAGCTCTCCATCGGCGAGCAAACGAGGAGCTAACTTGTCCCCGGTAGCGATCAAGCCGGGCAATCGCAGCGCCCGCATGAAGCCGGCAGCGGCCTTTCCCGCCAAGAATCCGCGCATTCCTTCCACCGCAGTTCAACAATACCCGCTCAAGCGAGATCTGCCCCCGCGAGCGATAACCGGGATCGAGGACATCGACGTGCGCATGACGGGGAACGTATCCGCCAGCCCATGGGATGTTCGCGTCGTCAGGGGAGACCCTTACGAGCTCGCTGCCGCATTTCGGATCGAGAGCAGTGCTGAGAGGCTTGAACCGAGGCTTAAACGAGTTGCAATACATGGCGCCGCTTTCGCCCAACGTGGTGATCTCGAGCGCTGTGGTCCGAATGACTTACCGCGTTCTTACACTCCGGTGCGTAATAACGGTGCCCTGGAAGCCGAGGACGTTCCCGGGAGGTTGAATCTACTCCAGCCGATGTTGGAGCCTACCGTTCTGGGTTCAGAGAACGCTGGCTGGATCCTGCCTGGAGAGCTGCGCAGTACGCAGATCGAAGCGATCAATGCTCTGCTCAGTCACGATACCTATTTGCTTGCGGATGATCCTGGCACTGGCAAGACCGTCGCAGCATGTGTGGCCATGATGAATCAATTTCAGCAGCACCAGATCAAGCGGGCGCTGCTGGTTTGCCAGGAGAGCGGCATGCGCTCGATCGCGCGTGTGCTCGCTTGTTGGACTTCGGGCCTGCAGGTTACGGCGGTTCATGGCGGATTGGATCTACGCAAGTTGGACTGGTCAGCGCCGGCGCATGTCTACCTGGTGACAGAAGAGACGCTGCGGGAAGACATCGACGGCGGAGTACTCAAGGGCGACGATATGCACTTTGATCTGGTGCTGCTGGACGATGTACAGGTGACGGGCTTGCGCTTCCGTGATTTTCCCGGGGCACTGAATCAATTGAGATCGGATATCCGCTGGGCTGTTGCCGGCGCGCTTCCTGAAACTGCGGAGGATTGGACCGGATTGTTTAAGTTCCTCGCACCGGAGGAACTCAAGGGCACTGCCGGGATCTCGCTTCCTGATGTCAAACGGAAGTTCCAGAAGTACTTCCTGCGACGCACAAAAGAACAGATGCGTTCTGAACTCCCGGCGCGCAGTCGAGAGGCGCTCTGGCTGGATCTGACGGATCTGCAGGCCAGTCGCTATGAAAACGTACTTGCGGAAGAGCGCCACCGGCTCTCACAGCTCGGCGAGGCGGCTCAGCCATCGCATATCGAGGCTGCCATGAGCAAGCTGCAGGTGGCAGCCAATTTTTCTCCGGGGGTTCTCGATGGCGCCAAGGTTCGTGCACTGGTCGATTTGATCGAGCAGATCTCGGCCTCCGGCTCCAAGGCGATCGTGTTCAGCCAATTTCGGGAAGAGGGTGTCGATCGGCTGCATCCCGTGCTTGAGCCTTACGGCGTGTTGAAACTCGATCGAGGTGAGCCATTAGAAGAACGGCAGAGGATACTGAGCGCCTTCCGCGAACAGGATCATTGGCATGTGCTATTGCTCGAAACCGGAGTCGATACAGGCGAAGGCGCTCTGGTCGAAGCGACCTATATTATTCACTTCGACCACCACTGGAACCCGGCCTCTCGTTTGAAGGCCGAATTGAATCTGCATCCATTAATCTTCAGGGCTGTTCCAGTCAATATTTACGAATTCTGGGTCGCGGGGACGGTCGATGAAAACCTGTACCGCGTGCTGAGTGAAAAGAACCTGCTCCCGTCGGATGTCCCTGAAGGGACCCGGCCAACGGAGCTCGAGGACCGCATCACGATGGAAGAGTGGCTCGGTGGTATCTTTGAAGTTCCCTCAGGCGAGGAACCGGTGCGTGTGCCGATCCCCGAACCGCAGGGTACCGGCATTCTGCCGGGCACGGCGATACTGCGCTCCAAATTAGCAGAGCTTTCGGCGGACACGTTGATGGCCGCGGTTGAGACACTGATGAAAGCGCTGGGCTACCGGGAGGTTGAGCCCTTAGGGGAGCCAGAAGAACAAGGTGGTTATCTGCTCGGTTCTCAGGAGACGCCCGAAGGCCCCGAGCAGGTGCTGGTCAAGTACCTGGCGTCGAACAAGAACATCGGCATCGCGGAGGCGCGCAATTTGATGAATGATATGCAGGCGCGCGGCGACTGCACCGGTGCTTACCTGATCACGACCTCCGACTTCACGACCGCCTGCCGAAGTTTCGCGGATGAATCCGAGGGACAGCTCGCGCTGGTTTCAGGCTCCGAGCTGTACCGCCATCTGCACATTCTCGGTCAGTTCTAGCCCAAGCTTTTAAGCGATGGAGTAAACATGCCCTCGATCCTATTTGTTTGTTCTGCGAACCAGTGTCGATCTCCAATGGCGGAGGTGCTATTTGAAGCGCTTCTTGAGGAGCGTGGCGAGCGAGACGAGTGGCGGGTAGAATCGGCTGGAGTGTGGGCTTACAACGGCGCCCGGGCGACGGCCAACGCCCGGCTTGCCATGCAGGAGCGCGGACTTGATTTGAGCGGGCATGCCTCCCAGCCCACCGAGCGCACGTTGTTGAAGCAGTTTGACGTGATCGTGGTGATGGAAGTCGAGCACAAATCCGTGCTGCAGAAGAGCCATCCCGACTTTGCCGAGCGAGTTTACACGCTCCGCGAACTGGTTGGACAGCAAGGCGATTTCAACGATCCCGTGGGCGGGTCCCTGGAGGTATACAGGACGGCTGCGGACGAGCTCGAGGATTTGCTTCTCCAATCAATGGACAAGCTTTCAAGTCATTTCTTACCTTGACAAGTAGAATTAAGGTGCAACCAGCTC
>CBFDDM010000129.1:0-8806 GCA_965603565.1 uncultured Anaerolineales bacterium | reverse complement strand
TATCACACCGGGTTGATCGACGTACAGGCTTTGCGCGGCGTCAGCCTGGACGTACGCCGCAAGGAGATCATCGCCGTGATGGGACCTTCCGGCTGTGGCAAAACGACACTACTCAACTGTCTTTCCGGCCTGGATGCTGCCGACGAAGGAGAGATCGAGATCGAAGGCAGCACACTCACCGAGATGTCCGATTTCGAGCGCACCGATTACCGTGCCCGGCGCATGGGTTTCGTCTTCCAGTTCTACAACCTGCTGCCGGTGCTAAGCGCGGTCGAAAACGTCGAGATGCCGCTGCTGGTCTCGGGAACCAACCCGAGGGAAGCGCGCGAACTAGCCATGGATGCGCTCGGACAGGTAGGTTTGACGGAGCGCGCCGATCACCGCCCGGCGGCGCTCTCCGGGGGCGAAAGACAGCGCGTCACAATCGCGAGGGCACTGGTGAACAACCCGGCGATCGTCTGGGCAGACGAACCCACCGGCGATCTGGATTCGGAGACGGCTGATCAAGTCATGGACGTCTTGATCCGTCTGAACGAGGAGCGCGACCTTACATTCCTGCTGGTCACCCACGCACGCCGTGTCGCCGCCCGCTGCTCTCGCATCGTGCGCATGCGTGACGGACAGATCGAGGGTGAGCAGACTCCTGAAGAAGTGCTCGCCCAATTGAGCCAGATCCCTTCCATGAGCGATGAATAACCCGGTTTGTGATCAGTCAGGTGACACTGATTGATGTTTGAAATGCTGGAAACTCCAGATTAGGAGCAACCCTTGGAGAAGTTATTCGGCCTCGAGATGCAGACAATAGCAAGTGCGCTTGGAGCTGTGCTCGCGGTCGTGTTGCTCGCCCTGGCCGTGACCGGCTGGCGCAACAACGTGATGGTCAAGCTCGGGCTGCGGCCGATCCTGCGCCGGCGCACGCAGTCCTCGCTGATCGTCGTTGGCTTGATGCTGGCAACCCTGATCATCACCGCCGCATTCGTCACCGGCGATACCCTCTCGCACACGATCCGCTCGCTCGTGATCGAGGAAGCCGGACCGGTTGACGAATTAATCCGCATCCGGGTTGATGGTGACCAGCATCAATCCTCTTACTTCAGCCTGTCCTGGTATGAAGATTTTGCAAAAGAACTCGAAGGCTATGCACTCATCGATGCCGTCGTCCCGTCGATTCGTGAGAGTGTTCCCGTCGTTAACCTGACGCAACGGCAGAGCATGCGATCCTTGAGCCTCGTCGCTTTACGAGCGGAGGATGACACGCTCATGCCGGTTGAAGAACGCACCGATTCGGATGGCAACCTTCTGCGTCTGAAAGACCTGGAAAGCCGCGAACTATTCCTGAACCAGGCTGCCGCTGAAGCGTTGGACGCCCGTCCCGGCGATGAACTTGAACTTTACCTTCGCTCATCATCCCGTATCTTCACGGTCGCTGGCGTGGCAGCCGCAGGGCGCTCACCGAGGGCATTTCTGGATCTGCATCAAGCTCAAGCACTGTTCAGTGAAAGCGGTCGCATCAATAATGTTCTGATTTCGAATACCGGCGATCGTGTCAGAGGTGCCAGGCACAGCGAAGAGGTCACTGCGTATTTACGCGCGCTGCTCTCCGATGAGTTGGCCAGCCAGCGGCTCTTTGACCGTCTCGCGGCCGACAACAGCGCCGCGCTCGCCATCCGCAGCGCAGCCATTGGTTATGATGGCAACACGCGCGCCGATTTGTTCTCTCTGGCAGCCGGGCTGGACGCTGGTGTCCTGAACGACCAGGTTCGTAGCCTGCTGGCGGACGAGAATCTGGGAAGTGAGGTTCAAAGCATCCTCGATCAGCACGAGTGGGGCAGCGAGTCAATGCGCCGCAGGCTGGGATCCCAGTTCAACCAACTTTCCGAATTCACTGTGGACGACACCAAGCGCGACGGTTTAGACAGCGCAGATCAGGGCGCCAGTGCATTTACAACGATCTTCGTCGTCACCGGCCTCTTCGGGATCGCCTCCGGCTTACTGCTCATCTTCCTCATCTTCGTGATGCTAGCTGCAGAACGGAAATCTGAAATGGGAATGGCGCGCGCCATCGGCGCCCAACGGCGTCATCTCATCCAGATGTTCGTCTATGAAGGGACTGCGTACGATCTCGTCGCCGCAGGCGTGGGGGTCCTGCTCGGTGTATTGACCGGCATCGTGATCGCGCTTACGTTAGGTCGGGCTTTCGCCTCCACCGACCTGGCTATCAGACCTAACGTGACAATGAAAAGCCTGGCGGTCTCATACTCACTGGGCGTGCTGGTGACCTTTGCCACGGTACTGATTTCGGCCCGCAGAGTCAGCCGCTTGAACATCGTGGCAGCCATTCGGGATCTGCCCGAACAGCCGCCGAAACCGATCTCACTCCGAGAGCGGTTGCTCAGGCCTCTGCACCTCTTTCTAGATGGTTTCAAGAAGCTCAGGAGGCTGAAGCTCCTGAAAGCGTTGAGGACATGGATTATTTCTGTCCCGGCCAGTTTGCTGCAAATCATCTGGTCTGCCTTCCGTGGGGGTCCATTGACCCTCATCGTTGGCGTGATGCTTGCGGCGGGCGGAATTCAAGCTAAAAGCGGCGCGTTGTTCACTTCGGGTTTCTCATTTGCGCTCATTGGCGGCGGGCTGGTAATCCGTTGGGCACTGGGTTTGATCCTGCCTCGGCGTAAGGAACTGACCGAACGGATCGCGTTCACGCTTATCGGGCTCGCACTCACGATTTTCTGGTCCTTGCCTTCCGATTCCTTCGAGGTCCTAGGCATCACAGAACTGAAATCCGGGCCCGAGATGTTGTTCATCGCCGGTTTCATGATGGTCGTCGGGGCCGTGATGGTTGTGATGTACAACACCGACCTGCTTCTGAACATGATCCTGCGTTTCCTCGGCGGCAACCGGCGGCTTGCCCCTGTCCTGCGGATGGCGGTCGCCTACCCGCTGGCGAACCGTTTCCGGACTGGACTGACATTGGGCATGTTTGGAGTGGTGGTTTTCAGCGTCGTCTTCATGGCGACGATGTTCAAAGCGAACGAGGTTTTCTTCGAAAACACCGAGGCAATGACCGGCGGCTTTGAACTGCGTGCAAACGCCAGCCCCAACAACCCGATTCATGATTTTGCACGCTCGGCTTCCCGCCAGCCTGAACTGCGTAATATCGGCTTTGAGACCATAACCAGCGAAGCCCTGTTCAATGTGGAACTCCAGCAGGAAGGCGGCAGCTGGGATTGGTACGGACTGCGAGCGGTAGACGAAGCATACGCTGATGCGGTGGGTTATGAATTTGCAGTTATGGCCGAGGGCTACGAATCTGCCGGGGATATCTGGCAAATGATCAGCGAGCGTCCCGGCTATGCTGTCATCGACAGCTTTGCGGTACCCTCTCGCCAGAATACTAGCATCGTCATCGGAGGACCCGAGTTTAAGTTGGAGGGGCCCTACCTGGAAGATGAAAGTATGCAGCCGATCAGGTTACGCGTGCGCGACGCGCGTGGGATGACTTTCGAGGTGACGGTGATCGGAGTACTTGAACAAACGGCAGGCTTTAACTTTGCCCTGATCACTTCACAATCCACGCTCGCAAAGGTATTCGCTGATCCCCCCATCCCCACTCGCTACTACATTGATCTAGCTGAGGGCGTCGATCCAAAAATAGCAGGTGCAGCCCTGGAGAGTGCCTTTCTTGACTACGGCCTCGAAACTGTCGACCAAGTGCAGGAGATTGAAGATGCCCAGGCTGCGCAGCGGGCGATCGAACAGCTGCTGCTTGGATTCTTGACTCTGGGGTTAATCGTCGGTGTCGCTGCGTTGGGCGTGATCAGCTCGCGTGCGGTCGTCGAGCGGCGACAGCAAATCGGCGTGCTGCGTGCAATCGGATTCCAGGCGGAGATGGTCACCTGGAGTTTTATGATCGAAGCCTCGTTTGTAGCCCTCCTGGGCATCAGCCTGGGCGCCGGCCTGGCTTTTATCCCGGCATTCCAGATGATCAATGACCTCGCCAGCGAGGTCCCCGGGCTCACCTTCCAGGTCCCCTGGGGGTCGATCGTATTAGTTATCGGGTTGGCGTACGGCATGGCCCTGCTGGCGACGTACTTGCCGGCCCGGCAGGCGTCGGATGTGGCGCCGGCGGAAGCTTTAAGATACGAATAGCATCATATCCAAAAAAACAAGACAATTCGCAGAGTTCTGAACTACAATTGGCCAGGTTGGCGCAAAATATAACCCATGCCATCGGCGTCGTCGGGACAAGAGCGCGGAGTGGCTTTCGAACCTGACAGGAATGCGATGAACTATTGGTGAACCGTTCTCTTAGTCAGCTTTGATTGTTAAAAAAATGAGGAACAAAATGAACATCGTTGAAACCGAAAATCTCACGCGCATCTTCGGCAGCGGCGCTGCTCAGGTCACCGCGCTGGATAACGTCTCACTGAATGTCGATAGCGGTGAATTCGTCGCCGTGATGGGACCGAGCGGGTGCGGAAAATCGACATTGCTGCACCTGGTCGGTGGGTTGGACCGACCCACGGAAGGGATCGTCATGATTGAGGGTCAAGATCTGAGTAGTCTCGACGATGACGCGCTCACCGATTTGCGACGCACGCGCATCGGTTTCATCTTCCAATTCTTCAACCTGATCCCCACGCTTAACGCACTGGACAACACTGCCCTTCCGCTCGTATTGGGAGGCATGAAATCTGCCGACGCACAGGAGCGTGCCGCTGAATGGCTTACACGCTTCAACGTCATAGAACGCAGTGAGCACCGACCGGAGGAACTGTCCGGCGGCGAGCGCCAGCGTATCGCTATCGCACGCGCTCTGGTGACCGAGCCTTCGCTGATCCTTGCCGATGAACCAACCGGGAACCTGGATTCCCAGGCAGCCTCAGACTTCACAAAACTGCTGCGTGAAACAGTCGACCGCTGGCAGAGAAGCATCCTGCTCGTGACCCACGATGACCGGATTTCTTCCTACGCTGATCGCGTCCTGCAGATGAAGGACGGCCGCATCCTCAACGGGCATCACAGCCACACAGGAACTCAAGAGAAGAGCCCGGGGGAGAGCAGTCATGCGTGAACTTCCATTAGCGCTCAGCTACTTGCGCGGCCGACCGATCCGCAGTTTCATGACGATCCTGTCGATCGTGATCGGGGTCATGATCATGTTCGGTCTGAACGGCATGTCCCCTGCGCTTAAGGATGTCTTTATCTCCAACACCCAATCCGTGGCACTCGCGGATGTCGATTTGTACGTCACCCGCAGGGATGGCAGCTTCTTCCGGCGAGAATACGCTCAAAATATCGGGGGAGTGCAAGGCGTCGAGTCGACCGCCGCGATGATCCTGCGGGCGGTCGCACTGCCGCCAGATCATTACCAGACCCCGGACGGCAATGACATTACGACGGTCCAGGTGTTCGGTGTCGACACGGCCGTCACAGACCCGACCTTCAATGTAATCACCGCCGGAGGCAGGAGACTGGTCGCCGGCCGTTTACCGGAACCCGGGGAGCATGGCAATATCGTGCTCATTTCGGAGCAGTTTGCCCGGGGACTTGATATCGGCACGGGCGACACGATCGAACTTCCCGGTGCAGGAGGTTGGACCACATTCAGTGTCATCGGACTGCTGGATGATCCCGGTCTGCTGCTCGGGAGCCAGCAGGTTTTCATGCCGCTCGATGCGGCGCAGGACCTGCTCAACAAGCCCAGTCGGGTCAATATTGTCATGGGGCGCTTCGCAGAAGACAGCGACCCCGCCGCGATCGAGGCAGCTGTGGGTTCGATGTTAGGACGCGGCTATGAACTGGCCCCGCTGGAAGGTGGCGCGGATGTGTGGGCGGCGCTGCTGGAATTCATGAACGTGATCTTCACCATGTTCGGGCTATTCACGTTGGCGCTCGCTGGACTGATTATGTTCAACACATTTCGAACCAGCGTTGTCGAACGCCAACGTGATATCGGCATGCTGCGCGCCGTCGGTGCCAAACGCAGGGTCGTCATGCGCGTCATCCTCTATGAGGGCCTGATCCTTGCCGTCGGCGGAACGGTGCTGGGCATGCTGTTGGGTTTCGGATTCGCTTACGGGGCCCGGGCGCTGCTCAGCGATGTGTTCGCGAGCCTGATGGGCCAGTCGCTTGCCCCACCCCGTTTTGATGCGCTGACCTATATCGTTTCCATCGTCTTCGGCATCGGCATCCCGCTGGCCAGCACGCTCTTCCCGGCCCGCGCGGCCAGCCAGATCACCCCGCTGGAAGCAATGCGCCCGCAAACTGTAGATCAGGAAGCATCTGTTCGCCGCAGCCGACTGGTGATCGGAAGCATCAGCCTGGTGCTCGGAGTAGCCGGCCTGGTCAGCGGTTTGTTCCCGCTCATGGCGTTAGGCGTGCTGGTCTTCCTGCTCGCCCTGGGATTGCTCGGTCCATTGCTGATCACGCCGATCACATCCTTCTTCAACCGGGCGCTGAAGCTTGTCTTTGGACAGGAGAGCAACCTGGCAGAGCGCAATATCGCCCGCCAGCCGCGCCGGGCAGCAATCACGACAACCTCGCTGATGATCTCGCTGGCGATCCTGATCGGCCTGGGCGGCATGCTGGCGTCGGTCTACGGCGGGGCGCTGCACTACCTGGACGACAGTCTGCGCTCCGACTACGTCATGATGGCCGGCAGCTTAATCGTCACCAACGACACACTCGGAGCCAGCCCAGAACTGGCCGAGAGGGTGCGCCGGCTGCCTGGAGTGGCCGATGTGACCACCATGCGCCAGATTGACATTCTCGACGACCAGGGCACGGGAATCCGCCTGATCGGCATCGACCCCGAGCCTTACAAGCGCATCGCCGGGTTGACATTTCTGGAAGGGGATCGTTCAGCCTTCGACCGCATGGCTGCCGGCAACGTCGTCATCGTCAACGGACGCTACGCATCCCAATTTGGGGTGGCGGTTGGCGATACGATCACGCTCGATGGAGATCACGGACCGATCGAGCTGCAGGTCGCTGCCATCGGCCTGGACTACCTGAACATCAAGCTGCCTTCCATCTACTTAGACCAGGTCGCACTGACCCGCGAGTTCGGCGTGCGCAACGATGTGTTCCTGCTTGTCAACAGGGAACCCGGCGCAGACACCGCAAAGTTGGAAGAGGATCTTCAGGCCGTAACAGCCGGGTATCCCGGTTTCGGTATCCTGTCACGCGAACAGCTGCGCACGAGCCAGGAACAGGTCGCCCGGTCCGGAACGATCGGCATGAATATCATGCTGGCATTGATCGCGCTTCCTGCACTGCTGGGTTTGGCCAACGCCATGGGTATCAACGTCATCGAGCGCACGCGCGAGATCGGGATGCTGCGTGCTGTTGGAGCCCGCCGCCGACAGGTGCGCAGAATGATCGTCGCAGAGAGCGTATTGCTGTCTTTGATGGGGATCGCTTTTGGCGTGCTCGGCGGTATTTTCTTGAGCATCGTCCTGACCGGGATTCTCGATTTCGCCGGGCTGCACATTCCTTACTCCTTCCCGGGTGCCGGCGTGATCACCGCCATCGCCGTGGGATTGATCTGCGGCATCCTCGCCGCGCTCATCCCTGCACGGCGGGCGTCAGATCTGGAGATCGTTGCTGCATTGGCTTACGAGTAACCCTTTAAGTGCCTGACCAACAAACGAGCGAGCACCCATGGGGGTGCTCGCTTATGGTTTAGGATCAATCGAGTTTGCTGAGATTACGCCCCAAACTTCTCCAACCGTCCGGCGTTAGCCATCGCCAGCGGAATAAGTTCTCTCGAGGGTAAGCGTGGTCCCAGGCCGCCCGCCCGGCAGGCCGATTCTCCAAAGCTCTGCACGTCGTCACGGCGACAGTATTGACCCCAGAGCAGCACGGGCACAGGCTGCCAGCCGTGGTACTTCATCTGGGAGGGAGTCGAGTGGTCCCCGGAAACGACTATCACGTCTGGCTTTAGTTCCAGCAGTTCCGCCAGCAGGGTGTCGGCCTTCTCGATGAGCTCCTTCTTCCTGGCGTAGTCGCCGTCTTCGCCGGCGCTGTCGATCGGTTTGACGTGTACGAAGAAGAAATCGAAATCATCCCAGTGCTCGCGCACAGCTTGCATCTCTTCTTCTAACGACTTGCCGGCATCCGCGACCTGCATGCCGACCAATTTGGCAACGCCACGGTACATGGGATATTGGGCGAACGCTCCGGCGCGCAGCTTGTAGACCTCTTCAAAGTCAGGCCAATCCGGGCGCGTCGAGAAGCCGCGTGTGAGCACCATGTTGGCCGGATGCTGGTCAGCCAGGATTTCCTGCGCCTGTTCGATGAACTGACGCACATATTCTGCGGTTTGTTCTGCTTCGGGGGTCCGGGCACGTGGCTCCAGAGGCGCCTCACCCACATCCTGCGGGTCGGTATCTTCGATCTCACCCGAAAGCCCTTCGCCGCGCAGGACGAGGACGAAGCGATATTCCTTGACGGGTTGAATGAAGACTTCTACCCCTTCGATCTCTACATTCTCGCGCAGCAGGGCACAGAGTTCCTCCCCCTTTTCACTGGGAATCCGCCCGGCGCGGCGGTCCTGTACGAGGCCGTTCTCATCCACGGTGCAGAAGTTGCCTCTCCCGGCGACATCGCCCGGCTGCAGGTCGAAGTTGATTCCCAGGGCTGAAAGGACGCCCCTCCCGACGACGTACTTCAGCGGGTCGTAACCGAACAATCCCAGATGCCCGGGACCGCTGCCCGGCGTTATGCCTGAGGCCACGGGGACCTGCAGGCCGCAGATGCCTTCTTTGGCCAGCCGGTCCATATTAGGTGTTTGTGCCGCCTC
>CBFDDM010000128.1:0-8842 GCA_965603565.1 uncultured Anaerolineales bacterium | reverse complement strand
ATATAATTATTTTCGCTTTGAATCCGTGTTCGAACTCGGGCATAGATACCAACTAACGTCGATAAACATGCGGGATGGCTATGAAAACTTCTATTCGTTTAATAATATCTTGCCAAATGCATACAATTACCTCTTCAACCCATTCCGGGTAATTCGGGTGTTCCCATTTGTTAAGCCGGAGTGGGGAAAATATTCAGTGCCGTTTCTTAGGGCTTTGGCATCAAATTGGTATACGACCGAGAAGATTACCGGCATGGTAATTTCGAGCCCGATCCTTCTGGCTGCTCTTATTCCTCTTGTCAACATTTCAAGGTATATCTGGAAGGGTTTCCATTCGCTCCCGGACCTTATAAGAGGACTTCAAGATGTCATGGGTACAGAATTCAATCAACTGTACTTTTTGCTGCTCTTAACGGGGATTTTACAGCTTACACCCCTCTTGCCAATCAGTTTCATTTCCATGAGATATGCCACGGATTTCGCCTATTCAGGCTTCGTCTTGGCTGCGCTGGGTGTATATTACATTTGGGATAGAATGGATCAGAGACTGCTTTCGAAGGCTACTTTGACTCTCTTCGCTGGTATTCTGGGGGTATATACCATCCTGGTGAGCATATTGTTGGCATTTACAGGATACTACCCCGTATTTGAGGAGTTGAATCCTGCTCTTTTTAGCCAACTGACGAGGATCTTTACCCCATAGGTTATGGCTTGAGGTGAAATCTGTTGCAAGCCTGATACATAGACTAAGAGAATTTTGACATGTCTTCATTAATGATCGCGGCAATAATGGGTGATATGTTTAACTGGTAACTGGTAGCCAGTAAGGATAGGCACATGCTACCGATGGCGAAAGTGATTCGCTCCCGTTGTTCGAAGGATTCTTGAGGAACGGACGTTCGACGGCAGGAGAGTCATCCGTGGATTTGTAGAAACGGCTTATTCATGAGGTTCGGGTAATTAATCTTGGAAAAATGCAGAGTGCCAATTCTCATTTCCATCCGAAAAGAATGTTGATGCCCGTCCGTGCCAGAAAATTGTGAAATTGTTCATCAGCTAAATCTGTAAGAAGAATTCGACGGGAATCGCTTTAACGGAAAGATATATGGACATTGTGCTAATAACTGGCGGGGCGGGTTTTATCGGTTCGCACCTGGCAAGAAGGTTATCTGAAGATGGCGGTGAAATCCGCCTTCTGGATAATCTCTCTACCGGGTTTGAGTCGAACCTTGAAGGCTCAGAAGCCGAACTGATCATCGGTGATATCCGCTCGCGAGATCTTTTTCACCGCGCCCTAGAAGGGGTGACCACAGTCTATCATTTGGCTGCTTATATCTCGGCTCCTCAATCGGTGAGGGAACCAGAACTTTGCTACGACATTAACGTCATGGGCAGTCTGCGGGTTTTGGAGGCTGCGCTCAAAGCTGGAGTCAGCCGAGTAGTACTTGCTTCGTCGGCCGCGATCTATGGCGACTCGGATAAACCCTGTACCGAATTGCTGCTCCCTTATCCCCAGTCGCCTTACGCAGCTTCGAAAATCTCCATGGAAGAAACTGCAAAAGTATTCACTCGAGAATTTGGTCTCGAGACCGTCTGCCTGCGTTTCTTCAACGTCTTCGGCCCACGCCAGGACCCAGATTCGCCGTACGCGGCAGTCATCCCGCAGTTCATCCAGGAACTTGAAGCGGGCAGGGGAATCACAATCCTCGGCGATGGTCAGCAAACCCGCGATTTCGTCTATGTCGATGACGTGGTGCAGGCTTGTTTGTTGGCTATGGAAAGCGAAGCGGCAGTAGGGGAATCGATCAATATCGCCTCCGGCAGGTCCGTTTCGATCCTCGAACTGGCCGAAATCTTGCAGGGTTTCTATCCAGAAGCGCCTGAGGTACAATTCGGCGCCCCCCGTCAGGGCGATGTGCGTTTCTCCCAGGCAGACATCACCAAGGCCAGAGAAGCGTTGGGATATCGCCCGAATATCGAACTGGAAGAGGGGCTCCGTTGTACGGTAGAATGGTTCCAGTCAAACCGGCGCTAGAGGTGTATGAGACCGCTTTTCCAAGTCCGTAACCGGTACTTACTCGTCGCGGACGTTTTCCTTATCATAACTGCCGTCCTGGCTAGTTTTGCACTGCGCCTGGACGTGGGCCCCGTATTTACGTTTTATCTCCCTTCAGCCCTGCAGATGATCCTGTTGGCGATCATTATTAAGCCCGCAATCTATTACCTTTTCGGCTTGTACAGACGCTATTGGGTGTACGCCAGCGTCCGTGAGCTGCGACTGATCTTCATCGCCACGACAACCGCTTCCGCTGCGGTAGGGATCATGGTTGTGGTCCTCAGGGCGTTAGGTGGCTTCGCGGTCGGTTTCCCACGCTCGGTGATCGGCATCGACTGGCTGCTCTCGCTCTTCAGCGTCGGCGGGTTGCGCGTCATCGTGCGCCTGCTCGCCGAAAGCGGTCAGATCAGCCAGAAGGCGGATGGATTCGGTCAGAACCGGCGAGTTGTGATTGCCGGCGCCGGCGATGCGGGCGTGCTGGTGCTGCGCGAGATGCAGCGCAATCCACAGCTGCATATGACTCCTGTCGCTTTCGTAGATGATGATCCTGAGAAGAAAGGCATGGAGATCCACGGCGTGCGGGTGATGGGCGGCCTCGAAGATGTCGACGAGGTCGTCGAGCGTGTCTTCGCCGATGAGGTCGTGATCGCCATACCCACGGCTCCAGGTCCGATCGTGCGTCTACTTACGGAGGAGTGTCGCGCCAGGGGCATCCCCTTCCGCACGATGCCGGGTATCTACGAACTGATTGGCGGTAAGGTCAGCGTCAACCGGCTGCGCGAGGTCGACATTTCGGACCTGCTGCGCCGGGAGCCGGCACAGATCGATGATGAGGCTGTCGGTCGCACGATCACGGGTCAGAGAGTGATGGTCACCGGGGCGGGTGGATCGATCGGACTCGAAATTTGCCGGCAGGTCGCACGCTGGAATCCCAATCAACTGATCTTGCTGGGTCATGGCGAGAACAGCATCTTCGACGCGCTGATCGAGATGCGCAGGGATTACCCCGGCCTGTCGATGATCCCGGTCATTGCTGACGTTCGCGATATCGAGCGCATCCACGACGTTTTCGACAGTCTGCATCCCGAGGTTGTATTTCACGCTGCAGCTCACAAACATGTTTCGCTCATGGAAGCCAATGTCGAGGAAGCGGTGACGAACAACGTCATCGGCACCAAAAACGTCGTCGAAGCGGCAATTGCGAGCGGCACAGAACGCTTCGTGCTGATTTCTACCGATAAAGCCGTGCAGCCATCGAGCGTGATGGGTGCCACCAAACGCGTTGCGGAGATGATCGTTCGCGACGCTGCGGAACGATCCGGCCGTGCATTTGTCACCGTCCGCTTTGGAAACGTACTCGGCAGTCGCGGCAGCATCGTCCCGCTCTTCAAGCACCAGATCGCCCAGGGCGGTCCGATCACGATCACGCATCCGGAGATGAAGCGCTTTTTTATGACCATTCCCGAGGCGGTCCACCTCGTCCTGCAATCCGCAAGCATGGGCGAGGGTGGCGATCTCTTCGTGCTCAAAATGGGGGAACAGATCCGCATCGTCGATCTGGCCGAAGATCTTATTCGACTGTCGGGGCTTGAGCCTGGCAAGGATGTGCAGATCCAATTCACAGGGATCCGCCCGGGCGAAAAACTCAGCGAGGCGCTCTGGGATGAGGATTTAGATTACAGCAGTACGCATCACCCGGATATTGTTCGCGTTGAGACCAATGGGATCCTGGCTGGCACCTCTCTTCAAGCGACAATCGACGAGCTGATGCGCCTGGCTACTGAGGGTGATGGTCAGGCAATCGTTGGCTTGCTCAGCGAGAGGGTACCTGGCAGCATGCTTGGCCACTCACCACCCCCTGATTTCACGACGGTGATATAGGGTCCACGTCAGAGAATCCACAAACTCACAAAATCCACTACCAGGCATTACTCTATGATCTAAATCCCAAGGGATTTGGGATCGGGGATTAGGGACTCAGTAAACCATTAACTGATGCGATTATTCCGGGGTGGCGGTGAAGGTGGCGGTGGGCGGGGGAGGCGGGGTGGTCTCGGTGGGCGTGAACGTCACGGTTGGAACCGGAGTGTCCGTCGACGTGCTGGTAGGTGATGGTGTGTAAGTCGGCGATGGCGTCCAGGTGGCGGTGGATGTCTCTGTTGGAGTTCCCGTTGGCGTTCCCGATGGCGGCACAAACGGCGTCCAGGTCATCGTCGGGGTCAAAGTCTCGGTAGGGGTGTCGCTCGGGGGCAGGGTCGTCACGATCGTGATGAACGTCGCCGTCGGCTCACGGGTCTCCGTGATCGTGGGCGTGGGCGTCTCGGTCGGGGCGCGCTGGATGGCGATCCAACCTGCGCAGTAACACGGCAGCGTGAGCAAAACAACGCCCACCAGCAGGATATACAGGCGACGACGGTCGCTCCACATTTCACGCAACGTTTCCATTCCGTTGAGATCATAACAGCCTTGCATGGTACCAGCAAGAATCCTTGATCTGCAGCGGCTTCCCTCTGAACCACAGTCCCTGCTCATGCGTATTCTCTGAAAGCCCCGGACTTGTCAGCCGGGTTACGCTTTGACCACCAGGAATCGATTAGAATCTAGATCAAGACTTGTCCTGGAGCCGAGTTCAACACCTATGGCCAAGAAGAGAGCCCGTCCCACATTCGATTGGATCGCGCTGATCCTGCTGCTGCTCTTGAACCTCGTGGCGGCGTGGGCACTCAACGCGACCGATTGGGCTGACCACCTGTCGTTCATCCCGCTGATCTCATTCTTTGCGGTGGTTGCTGGAAGTGCGCTCGCAGTGAGCGTCTTCCCTGGTTGGCTGATCTCAATTTTCGCAGCAATCTATGGATTCTTCATCGTCGGTAGGCAGTTGGGGGCAACCTTCCAATCGGTTACCGTCTGGCGCGATAGGATCCTCGCGCTCTTAGGGCGCGTCGGCGTCCTTGTCGGCGTCATCCTGCGCGGCGGCACCAATCAGGACCCATTGATGTTCGTCCTATTGATGGCGGTTCTGTTCTGGTTTCTCGGTTCGTTCAGCGCCTGGTCCGTGTTTCGAAAACGAAACGCCTGGGGGGCAATTGTTCCAGGCGGATTGTCCATCACGATATTCAACCTTTACTACTACGGAAGCGCACGGCTTGGTTTGTTCCTCGGAATCTATCTACTATTAAGCTTGTTCCTGGCGATCTGGGTAGATCAATCAAGGAAAAACGCTGAATGGAGGCAGGATCGAGCCCGCGTCCCCACCGACGCACGCGTGCGTACTCTCAGCGTGGGTTTTGCGGTCGCGTTCCTGCTTGTCGGTCTCGCATGGGTCACTCCTGCTCTGGCAAGATCTGATCTGGCAGCTGAGACCTGGACACGCGTCACGCAGCCGTTTGAATCGGTCAAAGACCGGGTCGGGGACACACTTGGCAATGTGCGCGGCCCCGTGCCTGTGATGCCCTCTGAATACTCGGATGTGCTCGCGCTGGAAGGTGGCGAACAACCTGTAAACCGCTTTGTGATGGAGGTCGATCCTTTTCAACAGCCAGGCCGTGGTGGTCGTTTCTATTGGCGTTCACGGGTCTATCAGGTCTACGATGGCTTCCAGTGGACCGTGCCCGAGGCGACGTTTGAACCCTTTAATCCTGATCAGCAATCTGAGCTCCTCCCGGAACTAGAAGGGCGAGGGTTGGTGGAGGTGAGCATCGCCCCCAAGGCCGCCGCGATCAGGCAGTTGTACGCCCCCTCGCAGCCGGTCTGGACCGACCGCAATCTCGAGATGGCAACTACAAAAGTCGATCAGCAGATTGTTGATGTGTTTGCGCTGCGACTCGAAGAGTACCTTTATGAGGGTGAGACCTATCGCGTGCGCTCGTCGATTGCAGCACCGTCGGAATATCAGCTCCGCAACGCAAGTCAGGAATATCCTGAATGGGTCGCGGATAGATATCTTCAAGTTCCGGAAAATATCACCGGGCGCACATTGGAATTAGCGGAGCAGATCACGGATGAATTTGATACTGCTTATGACAGGGCGTTGGCAATCACGGGCTGGCTGCGGACGAACATTGAGTACAGCCGTGAGACAGAGGGACCACCACCGGAGGTTGAACCCATCGATTGGTTCCTGTTCGAATACCAGATTGGCTTCTGCAATTACTACGCCAGTGCTGAAGTCATCATGCTCAGGTCGCTGGGCATCCCGGCGCGTTTGGCAGCCGGGTATGCGAGCGGCACCTACAACCCGACCGATGGGATCTACGAGGTATACGGAGAGGACGCGCATGCCTGGCCGGAAGTTTACTTTCCGGGGATCGGTTGGGTGGAATTTGAGCCTACCGTGTCTCAGCCCGTGTTGGAGCGTCCAGAAGGTGGACCGGATGAGGAGCGCTTTGGGGGCGTAGCCTCGCCAGCAGACGGGGGAGCGGGTCTGAATCCTGATGAGCAAGTCCAGGATGTCGAAGACATCGACATACCTGCCGATCAAGAATTCAGTTTTTCGTTTCGGAACCCGGTCATCCGTCGTTTGATTACGATCGCCACGGCAGCTCTGCTGGTCCTGGCCGTATGGATTCGGGTCAATCCTGTCACCTGGCTGCACACGCGCCGGCTGTTGGCGCGCGGGGCTCATCGAATTGGCATACCGAATTCGGAGTCCGAAAGCGCGATGATCGCGAATTGGGAGACGAGCATTGGTGGTGTCTACAGGAATTTCACCGCCTGGCTTGATCGCCTGGATCTGCTTGATGGGACCACGCAGACAGCCAATGAACGTGCACTCGTCTTTGCGAAAGCGCTGCCCGAATCTTCTCAGGATGCATGGACGATCGTGGAAGCCTACGAACGCGAGCGTTTTGGAGGGTTGCAGGAGGACGCGGAAGGCGTATTCACGGCGTGGAAGCGCTTGAGGTGGCGCCTCTGGACGGCGTGGGTGTGGAAGCTCACCGAGCGATGGCGTAGTAAGGAATGATCGGGTGGGAAATCAATGCCGGCGTTTCGAGTTCATTTGACGAATACGCGTAGGGGCACGAGATAAAGTGCCCTTACCCTTTTTTATGAAAATTGGTTGATATACAATCCAGTACCGGTAACGCCGTTTCGTTCAAGAATTCCTCAACCTGACCCGCGGTGGTCTGTTTCCCGGGTGCCCCGGTGCATGGGTGCCATCGTTCCCATTCCTGTCATCCTGAGCCAGCGATCTTTGCTGCGCGAAGGATCTCGTTTTCCGGGCTCAATGGTCTCTCGCAAAGGACAAACGAGGGCAACCCGCCGGGTCGCCCCTACGAGTTTTTGTATTAACGGCGTGCCTGGGTGCTTGAATGACGGAGTGCCTGAGTGCCAAGGTTTTTCGCCGGGTCTCTATTCCCGGATTCCTGCTTCCTAATCCCTATCTACAACTCTTCCGCATAGGCGAACAACGCCGGCGTGCCACCTGTGTGCCAGAAGAGGATCTGCTCGTCTTCGTTGATATGACCCTCACGGATCAGATCAATGAGCCCTGCTGCGGCGCGGCCGGTGTAGACCGGGTCGAGCATCAACCCCTCATAGCGGGCGAAAAGATGGATAGCTTCGCGCTCGGGCTCGCCCATCACGGCGTAACCCTCACCGATATAGCCATCATCGATGATCACCGCTTCGTCCTCGACCATGATCTCGGAGGCGTGCAGCGCCAGGACCTGGTTGGTCAGCATCGAGACGACCGGCTGAAGGTCCACGTTGACCTTGTCGACGCTGATCCCATAGACTGCCGTCGAGAGACCCGCCATCTTCGCTCCGGCTAAAAGCCCGGCCTGGGTGCCTCCGGAGGAGGTCGCAAAAACGATGCGATCGGGCTCAAAGCCCTGGTCGACCATCTCCTTCACCGCCGAGGCGTAGGCGCTGGCGCCAATCGGGTTGGAACCCCCATAAGGGATCAGGTAGGGCTCCCGGTTCTCCTCTCTCAACCTCCCAACGGTCTCCATAAGAACCTGCTCTGGATCTCGATCACGTGCGAAGATGATCTCGGCACCGAGCAGGAAATCGAGCAGCAGGTTCGCCTGCCTTGATGAGGGCGGGTCGCCGCCTAACACGAGCGCGCAGTCAAACCCGGCGCGCGCCGCCGCTGCGGCAGTCTGGCGGCAGTGGTTCGACTGCCGCGCCCCGCGCGTGATCAGCATACGTGCGCCGGCGTCCTCGGCTTCAGCCAATAGAAACTCGAGTTTACGCGTCTTGTTGCCGCCGAACGCCAGCCCGGTCTGGTCGTCACGCTTGACCCAGATGTCCGGTCCGCCAAGCACCTGGCTGAGCCTGGGGAGTGGTTCGATCGGCGTCGGTAGATGGGCAAGCGGTTTACGCTTCAGTAAGGAGGACATATCCAAGCTCCTTTATCGTCGAGCCTGTGGCACGGAACGGAGCATTTTGCGCTCCTTCGTTATGCTTTTATTGTATAGGCTTATTAACCGGCGGGGTAAGCGGATCAGGTGTCGATCAATTGGCGCGTGCGAGCTCGGCCGAACCGGCGCATCAGCGACAACGCAAGCGGCATGGCGTGAGTGTACAGCGCATAAAGAAGCGGGCGAAGTGGCAGATCCCAGGCGCCCGAGGTTCGTACCAGCCGGGCACCGAAACCATCTTTGAAGCGATAGACGCCGTACATCGGGTCGTCTCTGTCGATCTCGTCCGGCGCGCCCCATAGGTCGTAGCGCGTGCAGCCGCGCTCTTTGGCCCAGCGCATCGCCTCCCACTGCAGCAGGTGGTTGGGCATCTTCTCGCGGTGCTCGCTGGTCGACATCCCGTAGAGGTAATAGGCCGTCG
>CBFDDM010000127.1:0-8875 GCA_965603565.1 uncultured Anaerolineales bacterium | reverse complement strand
GTTTCTGACGCATACCCTTACTGTACTGCCCGAGGCGAACTTCCAGCGCCTCCGCCAACCCGTAACGTTCGAGCAATATACCCGCGCGCGTCTTGATTTGCTCGTCCTCCATTCCATAGGATTGCCCGAAGAAACGCAGGTAATCGTGCGCCTTCATACGCGTATACAGGCCGTGATGCTCGGTCAGCAGCCCGATCATCTGGCGGATTTGCTGCGAATGGGTAACTGAATCAAAGCCAGATACAGCCACCTGTCCGCTCGTCGGCTTCAGGATGGAAGCGAGCATGCGGATCGTAGTTGTCTTTCCGGCGCCGTTCGGACCGAGGATGGCGAGAATTTCGCCCGCATCGACCTGCAGATTGACGCGGTTAACAGCTGTAAAGCTGCCAAAACATTTCGTCAGATCTCTCGTTTGTATCATTACGCTCATATTCAATCGAGGCATTATAGCAAGTTCAATCAGACTATATCAATCAGACTTCTATCCCACGAAAGAAGCCGCCATTTCTGGCGGCTTCAACTCATATAGCCAGGGCAAAATTATGCGGTTGCGGTAGGCGCTTCGTTCCTCATTCGCAGGAACAGCAAGACTGCGCTCACCAGCGCGACCGCAAGCATGATAACTTGATTCAAGTTGATGCCAAACAATGGAACATAATCCAGGCGAATAAACTCCAGCAGGAATCGTCCGATCGGGTACACGATAAGATAGACCAGGAACAGCTCACCTGAGCCCATGCGCCCTTCGTATCGTTTCCAAAGATAGAGCAGCAATGCCATGTTCATCAAATTCCACAGCGATTCGTAGAGGAACAGCGGGTGAAAATTCTCGAATTCTGAATAACCCGGAAGCCGGAACCGCGGTTCAATATAGATACCCCAGGGTAGATCGGTAGGTGGCCCGTATAGCTCTTGGTTCACAAAATTCCCCCAGCGACCAATTGCTTGCGCGAGAGCAACACCGGGAGCCGCCGCATCCAGGATCAAACCAAAAGAAATGTCATTCCTGCGTGCGAAGATATACAGACCGAGCACGCCCCCGATGATCGCGCCAGGCATGCCTAATCCACCTTCCCAGGTCGTTAAAATGGATACCGGGTTACGCAGGTAGTTTAAGGTTTGTTGCCAACCGCCAGCTGAGATGGAGGGTGTAAAGACGTGGTAAAGACGGGCGCCGATGATCCCAAAGAGAAGTGCCCAGATGAGCCCATCCCAGACGATCTCCGGATCCTTGCCCTTGCGTTTTAGCAGCCGCTGGGCAAGCATGGTTGCCAGAAACGCGCCGGTCATGATGATGATTCCGTAGAAGCGGATGTAGAGGGGACCAACGTGAATCCCGTAGCGGTCAATATCAAAAATCATGCTTGGCCTCAATTATCGAGCTAGTCTTCGAACGACGAGAATGCGCTGGAGAGCGGTGAAATTGGCCAACAGCGCGACGATTACAACGCCAACGGAGGGATAGCCGAGGATGATGCTCGGGATCAGAACTGCAAATCGTTCCGCGCGTGTGAGGACGCCCTCTTTGGCGTCATAGCCGAGGCTCTGCGCCCGTGCGCGGACATAAGAAACCAGCACGGAGCCTGCTGAAGCGGCAAACACCAGCAGTGTCATCAGGGGCTGTTCAGCATTCAGGTAATAAAACAGCAGCCCGGCGAAAATGATCAGTTCAGAGTAGCGGTCCGTGACCGAATCAATGAAGGCGCCAAAATCCGTCGGCTCCCCCCGCAATCTCGCCATGGTCCCATCAAGAGCATCGAGCGGACCCATAAACAGAAGGATCAAGCCGCCGATGAGAAACTGGCCGCGCGCAATCAGAAGCGATCCAATTAAGTTGCCAATCAAACCTGCCAGCGTTAATGTATTCGGCGCGATACCTATTTGGTTAAGAAAGGCTCCTACCGGGTCAAGCAGGTGCTTGAATCGAACGCGTAGATGCTCGGTCAAGGTTTTGCGCGATGGTTGAAATGCTTCGTTCACTGAGTTTTCTTCCCCTCACACCCGAAGTCGGTGAATGCTAATCGCAATATGCGGTCCAGTCAAGTTCAATCATTCCCATCGTCGTCATCGGTCGCCGGTGAAAGCGGGTCCTCGCCATCCTCAATCAAGACCTCTCGAGTGCGACCTCCACTTTGAGCCCGGCCTACCACCCCCAGTTCTTCGAGTTCGTCCATCAAACGGGCTGCGCGAGGGTAGCCAACGCGCAGGGCGCGTTGGAGCATGGATGCGCTGGCCTCGCCACGTCTCTTAACCAGATCTATCGCCTCTTCCAGAATCTCGTCCCGATCCTCCAGAGCCGCCTCACGCAGCAGCAGCTCTTCCCAGGGCGCTTCATCCTGCACTTCCTCTACGATAGGTGCCTCCTCCGTCTCCGATTGCCAGTAGCGAATCAGGTTCTCAATTTCCTTATCGGAGACAAACGCGCCCTGCAGCCTGACAGGAGCGCTCGCTTCTGGTGACAGGTAGAGCATATCCCCCTGCCCAAGCAAGGTCTCAGCGCCCTGAGTGTCGAGAATCACGCGTGAATCTACGCTGGAAGCGACTGCGAACGAGATGCGGGCGGGGAAATTGGCTTTTATCAAACCGGTGAGAATATCGGTGCTCGGGCGCTGTGTGGCGACTACGAGGTGGATTCCCGTTGCGCGTGCCATCTGCGCCAATCGTACCAGTGTGTGTTCGGTCTGATCCGGCGCCATCATCATCAGGTCCGCCAGTTCGTCCATCAAAATCACCAGCCTGGGCATCGTCTCTCCGTCCCCGCGGCGGCGAATTTTCTGGTTATAGCTGTCGATATCCCGGGCGCGTGCCGTTTCGAGCAGCTTGTAGCGTCGGTCCATCTCGGCTGTGCACCAGCGCAGGACACCGACGATGCGCTCGAGATCAGTCTCAACTTTGCCGACGAGATGCGGCAGACCATTGAAACGGATCAGCTCGACCATCTTGGGATCGATCATCACCATACGCAGGTCTTCCGGAAGGTTGTTCATCGCCAAGCACACTGTCAACGAGGCGATACATACAGACTTACCCGATCCGGTAGTGCCCGCGATCAACAGGTGCGGCATCGCACCCAGATCAGCAGCGACCGCTTCACCGGCAACGTCGCGACCGAGGGCGATGGCGAGCGGGGAACGGATTCTCTGAAAGGCTTCCGTATCCAGTATTGGACGCAGACGAACGAGCGCCGGCCTCCTGTTCGGCACCTCGATTCCCATGTAGGGATGGCCTGGAACGGGAGCCTCGATGCGCAGACGCGGTGCAGAGAGCGCCAGGGCCAGATCGTTTGCCAACCCGCTGATCTGGGAAACGCGCACTTTGCTCTTGCGCGGCTCGCCATCCGGTCCGGTCGTCTCAATGTAGCCTGGTTCCAGTGCAAACTGGGTCACCGCCGGCCCCGTTTTGAAATCCACGATCCTGGCAGGGATGCCAAAATCCGCCAGCGTTTTCTCAATTAAGCCGGCGGCGAGGTTGATTTCCCTGGAGGAGACACTGCTCATCCTTCCCGAGGCGAGCAGTTCGAGTGGCGGCAGACGTCGATCGCGCTCAAGCGGACGTTTGGGGGCTTCATCCTCAGGTTCTGTGACTTGAAATTGTTTCCGGTATTCACGGGGCAAATCCTGCAGCGAGCGGATGCGTTGACGCTCGAGTCTCGCGTTCGTCTCTGATGGCTGTTCCCCGGCAATTTCGACGGCTTCCATCGGTTCAACATCCTCGAAGCTCTCGTCTTCCGGGACAATCGCCATGAGCAGCGGATGCAGCCCGATCAGCAGTGCAGGCAGCAGAATCATGGAGAATAGGATCACCCTGCCAATACCACCAAGGAAATCTCCGAACAACCGCGCCAGCCCCCCCCCGACAATGCCACCTGCCAGACCCGCCTCAGCCCTGGGAAGATCGACACCATCGATCGTTGCGAGCAAGCCCAGAATGCAGAAAACGGCGATTTCCAACGCGATGATGCGAATCCACGGAAGCGTGATCGTGTGCCCCCGGCGATGCTGGATTAATACAAATGACGCCGCAAATAGGATCAACGGGAAAAGAAATGCCCCTAGCCCAAACCATCTTGATAAACCCTGCACGAACGGATCAATGAGTGTACCGCCCGTGAGATCAAAAAGGCCAAGCAAAGCGACAACACCTGCGGCTGATAACAAAATCGCGCCAATATCGTCCAGCAGACCAATACCGCGCTCGAAGAAAACCTGTGGAAGCGGAAGCTGAAACGATTCATCCCCTCGCTTCCGGACCGGCTGCTCTCTCTTAGGTTTCTTAGCCATCGCTCCCATGCCAATCCAAAAAAAGTACCGGGCGCGATGCGCTCACGCCCGGCTTATGATTATCTCCAATATGTTCAGAGCGCAGGAAACGCCTCTGATGGTTCCGACTCTGTCGTTTCAGGTTCAGCGCTGCTTTCTCTCTCAAGTGGAGGTACATCACGCAAACTCAAGCCGAGTCGCCGATCCGAAGCATCGATATGGATGATGCGAACACGCACTCGTTCGCCTTCATTAACCACATTGCGTGGGTGTAAGAAATTTCCATCACCCATTTCAGAGACATGGATGAGCCCCTCCAGGCCATCCTCTACACCGACAAATGCGCCAAATTTAACGACGTTGGTGACATCACCCTCGACTGTCTGGCCCACGCTGTAGCGTCCCTCCACATCCTGCCATGGATCCGGCAAGAGCTCCTTTAAACTCAGCGCCACTCGGTCTTGGTCCCGATCCACGGAGAGGACCTGCACTTCGAGTTCCTCTCCGCACTCGATTACGTCTTCAGGGTGACGTACCCGCCCCCATGAGAGTTCTGATACATGAATGAGACCTTCTACCCCACCCAAATCAATAAAAACACCGAAACGGGTGATGTTTGTGACCGAACCGCACACTTTATCGCCAGGATGGAGGTTCTTCAGCAGCTCGACTCGACGGCCAGGACCGGCAAGTGCCGCTCGTTCGGAAAAGACCAGACGGCCACGATCCGGATCGAACTCGATAACTTTCAACACCAGATTCTTGTCAACCATGGATTCAAGCGTCGCGTTGCGTTCTTCTTCGGTTAGCGAAGGTTCCACTGCAACCAGATGGGAAACCGGCACGAACCCACGCAATCCCCTTGCCTCAACCAACAAGCCGCCCCGGTTGAAACCTATGATCGGCAGCTCAACGACGTCATCCTGTTCGTAGAGCCCTCGGGCCCAGATCCAGTCTTCTGGATTGCCCGGATGGGTGACCCTGCGATTAGGCTCAGGCTCTGATTTCTGGACCACTTCCAGAGCCTCTTTTTCTTCTTCGGCCATGATGGCCGACCACCATGATTCATCAAGCTCAGGTGGTCTATCCGCCCCTTTTTCCTTGGAACCATCTTCCATATTCATGATTAACCCCACGCCAACTTAGAATCCGTAACCACTAATTCCTTAACATAACTTGATGGCAAGCATACCTGAATTCGCCGCCTTCGCAAGTTTACTAAGCCTCCTGCTCCACCACCTCCTCATTAGCCACCGCCTCACGCTCCATATCAGCGATAGCTTCCGCTATCGCCTCGATGGCTACACGCTGTTTTCGGTATAAATCTGCTTCAGACATGGCCAATTTCATCGCCACGTCACGCACCTTACGACCCTGTAAGAACTTCAATTCTAAAATATTGTACAGCATCCATTCAGCCGTGAAACGACGCTCGCCATCGGGTTTGACCTGCTCCATTGCGGATCGTAGGATGGCCCTTAAAGCGTTGACCGGGTTGCCCTCATGAGCATCGATTGCCTGACGGACGACACGTAGACCGAGAAGTGGGCTCTGGGTCAATCTCGGACCCCCCCAATAGTGTCCAAGCGCATCCTTGACCAGATTGGCGAGTTCTTCCTCGCTGCCAATGCCCTCGATGGGGCCTGTGAGCACTTCCGTCCCGGCAAACCGGGCTTCTGCCCTGATCTTCTGAATCGCCTCAACCTGCGGAACGAGACGGTCCATTACTGCGAAGACCTCGCGTTGGAGCTTCTTCTCGGCAAGCGCGATCGAAGCACGTTCGATCAACGTCTCCAGTCGTTCTTCCTCTTCAACGGTGAAGCTCGCTTCACCCGGATCTGATCGTACACCCATGAAGCCGATGACCTCAGAAGGATTTTCGAGGCGCAGTGGCAATAACCAATAATTATCCCAGGAGAAGACCGCTCCGAGCTTATCTGATTCGATCGTGTCCTGAGTCACCAGAAACGGCGGCAGCTCCTCCGACCCACGCAGGGGATCATCCGGTCCCACTGAGACTTCCATCTCGAGGCCTTCAGGCCCGACAATCGCGATAAACGCCGACTCGCGGTCAACGACATCGCATGTCGCATTCAACAGCGATTCGAGGAATTGACGCAGGTCTCCAGTTGTGAGCAGACGTTCCTCGAGCAGCTGCAGCCGAGCGACATCATAGCGATCCTCCCCGATGAAAAACCAGCGCTCAATCGGGCGCCGGATGAGCGTGATCACGTACTGCATAAGCAGCAGGCTCGCGACCATAGCGAAGGGGACAACACGGCTGTTTTCGTAGCCGATCAGCACCCCCAGCCTATTGACCACTACGGTTATCGCCAACACAGTCGATGCGACGACCGGACCACGGATGATCCATTGAAACAACCTGCTTTTGACCACTCGATCGGGTATCGCCACCCCGAAGTAGGCAACCGAATAGGACATCATCACCATCTGCACGGCAACAAACGCATTGATGATGATCAACGTTCCCCAGAAGAAAATCGATCGGGTGACGAATGCCTGGCCTCCGAGCATCAAAAACGGGAAAGAACCAAGCAGTGGTCCAACCGATCCTGCCATGAGGTAGCGCATTCGCCTCCGGCTGGATCGTGTCAGGCAGCGTTTATACGCCCGCCAGAAATTCAAACCCGCAAATATGACCGTCACCATCAAGAATATTGTGAACACCCAAAAGAGAGCACCTGGCTGTAAGTACACGGCAGAATCAACCGTCTGAAGTTCGCCGGCGATCCTTTGTCCAAATGCTGCTTCCAGTAGCGCCAGGCCGCCGAGGACGTAGCTAAACCACACGACCTTCGAGCGGCGACCGCGCGACGGTCTGCCTGTTGCCGCGAGCAAGGCATCCGACAGCTGTATATATGCCGCGGGCACAAAGCTGATCCCAACCCACTGAAGACGCAGCCAGGTCTCGCTTTCTGCAGTGAACGGAGCCGTAGCGACCAACACGTCACCGAAATAAACGATGGTTACGCAGGCAAGCAGCAACGCAAGCGAACGAGCAACGCGTTCGCGCAGGTTGAAAGTCAATGCGTACAACAAGAGCGAAAATGCGGTTATCGTATTGCCAGCGGTGAGTATTTGGTTGAGGATCAGCAGTGGTGCAACCATACAGTTACCGATTCAACTAGCTGAACAAGGATTACAAATCCTGTGCAAAAAGCAGGACGATGTCCTGATCAGGGTAATACATATCACTAAATCCCGCGAATGAGAAACCGGACTTTCGAGCCAGGCGAATTCCGGGGTAGTTCTTACTCTGCATCTCGATGAAAAGTTTGTAGATCTGCCTCTGTTTTGACCACTCTTTCGCACCTGTGACCAATTTAGCGCCGATTCCCTGCCTTCGATAACGCAGGTCCACAACGACATCTGTAATCCAACCAGAGCCATCTGCTGGCCCGTGGATCAACGAGAGGTATCCAGCAGGATCGTCTCCAATCTCAGCCATCAATACAACCGCTCTTTCGGTCCAATCATCGATCAACCGCTCTGGATCACGGGGATAGGAAACTTGCATGGGCCTGGGTAACCTGACCTCTCGAAATGAAGCGCTGATCTCATCGGCATCGCGCTGCAGGGCGAGCTGCCAAACGTGATCTGTGCTGTAGCCATGATCCATATTTACCAGCGCTTTAATATCGCTTGAAATGGCTTGACGAATGTGTAAACCCTCGAGCATCAACTCATCCATTCTCCCGATTGGCAATTAAGGTGTCACCTGTACGAGAATCTGACAGGGAAGTGGCGCGTTGCCCAGCGTGTCGGTAACAACTAACTGGATTGCATACTGTCCGGGGGTAACCAGGCTCGTGTCCCAGAGCCCGAGGAACTCCTCCTCTGCACAACCTCCACAGACCGGCTGATTGTTAGCAGAGATGGCCAACCAGTCGCTTCCTTCCTTGAGATCATGATATTCCAGTTTGTAGAAAGCAAACCCGGGGATATTTGCCGTCCCGAGAAGTTCCACTTCCCCCCGCACTGCCTCACCACTGTCGGGCGATATGATCGTTGCATCCGGGTTCTGGCAACCGGAACCATCAACCATGTCGACGGTCAAGGGCGTCGGTGGCGCGCCCTGCTCGGCGCCGGATGCTCCCTCGGGTGCGCTGGTTGCCAGCAGTGATACCGTAGGCAGCGGTGTTGGCCGCAAGGCCGCCGGTATCGCCGGGCCGGCAAAAGTCGTGATCACGAACGTGGCCAGGATCCCGGACAGGACCAATGCCAGCATGGCCCCGGAACGGGTCAGCCTGGAGATCGCCCGCTCACGCTCAAGACCAAAGACAGCGCCACGCAGAGATTCATATGCCTGTAGGAGCAGCCAGGCATACACGACCGCCAGAAGGACCAGTGTGAGGTAAATCCAGGATTGGTTGGCCTCGATAAAAAGAATGGCTTCTTCCATCACGGTGCGGAGCAGCTCTTAGAGCTCTCCAAGCACCCCCCGGATCAGCTTGGTGAGCCTGGGCACGATAACCTTGCCTGCCTCAAGTACTTCCTCGTGAGTCGTGATCGTCTCGCCGTCAAGGTTGGCTTTGTTGCTGATTCCAGAAATGCCCAGGACACGCATACCTCCGTGGCGAGCCACGATCACTTCG
>CBFDDM010000126.1:0-8993 GCA_965603565.1 uncultured Anaerolineales bacterium | reverse complement strand
CAAATCCGATACTGCGCAGATACCAGGTCAACCTGGTCGTGGATAACAGCGACACGAAGGGTGCGCCGGTCATCTTCGAAGATAACCCCACCTACCAAAATCTGATCGGGCGCGTGGAGCATCTCGCCCAGATGGGTGCGCTCCTGACCGACTTCAACCTGATCAAGCCCGGCGCCATCCTGCGCGCCAATGGGGGCTACCTGATCCTCGACGCGCTAAAACTCCTTCAGCACCCATTTGCGTGGGATGGATTGAAGCGCGCATTGCGCTCGAAAGAGGTGCGCATCGAATCCCCAGGGCAAATGTACAGCCTCATCAGTACGGTTTCGCTCGAGCCGGAGCCGATAGAGATTAATGTGCGAGTGGCATTGATCGGGGAACCCCTGATGTACTATCTCTTGAGCGCCCTTGATCCAGACTTTGATCAGCTCTTCAAAATCCCGGCTGATTTTGCATCCGAAATGGACCGTCACGATGGCAATCAAAACCAGTATGCACGACTCTTAGGTGAAATTGCCCGAAACAACGACCTCGCACCACTCAAGCCTGGCGCGGTCGCACGCGTGATTGAACACAGCGCACGGATGGTTGGCGATGGCGAAAAACTATCCACAAAGCTAAGCGACATTGCCGACTTGCTGAGCGAAGCCAATTACTGGTCCAATCAGAATGGTGGAGATTCGATCGGGCGCGAGCATATCCAGCAGGCGATCGATGCCCAAATATTCCGCACCGATCGGCTGCGGGAGCGGATGCAGGAGCAAATTTTACGGGACACGATACTCATCGATACGGATGGTGAAACGGTCGGTCAGGTGAATGGTCTTTCCGTCTTGATGCTGGGCGACTTCATGTTTGGCCGTCCCAACCGCATCACCGCCCGAATTCGCATGGGCAAGGGTGAGGTTGTGGATATTGAGCGAGAGGTCGAGCTTGGAGGGCCGCTGCACTCTAAGGGTGTGCTGATCCTATCGGCCTACCTGGGATCCCGCTATGCGGTTGAGTATCCACTTTCGCTCTCGGCGAGTCTGGTATTCGAACAATCCTATGGTGGCGTTGACGGGGATAGCGCCTCTTCTGCGGAACTTTACGCGCTGCTCTCTGCTATCTCAGAGGTCCCGATTAAGCAGCGTTATGCAGTTACTGGATCGGTGAATCAGCGTGGACAGGTTCAGGCGATCGGCGGTGTCAACGAAAAAATCGAGGGTTTCTTCGACATCTGCAACGAGCGGGGTCTGACAGGCAACCAGGGCGTGCTTATCCCGGCAGCCAATCAAAAACACTTGATGCTTCGAGAAGATGTGATCGACGCCGTGGAAACTGACGAGTTCCATATCTATCCCATCGAAACAATAGATCAAGGGATTGAAATCCTCACCGAGCGCGAAGCCGGGGAACCCGATGAGAATGGTAAATACCCGGAGGACACAATCAATGCACTGGTTCAAGCGCGTCTGATCGAGTTCGCGCAAGAGCGGGTACGTTTCCAGAAAAGAATAAGCAGCGATCTGGAAGGCCAAACCGGATGAGTGCTGATCAAACGAGCAAAATAAAGCGTATTCTGGTCGCCCTGGATGATTCCACGAAGGCAATTGGCTTGCTTCGATCCGCGGCGGAACTTGCCGAGACCCTTGACGCCGAATTGATCGGCTTGTTCGTTGAGGACATCGACCTGCTGAGAGCGGCCGAGCTTCCTTTCTTTAGAGAGATCGACCTGATCACGAAGACCAGGCGCAGGCTCGATCGAAGACAAATTGAACGCATCCTCCAGGATCGAGCCGGCGAAATCCGCTCTGAGGCCGAACGCCTGCTGCAGGAAACGACCATCCAATGGAGATTCAGGATCGCTCGCGGCCATGTATCGGAAGAAATCAAAAATGCCGCAGCCGATGTGGACTTGCTCATCATGGCCAGGAGCACGATGTCTGACCGTCGTCTCGGATCTTCCGCCAGAAACTTGGCTCGGGCAGTCCCGGGCAATCTACTGCTGCTCGAACCGTCGGCGGAACGATATAACAATCTTGTGACCATCTTCGATGGTTCCGATAAGGCATTACATGCGATGGAAACCGCCGCCCACCTGGCGGAGGCCCAAGCCGCGCTGCTCACGATTGCGGTGGTTGCTGATTCAACCAAGACGGCGAAAAATCTTCAACGGGAGGCTTCCATTTGGCTGCGCGACCATGGCATTGACGCACGTTTCCGTTGGATCCTACCACCGCAAAGCACACGCCTGGCCGAGATTGTCGGAAGCGAAGGGCAATGTATGCTGATCCTCCCGGACGAAAGCTCGCTCCTTGAACATGAAGACATCAGCGACCTCCTTTCGGATCTTGCCTGTCCAGTCTTCCTGGTGGGCTGAAGCAAGTTCTGTTCGAACGCGCAACCAGGTGAGATTGCACAACGAGATATTCTCGACCCGTTTGTAAAAGGTCACCTCACAGCCCCGATCCCACACAAGCCAATTTATTTGACCTTCCAGCGCCTGAAAGCAAGCCGACGACATCAATACATTAAGCATGCTTCCCAGCGGAGGTTGGCTCAATCCTTTTCTTCGTGGGTCCTAAGGGGTTTTATTCGACCAGTAGGCGATCTCGCCCGCGGCGATGCGCTCAGGCACATCGCTGCCGTCCGCATTCACGATGAAGATCTGACCCGCGCCGCGCTGGCCGCTTGTGGGATATGCGATTAATTGACTGTCAGCCGACCAGATCGTTGCGGAACGTTGGTATTGGTCATAATAAGCAAGGATGCGCAGAAACTCAGAAGTGGGGCGGAATGAGGTCAGGCGCTGAGATGTACCGCTATCGAGATCATACACAAATAACTGCAGGAAGAGTTCATTGTCATCCTGACGATTGAACGATATCGGCTGCGTCAGGTCCGGTGGGCTGAGCACCGGGACAAAGTAGGCGATCTTGTCACCATCAGGCGACCACCAATAGGCGATCACATCATCGGCTATCTCTAACTCCAACTCCGCCCGCCCCTCTGCATTCATCCTGAAAAGCGAAAGTACCCCGATATGTGCGCCACCGATAACCGGGCCTACCGATGTCGAAAAATTTGAGCCATCCGGTGCCCAGGCGAACGAAGCGCGCCCTTCTACAGACACGATATCCTGCAAGATCCGCCCCTTCGCATCCAGGAGCAGAAGCGAGTCGCTGCCGGTGCGTGCTCTAGAGGTGACCAAAATTTGAGCGCCATCCGGTGAGAAAGCAGGCGCCTGGAAGTAAAGCGGCGCCAGATCAAGCTCTCTGCGCTCAGGGCCAAAAAAAGATAGATAAGCGCCCTCAGGATTAATATCGCTTGACCCGCCTACATGAGCAAATAATCGAGACCCGTCCGGAGCCCAATCCCAGTATAAAGGTTGCCCCTGGTCGATGCGACCACCACTATCTGCCAGATCCTTCACCCACAACGTTATCGACTCGCCGGGTCTGCTCGCCAGGAAACTCAGCTCATCCCCGGTGGGCGACCAATACAGATAGAAAGGTCGTTCACTATCGGCGCGAATTTCAATATTTTCCTGATCCTGGCTGGCAACGACGATATCGACGACAACTGGCTGCCCTTCCACCTTTACTGTGCGAATAAACGCGAGCTGCTCACCTGAAGGTGACCATGTTGGTTCGCCATAGGCTATGAACGTCTCACCGTTTAGAGGATCGGGAAGCGCATCACCGGTAAGTTGAACAACATTCTTTGAGCCGACGTCCGCCAATAAGATATTTCCATCTATGCCGGTGATAGCAAGATCGGCTCCTTCAAATGGATCACCAGTCGGCACCTCGGTCGCGTCCGTCGTCGCCTGCGCAGTTGTCGCCGTGTTTGGCGCGCTGGCCGAGGTCTGCGGATCAGAAACCTGGCATGCCGCGAACAACAGAATACTCAGGACCGAGATAATCAAGATTTCCGGTGGGAAGGTATGTGATGTTTTAACCATGTGCACATTGTACCGCCACCTCCCCGGATCGATCTCTCCAGGCTTTGCTCGAAACAAAACGCTTTCTCCACGAGCTTACAAACCGCTTACAACGCTATCCACACGGCCATAAATCCATGTACCCTAAAAATACCAAAATCATGCAAATCCATGAAAAAACTACCCATCCGTCAATTAGCGGACGAATTCGGGTGGGAGTTTGATCGTGAGGTGTATCGACCAACATGGCGGATGAAATATCCAGGAGATCACCAGCGTATGGTTGTGCCTGAAAGAGCAATCCTGAATTCCCGGGAAGCGGCCGAGTATCTGGGTATCAGCCTAAACACACTCTACCGCATCGAAAAGGGTGGTGACCTGCAGCCATTCCGCACACCCGGCGGTCACCGTCGTTACGAACAAAAGATGCTTGACGATTATCTTGAGGGCACCAGGATGTATAGCAGCTCTCGGTCGGACGGGGGACAATAATATATGAAACTGGAAACCTTCTTTTACACAAACAAAAACGCCTGGTCTGTCCCATCACTTCCGGATTTAGACTCTGAACGAACGCTGGTCCTTCTCTTTGCAGCCCCTGAGTACATCAATGCTTCTAAGCCCTTTTATACTCTCCGGAACAGGTACCCTACCTCCAAGATTGTTGGTTGTTCTTCAGCAGGCGAGATATTACAGGATTCCGTTGCGGATAGCTCGATCGTCGTCGCAGTGTTTCAGTTAGAGCATTCCGATCTCAGGGTCGCCTCAGCGCCGATTTCAGGCAGCCAGGAATCTTATTCGGCCGGAGAACGTGTTGGGGAACAGCTATTAGCGGATGGGTTGAGAGGCGTGTTTATCCTTTCACCCGGAACGAATATTAATGGCAGCGATCTGATCAAGGGCATTCATTCGGTGATCCCCGCAACCATCCCGATTACGGGCGGGCTCGCTGGTGATGGTGGTCGTTTTGAGAAGACCTGGACCGTCCTCGATGGAGATGTTCACCTCGATCGAGTCGTCGTCGTGGGTTTCTATGGAAACCGGATCAAGATCGGATTTGGGTCCGCGGGTGGATGGGATATCTTTGGTCCCGAACGTAGAGTGACAAGTTCTTCCGGGAATGTCCTTTACGGTCTCGATGATAAACCTGCCTTACCACTATATAAACGCTATCTCGGAGAGCGTGCCAGCGGGCTACCCGCCACCGGCTTGCTATTCCCATTGGCGATTCGCAGCAATCAAATCAATGGTCGCGAAGTCGTCCGCACAATCCTTTCTGTCGATGAAGAGGAACAATCGATGACATTCGCTGGCGATATCCCCAATGGATCCAAAGCGCAGTTGATGAAGGCCAATCTCGATCGACTGATCGATGGCGCCGTATTGGCTGCTGAGAAAGCCAGCAGGATCAGTTCGAACGGCAATCAGATGCTCTGCATCGCCGTCAGCTGTGTTGGCCGCCGCTTTGTGATGAGCGGGCGCACAGATGAAGAACTTGAAGGCACACTGCAATCTATGCCGGCTGGAGCTCAGCAAATTGGTTTTTACTCCTATGGGGAGATAGCACCCGTCGATGACAATCAGGCGGACCTGCACAATCAGACGATGACCGTGACCACGTTGACCGAGGTGTGAAGTCATGATCCATCTTTTGCTTGAACGGCAGCTCCGAAAACTGAATCTCTCCAGCGAGACCACACCTGATTCTGAATCATGGCAGCGATTTATTGAGCTGATCGATCGGACTTACAGCGATGCGGACGACGATCGCTATCTGCTGGAGAGATCGCTGGCGATTTCGTCTGAAGAAATGCAAAAGCTCTATGAGGACCTGAAACACCTCAGCGAGGCGCGTTACCGTGCGATTGTCGAACACCAGACGGAGTACATCAACAGGTATTCATTGGACGGAACGATCACATTTGTCAACAGAACATACGCTGATCTCTATGGTCTCCCCCCCGAGGAATTGGTTGGCAAGAAACACTCCGATTTCCTCTCTCCATTAGAACTTGCCGCTCTCGAAAAGGTATGGGATCAGCTCACACTACAAGAACCGACGATGACAACGGAAGTCTGCGCGGAAAATCCTGCAGGGGAAACGATCTGGCTTCAGTGGCGTGATACGGTGATCACCGACCAGCAGGGACAACCCATCGAGTATCAAGGTGTCGGCCGCGACATCACCGAGCGGGTCTTGGCAGAGGATGCACTGCGCGAATCGGAAGAGAAGTTCCGCACGCTCGCCGACAAATCACCAAACATGATTTTTATCAACCAGGATGGCAAGGTCGTCTACGCTAACGATGCATGTGTGGAAATCATGGGCTACACACATAAAGAATTCTATGCTGATGACTTCGACTTCATGGTATTGATCGCCCCCGAAGACAGGCAGCGGGTGAGGGACCACTTCGAGCGACATATGCAGGGTGTAGAGATTCCCCATTACGAATCCAGGCTCATGACCAAAGCTGGGAGCCAGTTACACGCCATCCATGCGACTCGCATCATCCGCTTTTCAGGACGAAAAGCAATTATTGGTATCGTCACTGATGTCACTGACCGGATTAAAGCTGAAGAAGCGCTCAGGAGACACGCCGGCGAGATGGCTGTGTTGAATGAGATCAGCGGAAAAATCGCGACCGACCTCGAGCTCGACTCGGTCCTCGAACGAAGCGTCCAGCTTATCGAAGATCACTTTGGGTACCATCATGTTGGTTTGTTCTTGATAGATGAGGATACCCAGGTGTTTAAACTGACAACGCTCTCGGGTCGCTTCACCGGCCTTTTCCCCGATGACCATGCGCTTAAATCCGGCCAGGGTCTTGTTGGCTCTTGCGGGGAAAGCGGTGTAACCGTCATCTGCAACGACATATCAAACGAGCCTCGCTACGTAAATTTCTACGACGATCGCATCCATACACAATCGGAGCTTTGCATTCCGATCCTCGCCGGTGAGCGCGTCCTGGGTGTTCTCGATATCCAGAGCGAGCGCCTGAATGCGTTCAACGATCAGGACCAACTTGTGCTGGAAACACTCGTCGATCAAATTGCTGCCGCCATCGAGAACGCACGTCTGTATCAGACCCTGCAACGCGAACTAAAAGAACGCGAGCGCGCCGAGGCCCAGATGAGAATGCAGACCCTGGCGCTTGAGGCCGCCGCCAACGCGATCGTCATCACCGACCGTGAGGGTTTGGTCCTCTGGTCAAACAAAGCTTTCACCGAACTGACTGGATATGAACCGGGAGAAATTAAGGGTCAGGAAATCGGTATATTGAACTCATCCCAACAAGATAAATCCGTCTTCGAGGATCTATGGAACACGATCCTCGCCGGAAACACCTGGCACGGAGAATTGGTCAACCTCCGGAAGGATGGAATCCGATATTTCGAGGAACAAACGATAACACCGGTAATTGATGAAAAGGGAGATGTCTCACACTTCGTCGCGATCAAGCAAGACATAACCGCGAGGCGGGAGGCAGAGGAGCAGATCCGTCAGCAATCGGAAGACCTGCGTTTACTTAATACCCTCAACACATTTATCAACCAGGGTCGCGAGGTGCGCGAACTCGTCGAGCACCTATCCGAAGCCACAAAACAAACTTTCGGCACTCTCGGCACAACGATCTACCTCTATAACGAACGCAAGGATCGTCTGGTCTCTCAGAACCTCAGCCTGCCTGACGACCTCATCAAGCGGCTCGTCGACATGGTCGGCACGCAGATAACCAACCACGAAATCCGCATCGAGGCTGGCAGCATCTTCGATCAAATACTTAAGAGTTCTGAGCCATTCCTGGCTAATACGCAGCAGGAAGTTGAAAAAGTGTTCGATCAGTTTATCGATATCATCGATCTGCCTATACCCGAGATCGGACGCATCGCCGGGATGATAAAGCAAAAATTGCTCAAGCATCTGGCTGTCCATGCAATCGCGCTGATCCCGCTGGTCTCAGAAGATGAACCCATCGGCATGATCGTTGCCGGATGCAGGGATCCGTTCTCGGTTCACGACCTGGAGCGAATGCAATCGTTCAGCGGGCATCTCACCAGCGCCATTAAACGAAAACAAGCGCAGGCACGCCTGGAACAATCGGAGGCGAATTACCGCGACATTTTTGAAGGCGTGCAAGATGCGATCTTTGTGCAGAGCATGGATGGGCGAATTCTGGATGTCAACTCGCGCGCTTGTGAAATGTATGGATGGGAGCACGGGGAACTGCTTCAAAAGACCGTCCTCGATCTCGTCCCAGAGGGCCAGCCTGTCGTACTGCCTTCCGAACTGCTGGAGCGCGGCGCGATCGAAAATGTGTTTGAGACCGTCAATCGACGCGCCTCAGGAGAATCATTCCCGGTGGAAATCACGACGCGGATTCAGCAGCTCTACGGAGAACATGTCATGCTGGTCGTCGTCCGCGATGTCACCGAAGCGCGGCAGGCGCAGAAGCGAGCCTACTTACAGGACCGTCTCGCGGCGGTAGGACAGCTAGCCGCCGGGATCGCGCATGACTTCAACAACATTCTCGGAACGATTATTCTTTACAGCGAACTGATGACGGAGAGCGATACGCTCGCTCCTAGAGAGCGCGACAGGTTATCAACGATCATCAAGCAAGCGCAGCGTGGTTCGACCTTGACTGCGCAGATCTTAGATTTCAGCCGCCGATCGGTCATGGAGATGCATCCCATCGATCTCGTTCCGTTCTTGAAGGAGATGGAGAAACTGTTATCCCGAACGCTTCCCGAAAGCGTGTCATTGTCGATGCATATGGATACCTCGGCCCAACACATTATCAATGCAGACCCGGCGCGTATCCAGCAGGTCATCATGAACATGGCGGTCAACGCCCGGGACGCGATGCCGGAAGGCGGAACGTTGACCTTCGATTTGGATGAGATCGATGTCAAAAAAGAGAATCCGCCTTACCCGGGTATGACGCCAGGAAAGTATATTTCCATGCGCATCACAGACACCGGCCACGGCATCAGCCAGGAAGATATTCCTCACATCTTCGAGCCGTTCTTCACGACCAAGCCCTCGGGCAAAGGCACCGGTCTC
>CBFDDM010000125.1:0-9111 GCA_965603565.1 uncultured Anaerolineales bacterium | reverse complement strand
TATGGGCGGGTTCACGCGTGAATTTGAGGTCGTGGGCATCACCACCCGGCATATCACCTCGGCGGTTGCCTATGTGGATTACGGCTATCTTGCCAAGCTGACCGGACGCCAGAATCGGGTCGATGAAGTGCGCCTTCGCGTTTCCCCAAATTCAATCGCTGATCTTCCAACCCAGCGCCGCATCGCCGAGGAGCTCGAAGATCAATATGAGCGTGCCGGCATTCCCAGCAGTGCGGCTAACGTGCGTAACGACGTGCTCGCCAACATATCCGATGTTTTTGATATTTTGCTCGTCTTTCTGCTGATCATGGCCGCGATCCTGGCCAGCGTAGGAGGATTGGGTCTGGCGGGTACGATGAGCATGAACGTGATCGAGCGCACGCGAGAAATTGGAGTGCTGCGCGCGGTGGGGGCTTCCAACCGGGATGTAAGGCACGTGGTCCTGATAGAAGGTATGACTGTGGGCTTGCTGAGTTGGACGCTAGCGATCCTGGCCTCGATTCCGGTGGGTAAGGCGCTCTCGAATGCGGTCGGGTACGCAGTGTTCTTAACGACACCACCCTACAAATATTCGTTATCCGGCGTGATCGGCTGGCTTGTCCTTGCGGTGCTTATCAGCGCAGTGGCCAGCCTTGGTCCAGCGCAGAGAGCGTCTCGTTTAACGGTTCGAGAGGTGCTGGCATATGAATAAGACGATGTGGTGACAACAGCTTAGGTTCGTGTAATCTATTATTGAGGTGTGGTGGAGTAACAACTTAAGACCAAAAAGTTCAGTGGGGGTCATGCGTTCGACATCTGCCAATCCGAATAAATCTTGTTTTGCACCTATTGCGGATTGCAGTGTTAAATCCATATTTGGATTTCCATAGTGAATGGGGATGTTTCGATGAGGGTTAGCCACATCATACTGTTGCTGTTTTCACTTGTTGGGATAGTGTCCTGTCAGTCCTCAGAAGAAGATGCGAGCCTGCCCGCGCGCCCCCAAGAGGCTGGGATACCCGAACTACATACACCGGTCACGTTGCCCAACGGCTATCTCGAGCCCATCCAGGCAACAAGCATTTCGCGCGTTTGGGTACACAGTGGTGGGGATAAAGTTACCCGAGATGAACTTCGCGCGGCGCGGGGTCCTGGCAAAGTTCTCAGTTCGATCTGGGACGGGGGCAAAATCTCATTATCCGGTGCCCGGAATGAGGTCGTCAGCTTTAATCTAGTCCTGGAAGCTCCTGCTTCCCAAGCCGAAAATGTAGAGGTTGTCTTTTCCGCTTTAGTTGGTCCCGGCGACTTCAAGATTGAAAGCCAGCCTGCTGAAGGCGAGGATCTTTTCTGGTACCTCGGGCGCGACATCGAACTCTTCTACATCGATTATCTGGAAATCAGGGGTATTAGTACGGATCTCTTTATCGCCGGTTATGATTACGATGAGCGACATCTGCCCGTGCGCTGCCGGAGGCCATACGATCAGGATGGGCAGGGTACCGGTGGATGGAATGATCGCCCCTGCCATAATCTATTCTATCCTGAGATCGCCGTCCCACTGGAATTGCATACCCCATTTGACATTACAGCAGGGACCAATCAGTCCGTGTGGTCAGATATTTATATCCCGAAATCTGTTCCAGCTGGAAGGTATGCGGGGGAGGTCTCGATTCTTGAGGATGGATATCTCGTTTGGGAAATACCAATCGAACTCCAGGTATACGATTTTGAACTTCCGGACCTGCCTCGGGCGCGCACGATGTTATACATTAGCGCAGAAAATCTAGCGGATCGTTACTTTGGCAAGGATCTCCCCGTTCCCGAATCCGAAGTTTACAAGGACCTGCAAGTCTTACTCGATCGACATTTCCAGCTTGCGCACCGCCACAAAGTTTCGTTGTTCGATTCATATACACCCCTGGACCAAATGGATGACACCTGGCAGGCGAGATTAAATGGAACCCTGTTCACTGCTGAGCAGGGGTACGCAGGAGTGGGCGAAGGTATCGGGAATAACGTCTATGTTGTTGGTGCCTATGGAGAGTGGACCTGGAAAGACGGCTCGATAGAGGATATGTGGGCACAAACAGATGCGTGGATGGAGTGGATCCATGCGCAGGAATTGACCACACCGACAGAATTGCTCTTGTATTTGGTCGATGAATCAGAAGATTACGGTCAGATAGAGACCTGGGCGCAGTGGATTAACGAGAATCCAGGGCCAGGTGGTGAAATGATGTCCATGGCGACGATTGACTTGCCGATCGCGGCAGAATTCACGCCTTCGTTGGACATCCCCACTTCGTGGGCACGTATCGGAATCCGGGAGCAATGGGAACCCCATGCGGAAGAGTATGCGTCCGATCCAGAGAGAGCTTTCTATATGTACAACAGCAATCGACCGGTTTCAGGATCATTCGCGATTGAAGATGATGGAACTGCGTTAAGGGAGCTTGCTTGGGGACAGTATAAAAAGAGGGTTGATCGTTGGTTATATTGGGAGTCGACATATTACGAAAATTTTCAATGTGCTGATGGCCTCATTGAGGCGCATACTGACGTGTATCAGCAGGCGCAGACATTTGGCTGCTTGGACGGGTTTGATGATGTCTTCGGTGAGACGGGATGGAATTATCTTAATGGTGATGGGGTTCTTTTTTACCCTGGAACTGAGATGCGGTTCCCAGAGGAAAATTATGGGGTTTTGGGGCCATTTGCGTCATTACGTCTCAAGCACTGGCGGCGAGGAATCCAGGACGTTGATTATCTGGCGCTTGCTGAAATTATTGATCCGGAACGAACCGCAGACATTGTTGAGCGTATGATCCCAGAAATTCTATGGGAAATGAGCGTGGAGGAACGCGAGGATCCCACCTATCTGCTTTCCGACAGCAGCTGGCCGGTAAATCCGGATATATGGGAAGAAGCCCGTGCTGAATTAGCGCTGATCATCACTGACGGGCCACCATAAGTCGAGTCACATACCATTGCACGTCATCGAGAAATGTGCGCGAGCGAACTCGATGCTCATACTGAGGGTCCAATTCCCTAACGGTTTTCCGCTTATTAAACCGATTGAATGGGTAGAGAAGAAATTCCTGAGATGCGTTTCTCAGATGGATACCGATTCGCCAGGTTGGAGCACGTGGGCTTTGGTATCAGTCTCCGCTTCCACACGCTTAGCCCAAGCATCAGGGTCCTGTTCGATCAATTCCCAGGTGTTGTAATGCACCGGGACAACATGTTTAGGTTTGAGAAATTTTACTGCTCGCAGCGAGTCGTCAGGACCCATGGTGAAATTGTCGCCGATTGGCAGGGCGGCAAGGTCGATTCCTTCATCGCCGATCAAGCGCATGTCGCTGAAGAGACCGGTATCACATGCCAGGTAAAGCTTCTCACCGGCCTTGGTTGTGAGCAGAAAACCGGCCGGGTTGCCGCCGTAAGAGCCATCAGGCAAAGCCGATCCATGTAGAGCGAGCGTGAGCTTCAGGTAGCCAAAGGGGTGATGAAAACCTCCGCCGAGGTGTTGTGGGTGAACCTGGAAGCCCTGCTCCTCGAACCAATTTGCTATTTCAAAATTGCTGATGATTTTAGCGCCGGTCCGTTGAGCGACCTCGGCTGCATCCCCGGTATGATCGCCATGGCCATGCGAAATCAGGATAAAGTCTGCCTCTACTTCATCCGCACTCACGGCGGCGGAGGGGTTATCGGTGAAGAACGGATCGACGAGTAAGACATGCTTGTCGACGTCGATGCGGAAAGAACCATGCCCGTACCAGGTGAGTTTCAACGGCATAATAGCTCCATCTATGTATTCAGTTGTTGGGGTTTAAAGAGTATAGACTCCGGCACAATCGGGTGTCAAAGAGCCCTGCTTTTAAGATCAGGAATCTTTGTTGAGGATGTCGGCTGCGCTGAAGCCCGGTGATTTAGGGCGTTCTATCTGGTCGGTGCGGTTGTCGTCGATTCGGGCGGTGATTGCGTTGCTCAGGTGGATCCAATCATCTGCCAGGAAGATCAGCCCGGGTCGGTCCGGGGCCAGATTGTAGCGGCTGAGAAAAAGTTTAAGGACCCAGCGCTTGAATGGCCAGGCATGTAGGTCGATGCCTACGGCGGTGTTGCCCGAGAAAGTCCGGAGAACCTTACGGTCGCGGCGGGGTTGCAGATTAGGAGGGAAAGTCTTTGTGAAATCGACAGGTCTGACGCTGTGGATCCGCCGGTAGGAGATATTCAGACGATAGATCGGAGTCTGGATGCGGACATGATCACGGCGAGGTTGGACGTAGCTGGTGAGTGGACCGATCCATGCGAAAAAAGCGTACGCTGCCGAGACGAGGCCGCCGGCGAGAGTCCACGGGGCGTTGCTTTCGGCGGGCCAGGTCACAATTTCCGAGCGCAGCATAATCCAGAGCGCAAGCAGCAGTATACCGAGCAGGAGTGCGGCGGTGCGATAGCGGGCCATCATCCGATCATAAAGGCGAAGGCGGTAACGGCGCCCAATATTTTTGGACTTAGCCATCGAGTGCAGCCTGCTCTGAGACCGGGATGGCAAACCAGAATATGCTTCCCTCTCCCTCCACGCTCTCGGCGCCGATTTGGCCGCCCATGATCTCGACAAGCCGGCGGGTGACATACAATCCCAATCCCCAGCCAGATTGATCACGTACATCAACCTTCTCCGAGCGGTAAAACTGCTCAAACAGGTGCTCCTGATCCGCTGCGCTCAATCCGATGCCTGTGTCGATGATCGAGACGCGAATTTGTCCGTTAATCTGCTCTGCACGAACGGTTATTCGGCCTCCGGTAGGTGTGTACTTGTTGGCATTGCTAATCAGGTTGGTGAGGATCTGGATCAAGCGGTTGGGATCGGCATGAATCATCGGGAGACCGTCGGGGATCTCGAGTTGGATGTTCTGATCCTTTTCATCGATTTGCGGCCGAAGATCGGCGATCGGTGTGCGTATGCATTCGATCAGCGGCAGCGGGCGCGGATCGATCTTAAGCCGGCCGGATTCCAACTGCGAGATATCGGAGAGATCCGAAATCAGATCGGCCATGCGGTCGACATTGCTGCGGATCGTATCGAGGAACTGCACTTGCCCATCGGTGACCTCGCCCACGGTTCCCTGGCGGATCAGGTCCGCGTAACCACGGATCGAGGTCATCGGCACTTTCAATTCGTGGGCGACCATCGAAATGAATTGCGATTTTGATTCGATCGCATCCTGGGCTGTCTGGTATAAGCGGGTGTTCTCAATCGCAATCGCAGCGCGGTCAGCCAGGCGCACAAGGAAGCGCTGGCTGTCTTTGGAATAGCCCGGTTGGGCGCGCAGCACGGCGATCAGTACCAGAGAATCATCTTCGTGGCGGGCCGAGGCGATCATGTTCTTCTCGCCGGAGGGCAGTTCATGCGTGACGGCCTCACCTTCGCGCAGCGCATCAGCGTGGGGTAAATCATCAAGATCCAGGGATGCACCGCGGTCGAGGCCGTAGAGGATATCCACGGGGGCATCTGTTCTGGCCTGCACCCCGATCCAGCCGGATTCGGATTGAGTTCCACGCAGTGCCCAGTATAGCGTTTGCTTAAGGATCTTTTCGGCGTCCAGGCCCGAACTCAGGTCGCGGTCGACCCGTCCGAGCATCTTGAGTTCACGTACGCGCTGCGCCAATTCGGCGTCGACATGTGTGTACAGGCGGGCGTTCTCGATCGCCGCAGCGGCTTGAGCGGCAAAAGCACCGAGCAGTTCGAGATCCTTCTCCTCAAACATGCCCGTTTTAATTTTGTTATCCACGTAGATGGCGCCCACTATTTTGCCGCGTGTCAGCAGAGGCTGGCACATAATCGAGCGTAAAGCGAAGCGGGAGACCGACTCTTGTTTGGAAAAGCGCTCATCCTGCTGGGCGTTGGTGGTAACGACGCCGTCACCGTGATGGATAGCAGCCTCCACGATGGTACGGCTTATTTCCATCTCGTCACGATCCAGGTCTTCCTGTTGCATGTTTCTGGCTGCCATCAGATCCAGTTCTCGGGTTTCCTCATTGATCAGCATGAGAAAACCACGTTCGGCGCCGGTCAACTGGACGACCGAGTCCATCGTGGCGCGCAGCACCTCGTTAAGGTTTAATGAACTTCCAAGGACCTGGCTGATGCGGTAAAGCGCGGCCAGGCGGGTATCTTCCTCTGAGGGGGAGGGCTCTGATGATTCAAGAGCTTCGAGCGTTGAACACGCATTGCGCGCCATGGCTGCGACGGTGTGATCTGCATGGCGCGTTAATTGCTCGAGGGTCGACTTGAGTTCATCGAAACCGTCGTGTTTGCTGGCTTCGAAATTGTCAGGCGTCATTTGCCATCCTTTTGCGCAGCGTAATAGGGGCAGAGCGCATTGAGCGGGCACCGTTCGCATTGCGGATTACGGGCATGGCAGATCTCCCGCCCCAGACGGATCAAGTTCAAGTGCATGTCATAATAACTTTCCGGAGGCAGTAAGTCGGCGAGATGCTGATGCGTTTTCTCGGCGTTCATCTTCTCCGGTCGTAAACCGAGCCTGCCGCTGACACGATGCACATGCGTGTCGACAGGGAATGCTGGTTTCCCCAGGGAAAACAGCAATACGATTGCTGCAGTTTTTGGGCCAACCCCTTTAAACCGCAACAGCCAATTTGTCGCTTCTTCTACATCCCAACCCTCGAGAAAGGCAAGGTCGAGCGAACCGCGCTCCTCGCTGATTTGTTCCAGGACACGCTGGATGCGAGGGCCTTTCTGGTTGGCAAGGCCAGCCGGGCGAATCGCCTCGATGACTTCGTCGGTGTCGGCGTCACGCACGGCTTCCCAATTCGGGAACTTTTCGATGAGCGCATCGAATGCGCGGTCGCGGTTGGTGTCGTTGGTGTTCTGGGAGAGGATGGTTGATACCAACTCGTCCAGAGGGGGCAGGTGCTCACGCCATTCAGGCATGCCGTATTCATCGATCAATATCTCACGGATATTTTTAGCGCGGGTGCGTTGATTCTTCACGCGCCGATTATAACAAGTCAAGGGGGTTACAAGAACCACGCAGGCCGCTCGCAAATGGGCGAACGGCCTGCATCTTCTCCTCCTCCGCGAGGGAGTGATCCTAATTGAGAAATTATTTTACCCCATATTTAAGATGACCGCATCCCCAAACGCGGATGTGCTCACCTTGGTGGCGTCATCCATCAAACGGTGAAAGTCGTATGTCACCGTGCGATCCTGGATCGCACCGGACATGCCCGCAATGATGCGATCGGCGGCGTCTGTCCAACCCATGTAGCGCAGCATCATCTCGCCGCTCAGGATGATCGAGCCGGGGTTAACCATATCCTGGTCGGCATACTTCGGTGCGGTGCCGTGAGTCGCTTCAAAGATGGCGTGTCCGGTCTTGTAGTTGATATTGCCGCCGGGGGCAATGCCGATCCCGCCGACCTGCGCGGCGAGCGCGTCGGAGAGGTAATCGCCGTTGAGGTTCATCGTAGCGATGACGTCAAATTCGCGTGGCCGGGTGAGCACCTGCTGGAAGGCGATGTCGGCGATGGCGTCTTTGATCAGCAGTTTGCCTGCCTCCAGCGCCGCCTTTTGCTCCGCGTTCGCGGCTTCTTCGCCATGATCGGCTTTGGTGCGGTCCCACTGCGCCCAGGTATAAACCTGATCGCCGAATTCACGTTCGGCCAGCGCGTAGCCCCATTTACGGAAGGCCCCCTCGGTGAACTTCATGATGTTGCCCTTGTGCACGAGCGTCACAGAGCGGCGATTGTTTTCCAGCGCCCAGCGAATCGCAGCGGCGACGAGTCGTTCGGTGCCTTCTGCAGAGACGGGTTTGATGCTGAAGCCGGCCGTGTCCGGGAAGCGGATCTTGGTGTACTCGTCCGGGTAGTTATCTTTGAGCCAGGTCCGGAATTGGGCGTTGACCCGTGTCCCATGCTCGAACTCCACGCCGGTATAAATATCCTCAGTATTTTCGCGGAAGATGACCATGTCGACGTCGGCGGCGGCGCGCACGGGTGAGGGCACGCCTTCAAAATAGCGCACCGGTCGCAAACAGACATAAAGATCGAGCGCCTTGCGCAGCGCGACGTTAAGCGAGCGGATGCCCCCACCTACAGGTGTGGTCAGCGGTCCTTTGATGCCGACCACAAATTCCCTGAAGGCTTCGACCGTTTCCTCGGGCAGCCATTGCTCGAATTTATCGTATGAACGTTGCCCGGCGAAAACCTCCATCCAGGCGATTTTCTTAGAACCGGAATAGGCCTTCGAGACAGCCGCGTCAAAGACGCGCACAGCAGCGTGCCAGATATCCGGTCCGGTGCCATCGCCGATGATGTAGGGGATGATGGGTTTGTCAGGTATTTCAAGTTCCCCATTCTGAACGCTGATCTTGTGACCGTCCTGGGGAATAGTGACGTGCTTGTAAGGCATTGGGCGGGCCTCCATTGGGTGATCTATTTAAATGGCGAAGTGCGCCTGAGCGCCCCGGGATTATAGCATGGCAGCATTTTCGATTGGGCGTCGTGACCCTGATGCTCATTAATCGGGAAAAGGACGGGCAGCGTGCCCGTCCTTTTATTAGATGCTTGAGTGATAAGTTTACGTCAGCGCTGAGCCTTCCACACCGGCAGGCAGCACAACTTCAGCTTCTTGCTGAGCGAGCGAGTCTTTGGGATCAAAGCGCACCGAGAGAGTGACCGCGGCGATGAGGAATCCGATTTCCAGAGCGAATACGGTGGAGTAAGCCAGGAGAGCGTTGCCACCGGTGAGAGCCAACATAATATCCACAACGCCGCCGCCCATGAGGCTGCCAAGGGCGTGGCCGACCATGTTGGCCATTCCCCAGACGCCCAGCAGCATGCCGGCACGGATTGCGGTCGTAAAATTGATCACGCCGGTGAGCATACCTGCACCGGCGAGTCCCGTGCCAAGGCCCATAAAGAGCACCAGGATGCGGAAGAACCCGGGGTTACCGACCGCGCCGGAGAGGATCACGCCGGCGAATACGAAGATACTGCCGATCAGCCCGATGCGCAGCACGCGCATATAGCCCAGCCAGTTGATCAACACCATCCCGGAGAGCAGCATCGAAGCCATCACGCCAAGCCCCCAGAACGCGGTCAGACGGG
>CBFDDM010000124.1:0-9127 GCA_965603565.1 uncultured Anaerolineales bacterium | reverse complement strand
GTGGGGGCGTGGTTGCCTCGGATGACATCCACCAGCAAATCCGGGATATGGAGAAGCCGGTGGTAATTTCCATGGGAGAGGTCGCCGCGAGTGGTGGCTACTACATCAGCGCGGGTGCGGATGAGATCATCTGCAATCCCAACACTTTAACGGGTTCAATTGGTGTAATCAGTCAATTTATCAACATCGACGATTTCTTAGAGGAGCATGGTATCGACGCGGTGGTGCTCACCAGCGGCGAATATAAGGATGCAGGCGGTCTGTTCAGCGATATGACTGAAGCGGACCGCGAGCTCTGGCAAGAGATCATCGATGATGCATACAATTCTTTCTTTGAGGTTGTTGTGGAAGGGCGCGGGTTGGAGAGGGAGAAAGTTATGGAGGTCGCCGATGGACGCGTGCTCAGTGGGAAGCAAGCGCGTGATGCAGGGTTGGTAGATGGTTTCGGAACGCTGGATACCGCGATCCAGCGTGCAGGTGAACTGGGCGGCATCGAGGGGGATCCATCTATTTTTGAATATCGTCAGCCGGCAACGTTCTTTGATACGTTGTTAAGCTCCACAGCGGAAAGGGACCCGGTCCAGCAGCTAAAGGAATTGACCGGCCTGCACGCGACATCTAGGTTAATGTATTTGTACGTTCCGTGAGGGATCAGGAAATTGCGGTTTATTCATTGGGGCGAGCCATTGGCTCGCCCTTTGCATTCTGCGGTGGGGCAATTCATAGGATGGTCCTCTGTCGTATGAGCATGAGGATGCGGGATGATTCTGTGTCTAGATTTACTTCCAGAAGCCAGGGGCGTACCGCGAAACGCCTCTACAATTTATATCCGAAGGGGTAGCAAAGCAGCGCCGTTCCCCGAGGCGCCCCGGAACGATGGCGAAATCACTCGGCGAGAGACCCGAAACGATCGGCGAAAGAAAATATTTTCTCGCCGAGCGATACTTTTTATTCGCATAATCACCGCACAGTCCAGGGCAGTCGGTCGGAGTGTTTAGAGTGGGTACACTTGTGAACTTTAAAGGGTATCGATCAGGGCGTTGGGTCGATCAACGCGCAGTGCTTATACGGATTTAATCGAGGACAGGATCGTCGGGGTGGATCCGATTCCACTCCGTGACGAGGTCATCTCCGCTTTTGCCGATGCTTGACCTGTTGCGGATGCGGCCTTTGAAAGCTTCGGGTTTGTTGAGCCCTTTGATCAGATCCCGGTCAATGCGCACATTGATCGTGAACTCGCCGCTCAGACGGACGCCCGGCGTGAATGTGCCCAGTCCGTCGAGTTTGACCGGTTGACCGCTGCTCGTGAAGAAGAGCAGAGCGTTCGAGAGTTCGTCGAGCACAAATTTGATCTCGCTGGGATTCAGGTTCGTACCGCGGCTGATGTATTTCGCTAACTCATCCACCTGAACGGTCTGGCTCAGCTCGATCTGCGGCATGAGTGCCTTGATTGCGTTGATACGTTTTGCCATAATTGACCTTCCACTTGATATTTGGCGAAGCGCCTGCTTGATTTCTTGCATTCTTGGTTAAGATATCTTAATCTTGCAAAGGTGGGTACTTAAAAAACATCCTCTACGTTATTGTCAAAAGATGCTTGAAGACCATTAAAGGAGTCTGAGATGCCTGAATTTATCACGTTTGGAAGCTGCTTTTTCTTCGGATTGTTCATCTTGATCGGCCTGCTCGTACTGCGGTCGATCCGCCTGTTGTACGAGTACGAACGTGGCGTGATTTTTACCCTTGGGCGGTACGGCGGGACCCGCCAACCGGGACTAACGCTTGTATTCCCGGTCGTTCAATCGATGCGAAAGGTAGACATGCGCCTGAAGACGGCCGAGATCCCCCGCCAGGAGGTGATGAGCAAGGACAACATCCCGCTGCTGATCAATGCGGTTGTGTATTTCAAAGTTGTCGATCCGCAGGCGGTGATCATCGAGATCGAAGATCACATCTTCGCAGTTCAGCAGTATACACAGGCTGCGCTTCGTGATGTGATCGGCAATGAGGAGATGGATACCGTGCTCACCGAGCGTGAAGCCATCGCTGAGAACATCAAGAAGATCGTCGACGCCGAGACGATTGGCTGGGGCGTTGACGTCGAATCAATCAAGATCCAGGAAGTCGAGCTCCCGGCGGAGATGAAGCGTGCCATGGCCAAGCAGGCAGAGGCCGAGCGCGAGCGGCGGGCGATGATCATCGCCGCTGAGGGTGAACTGACCGCTTCCCAGAACCTGATGGAGGCGGCACGGATGATGGCTTCAACGCCAGGAGCGCTGCACCTGCGCACGCTGCAGACGATCCGCGATATCGCCGCGGATCCTTCCGAGAAGATCGTGCTCTTTGTGCCATCCGATCTGGCTTCCGGTTTGGGAGGGATCCTTGGCAACCAGAAAGGTGAGTAGCAGGTGATCCTTAACACGAAGCGGCGTTACCTGCAGATCGCCTTCAACTATGACATCGATCTGGTGCGGCGCGTACTTCCCACCATCCCGCAGAGTCCACGGATCTTGATCGAAGCCGGCACGCCGTATATTAAGCATGAGGGCTCGGATGGAATCCGTGTGATCAACCGAATCTGGAATGGCATCGTCGTGGCCGACCTGAAGGTCGCCGATGGGGCGTATGGCGAGGTGGCGATGGCCAGGCGGGCGGGTGCCAGCGCAGCGACGGTCCTGGGAGAATCGCCGACGGAGACGCTGGACATGTTCGTACAGGCTTGTCAAAGCTTCGGTATGGTCTCGATGATCGACATGGTCGGTGTGGAAGACCCGCTGGACACCGTGCGGCGTATGAAGAAACCGCCGGAGGTCGTCGTGCTTCACCGCGGGCGTGACGAGGAGGGCACCCGGGGCAAGGTCATCCAATACCGGCATGTCAATCGAATACGAAGCAAATACAACGTGCTGATCTCCGCGGCGGGTGGGGTCGACTTGAAGGAGGCGCGCAGCGCGATCTTTAACGGCGCCAACATCGTCGTTGTGAATCTGGTCGAACCGGGGGATCCATGGGAAGGGATAAAAACGACGGAGGATGTCGGGGCGATGGCACAGCAGTTTCTGGAGACGATCGAGTGAGGTAAGGATCAGGGATCGGGTGGTCAGGCACACGGTCAACAGGCTTACCAAGGCAATCCGAATCTCATTCAGAGGAGCGTAAGCGACGAAGAATCTCGTTTGTTGTTGGTCACGGACCGTATGAACCGGTAAACGAGATCCTTCGCGCAGCAAAGAGCGCTGGCTCTGGATGACCGGATAAGAAGGGATCAGGGATTGGGCAACAAGTCACTCAGTTTCTGAGATACTGAGTCATCCGGGCACCTGGGCACCCGGTTGATCAGTGGTTTCTTCGCTGATCCATGGGTAAGCTGGTAATCTTAACGACAGCCCCTCACCTCTAATCCTCTCCCCGATCCCGGGGAGAGGAAGACACCTGGCCAGCAATCGACGCAGCAACTGAATTGGACAGGGGATTGCTCGCCCTGCCAAGAACGCTGGATCTACGACTGCGCTCGGGATAACAGGGGGGTCCCGGGGAGAGGGAGGTCTTTGGTCAGTAGACGCCATCCAGGAAGATTCGAGGGGGAGGATTCCTCGCCTTGCCGAGAACGCTGGATTTACGACTGCGTTCGGAATGACAGAAAGGAAGGGGAGATCGCGTCGTCGCTTGCGCTCCTAACGATCACCTTCTCCTTGAAGGCGCCGGTTTGGTTATTTGTATGGAGGGCACGGTGTTGCCGTGCCCTTAGATTTTAAATGCGAGAAACGAGATTAGATGACATAGGGGCAATTCATGAATTGCCCCTATGGTGTCAGAAATGGTTTTTTTGAGGAGGGCGACCCGCCCCAACGTATGTTAAAGTATCCAAAAGGGCAGGAGAACGAGGCAATGATGTCGAAAATTGGCGTGATCGGCAGCATCAACATAGATCTGGTCGTGCGGGCGCCGCGTTTCCCGAAGCCGGGAGAAACGGTGAGCGGCGGTGAACTCGAGACAGTCCCCGGCGGCAAGGGCGCCAATCAAGCCGTGGCTGCGGCACGCATGGGGCTGGAGGTCGCGCTTTTCGGCGGCGTCGGTGATGATGTTTTTGGTCCCAAACTGTGCTCGAACCTTGAGTCCGAAGGCATCGATATCTCCCAAATCAAGCTGCTCCCGGATACTGCCACTGGCGTGGCGTTGATCGTCCTGGACCCATCCGGGCAGAACACGATCGTGAGTAGCCATGGCGCCAACGATGCGATCGAACCCGGTGAGGTAGGGCCTGTTTTCGACCATTGGAATGCGATCGATCACCTCGTACTCCAGATGGAAATCCCTTTAGACGTGGTCGGGACCGCGCTTGAGGCTGCCAGCACCCGCGGTGTGGAGGTGGTTTTGAATGCTGCACCTGCGGACGAGCGCGCCTGTGAGTGGTTCGATGTTGTGGATGTCTTGATTGTGAACGAGACCGAAGCGGAGCTGCTCGGCGGCGTGGAAGTCGTGGACATTGAAAGCGCGCGTGCTGCCGGACAGTCGCTGTGTGTAGAAGGCTGTCAGACGGTGATCCTCACGCTGGGTCCTGATGGGGCGCTGCTCTTCTATGAGGATCGTGTAGAGCATGTGCCGGCGGTGGAGGTTGAGGTGGTCGACACGACCGGCGCCGGCGATGCCTTCGTGGGAGTGTATACCGCCATGCGGGCGGAAGGAAAGCCGGAATTGACCGCGGTTCAATATGGGGTCTGTGCGGGGGCGCTGGCGGTCGGGGTCCTCGGCGCGATGCCGTCGTTGCCACGCAGGGATGCAGTGGAAGAGTTGTATGAGGAGGTTTTTGGGGGGAGGGATAAGGAAGTGGGTGATTAGGGATTAGTGATCAGGGATTAGGAAAAAATATTGGCACCCAGGCTCTCGGTCACTGGGGCATCCGGGAGCCTTTTTAGGACGCATCGTGATGGCTTGTAAACTTCGCATCTTCCTAATGGGTAGCCCCTCACCTCTAATCCTCTCCCCGATCCCGGGGAGAGGAAGGCTTTTAGACAATCGTCGCCCAGGTTGCTGGATTGAGCGGGGGGAAAAGAATGTCATTCCGAAGCCGGAGGTTGAGGAATCCTGCCGGGGATTCGTGATGTGGATGATGATGCTGGTAAAAAACATCAAGCACTGAAGCAAGTTAACATCTAAGCGGGAATATCCCGAAGGGATGACTCCATGCTACGCTCGGAAGGACGGAAGGTAGGACACGGCAGCGCCGTGGCACGACGGTTCTTCGGGAAAACAACGTTGGAGATTCGTGTAGAATGGGTTCTGGATGAACTTGTGAGAGGGAAGCGAAATTGATCGCGGCGGTTGTAGTCTCAGCATCTTATGTGGCGGCGCAGATGATGGCAGATATCGCCTCGCTGCGCATCGTGACGATGTTCGGGCTGTCGATCGACGCCGGCACGTTCGTCTATCCGTTCACGTTTACCCTGCGCGATCTGGTCCATAAGGTTGCCGGTATCAAAGCAGCGCGGGCGCTGATTGTCACGGCAGCCGTGGTCAACCTGCTCATGGCCTTGCTATTCTGGTTCGTAAGCGTGCTGCCTGCGGATCTGGCCGTTGGGCCCCAGGTAGCATTCGGCGAGGTGCTCGCGCCTGTCTGGCGCATCGTGATCGCCTCGATCGCGGCAGAGGTCATCTCCGAGATGATCGATACCGAAAGCTACCGGCTATGGGTCCAACGTGTGACCGAACGTTATCAATGGATGCGGGTGCTTGTATCCAACTCGGTGTCCGTGCCGGTAGACAGCCTGGTCTTCGCCTGGCTTGCTTTCGGGGGCATGCTGCCTGCCGACGTTGTGTGGAGCATCGTCTTGGCGAACGTGCTTATCAAGGGAGCGGTGACGCTTATATCGTTGCCCGCCATTTACCTCGTGCAGCCTGCAGGCGAAGAATAGCCGCTTTATTCACTTCTTTTCAAGCCATTTCTCATATAGGTCCAAGAATTCATCAACCGTTCCGGGCGTGGATTTGAAGCCCAGTGATTGAGCCAGGCGGGCCAACTGCGGCGGTTCCAGGCCGGCAAACGCAAGCATTTCTAGGTCCTCAAAGGCCGAGTCGATGCCGGCATCGAGCTGGATCTTGCCATCAGCCATGATGATGTAGCGCTCGACATGCTCAGCGCAGAAATCGAGATCGTGCGAAATAAGTATGACCGTTTTGCCCGCTGAGAAGCATTCATGCAGCAGGTTTGACACCTTTCGGATACCGAATAAATCCAGCCCCATGGTGGGCTCATCCAGCACGAGAACCGACGTGTCCATGGCGTAGATCGAGGCGATCCCCAGCAACTTGCGTTCAGAACGCAGTAAATCGTAGGGATGCTGGTCGAGACTCTCAATTAAACCGACCGCTTCGAGCGCGGCCTCCACCTTCTGGTCGACCTCCGCCTCCGAAAAGCCGAGATTCCTCGGACCAAAGGAGACCTCATCTCGCACGGTACTGCTGAAGAGCTGCTCGTCCGGGTTCTGAAATACGTAACCTACGTAGTGAGCAAGCCGGGCAACGGTTGTTTGGCGTGTATCTTCGCCACCCACGAGAACGTGACCTTGATCTGGCTTGAGCAATCCGTTCATATGCTTGGCGAGCGTGGACTTTCCGGCGCCGTTCTCGCCGACAAGCGCGATGCGCTCCCCGGGCTCGATCGTGAGTGACAAATCGACAAGCGCCTGAACATCTCCAGGATAAGAAAAGGAGATCAACTCAAACTGCAGTTTCACGGAAATAGCCCCTCGCATCCGAAAGAGTAACCGGAAGCTCTTTGTCCATCTCGATCAAATTGCGCTCCTTGGCCGCCCGTGCAGCCTGTGTGTAGCGGGTGGGCTGCACACCGATCGCTTCAATCAACGGATCGGTCAGGACGCTGGAGGGAGCGCCATTTGCAGCGATGCGTCCATGGTTGAGCACGAGGATGTTATCGGCGAAATCGGCCAGTCGTTCGAGTTTATGTTCGGCGATCAAGATGGTGGTGTTCTCCTGCCCGACGAGTTCATCCAGCAGTGTGAAAACTTCGTGGGTCCCAACAGGATCCAGCTGCGAGGTAGGTTCGTCGAGGATCAGGACCCTCGGCCGCATGACGAGGATCGAGGCGATCGCGAGACGCTGCTGCTGCCCGCCGGAGAGCGCAAATGGAGAGCGTTCGCCCAGTTCCGCGAGCCCGGCATGCTCGAGCGTTTCATGAACCCGTTCTTCGATCTCACTTCTTGGAACCCCGAGGTTTTCCAGACCCAGGGCGACCTCGCCACGTATGGTAAAACGGGATCCGCTGATCTGGTTAAATGGATTCTGGAAGACCAGACCGACCTGTCCGGTCATTTCGCCCAGCGATGATCTGGGGACATCGATGCCGGCGACGGAGATCTCTCCACTCAGCGTTCCTCTGAAATAGTGTGGGATCATGCCTGAGAGCGCGTAGCAAAGCGTGGATTTTCCGGCGCCGTTCGGCCCGATTAGCCCCCAGAATTGTCCGGTCGGGACCTCGAAGCTTAGGTCCGACAGTGCCGAATCTTTCTCTTCAGGATAGGTGAACGTGAAATTCTCCAGTTTGATCACGGCAATGACCAGCCTGCTATGCGACCGGCGATAAGTGCAAGGATGACGATCAGAAGGAACCAGCGCAAAGCGACCTGGCTGGAGGTGTCGTGGAGTTGGGCGAGGCTGGTGCGCTTGCCCGCGTGAGTGAAGCCGCGCGCTTCGAGGGCGATGGCGCGCTCGTCGAGCTCGAGGATGCTGCTAAGGATGAGCGGCGCAGCGAGCGGGATCAGAGCCCGAAGGCGCTGGAGCAGGTTGCCTTCCGTTTCGAGGCCGCGGGCGCGCTGCGAGTCGAGGATCGTCTCGGCGCGCATCTGGAAGCGCGGGATGATCTGAAGGGCGGTGAGGATGATATAACCGATCTGATCCGGGAGACCCCGTTGGGTGAGGGCGAGCATGAGATGGTCGGGGCGCGTGATCAACATCAGCAGCACGACGGCGCTGAGCCACACCAGGATGCGGGCGGTGTAGTCCGCAGCGAGTAGGAGGCCTTCGAGTTTCAATGTTAGAGGTCCAATTTGAAGGAGTATCTGCTGACCCGGCGCGAAAAATCCCTGGATCAGGAATAATGAGAGCGCAAAAGGCCAGATGAGCAGTAAGCTCGATCGCAAGAAGTTCCGCAGGACCCCTCCTGCCAGCGCGAGCGGGATGAGGAAGAGAGCGTAAACGGCGAGGATCCAGAGCGGATCAGGCAGCGTTGCGCCGGCGACGATCGCCAGGCCAATCAGCGCCAATTTCGAGAGTGGGTGAGCCCGGTGCAGGCTTGAATCCCGGCTGATGTAAAGGGTTGGTGTGGACATGCTCAGGGATCAGCGCGCAGGAGGTCCAAAGCACCCGGGCCTCCTGCGCGGTTCATTCCTGTGTAATGTCGTCGTTCTAGTTGCCAGAGAAGCGAGTCTTCAAGCGTCCTGGCAGCGCACGCAGCACAGCCCAGACGATGAAGAAGGTCACGGCCTTGTCGATCGGGTCGGAAACCACCCCCTGGGCCATGTTTGCACCGAGCATATCGAGTCCGGTGGCGCGAAACAGGGCGACGAGGGCGTCGGTCCCGCTCCCGGTGACACCGCCGAAGACGTAGGCGGCGATCGGTGCGGACAGAACTGCGGCGATCACGCCGGTGATCAAGCCGGCGAGGATCGACTTCCACCACTTCTGCCACCAGTCTCCGCTGCGGAATGCGCCGGCGAGAGCGCCGATGATGGCGGCGACTCCGGCCCAGGCGATCGCCTGCGGGAACAACCCCGTGAGCGTCCACACGAAGCTGGCCAGGAAGCCGGTGACCGCGCCAGCCCAGGGCCCGACGAGCGCGCCGACGAGCACGGTGCCGATCGAGTCGAGGTAGAGCGGAACTTTCAGGTTGAGCACAAGCGTGCCGATGGCGATGTTGAGCGCAATTGCGACCGGGATGAGGACGATGGTGAGCGTGGAGAATTCACGTTTGAGACGGTCCATATGGGTTTCCTCCTTGTGGAGTGCCTGGTTTTTGAAATATACGTCAGATGGAAGGGCTTGTCTAGTTGGGATGCAAGGGAGTAGGGACTTGGGATACGGAATTAGGGGAGTTGGTGATCAGGCACCTGGG
>CBFDDM010000123.1:0-9233 GCA_965603565.1 uncultured Anaerolineales bacterium | reverse complement strand
CAGGACAATCGCCTTGATCGAATCGTCACTCTCCGCTTCTTCCAGGAAACCGACAATTTGCCCGCTGTATGCATTCCCACCGGTCACGCTGTATGGGGAACCCTCGGGATCGCCTGTCGTAATGACACCTTCCACACGAATCAGCCCCACCGCGTCCCCGGTCAGCAACTGCTGCCTGTCCATGCCTGCAAATCCTACCGAAAAGATGAACAGGCATGCTGCCGTCAGCAAAACGATTGGGATCACGAGCGCCAGCAGCAACAACCACATTTTCCGGCCCTTCGATGTCCTGTCACCGCCACTTTCCGCATTGTTCGAATCTGCCATCGACAACACTCCTTCCGTACCGGTACCTTTTGCTCTCTTAATCAAATCCTCATTCTCATTCTAAATGATCCCCAGTGCCTACCTGCCGTAGGGGCAATTCATGAATTGCCCCTACGAGTAAATATGAGGGGCGACCCGGCGGGTCCCCCCTACCGTGCCTATGATTGCAGTAACTGCTCTGCTTCCTGATCACCTGCTCCCCCTCATTCTGACATCCAGGGTCAGTGTTCTTTGCTGCGCGAAGGATCTCGTTTTCCCTTTTCAACGACCCGACCAAATCCAAAAACGAGATTCTTCGTCGCTTACGCTCCTCTGAAAGACATCATCGGCATCAATTTAGCTCCGCTCCCCTTGGGGAAGAGGATAAAGGTGAGGGGTGCCTTAACGGCAGATGTCCTTGTAAACCCGGCTCCCCTGGGATAACACCCGGGGGGCCAGGCCTGAGTCCTTGATCTATCTCAACCTGTCATCGCGTGGAGCATCAGCGACAACACGAACCCCAATTTCCACAAGAGAGATTGCCACGGTTCCTGCGGAACGTCGCAATGACGGAGTCAATCCCGAGTGCTTGAGTGCCCATTTGACCGAGCCTTGAAACCTGTTCCCAAGTTCCTGATACCGATTCCCTACTTCCTGATTCCGGATACCTACTCCCCCAAACAAAAACAGCCGCCCGGGAGGGCGGCTGTCCAGATCCTATCGATCGAACCTTATTTACCTAATGCCGCCTGTGCCGCGGCGAGGCGTGCCACCGGCACACGGAACGGCGAGCAGCTCACGTAATTCAAACCATACTTGTGACAGAGTTGAATCGAGTCAGGGTCTCCGCCGTGTTCACCGCAGATGCCCACCTCGAGTCCCGGACGCGCCTTGCGCCCTTCCTTCGTGCAGACATCCATCAGCCGTCCGACACCATCCTCATCGATGCTCTGGAAGGGGTTCACCGGCAGGATGCCCTGCTCGACATACTCCAGCAGGAAGTTGCGTTCTGCATCATCACGGCTGTAGCCGAACGTCATCTGCGTCAGGTCGTTCGTGCCGAACGAGAAGAACTCCGCAACCGAGGCGATTTCTTCTGCGGTCAGCGCGGCGCGAGGAATCTCGATCATCGTCCCAAATTTGTATGCGAACGTGACCTTCTTGTCAGCCATAACTTCCTCGGCGATCTCCTCCAGGCGGGGCTGGATCCTGTTCAGCTCATTAATATGGCCAGTAAGCGGGATCATGACCTCCGGCTTGGGTTCGTGACCGGCATTCTTGACGTTTGCAGCCGCCTCGAAGATCGCCCGCACCTGCATCTCGACGATCTCGGGCATCACGATGCTCAAGCGCACGCCGCGCAGCCCCATCATTGGGTTGGATTCGTGCAGGTTGCGCACGCTTTTCAACAGCGCTTCCTTGGCCTCTAGCCCTTCCGTCTCGCCCTTTGCCTTCGCCGTGGCGACCTCTTCCACAAGTTCCTCTAAACCAGGCAAAAACTCATGCAGCGGCGGGTCGATCAGGCGGATGATCACCGGTAAGCCGGACATCGCCTCAAACAAACCCTCGAAATCGCTGCGCTGGAACGGGAGAAGTTCGTCAAGCGCTTTCACACGCTCTTCGGACGTGTCTGCGAGGATCATGCGCTGCACAATCGGCAGGCGTTCAGGCTCGAAGAACATGTGCTCCGTCCGGGTTAATCCAATGCCGCGTGCGCCGTATTCACGGGCCCGCTTCGCATCGGCTGGATAATCCGCGTTGGCCCACACCTCAAGCCCACGGGTCGGGAATCCTTCCGGGCCGGAACGGACATCCTCGCGCGCTGCGATTTCATCCGCCCAACCTAGAAGCGTCAGCAGTTCCTCCTGATCATCAAATGAAGGCATCGTCGTGGGGAGCTGACCTTCGAAAACCTCTCCGGTCGTTCCGTCCACAGAGATCCAATCGCCTTCTTGCACGACCACACCGTTCGCTTCCATCTTGCGGCTGGGCAAATCGAGTTTGACATCAGACGCACCAACAACACAGGGGATGCCGAACTGTCGGGCGACGACCGCCGCGTGGCTGGTCGCACCACCTTCGCTCGTCAGGATGCCCTTGGAGGCAAGCATACCGTGGACATCATCCGGCTTGGTGAACGGACGCACCATGATGACGTCCTGTTCCTTGGACATTTCTTCGGCAGTGTCTGCATCGAAGTAGACCCTCCCAACAGCCGCCCCAGGCGATGCGTTCACGCCGGAAGCCAACATCTTGCCCTCCTGGCGTGCCACTTCCTGCGCTTCGAAATCGAACTGCGGGTGCAGCAGCGCGTTCACTTCAAAAGCCTTAACCCTGGCGACGGCTTCGTCCCGGTCAATCAATCCCTCACCGGCGAAGTCGACCACGATCTTCACAGAAGCCTTGGCCGTTCGTTTACCATCGCGTGTCTGCAGCATCCAGAGCTTGCCACGCTCGATCGTGAACTCGACGTCCTGCATCTCTTTATAGTGGTCTTCCAACTTGCGGCAGATCTCGACAAACTCTTCGTAAGCTTCAGGAAGCTCGTCTTTCATCGCCTCGATCGGCTTGGTGTTGCGGATGCCGGCGACAACGTCCTCACCCTGTGCGTTGAGCAAGTAATCTCCATAAAGACGCTTCTCGCCATTGGCGGGATCGCGGGTAAACGCCACGCCTGTGCCGGACTCTTCACCCATGTTGCCAAACACCATAGTGACGATGTTCACGCCCGTGCCGAGATCGTGGCTGATGCCGGCAGCATTGCGGTAGTCCACCGCCCGTTTGCCGTTCCACGACCGGAAGACCGCTTCGATGGACAGTCGCAGCTGCTCATAGGGGTCCTGAGGGAAATCGAAGCCTTTGTGCTGCTTGATTACCTTCTTGAAGTTCTCGGTCAGAGACTTCCAATCATCGGCGGTGAGATCGGTATCCATCTCATAGCCCTTATCAGCTTTATAGGCTTCAAGCGGCTCCTCAAATTCCTCGTCTGGAATTCCAAGTACAACCGAGCCGAACATCTGCACCAGACGGCGATACGCATCGTAAACAAAGCGAGCATCGCCGGTAAGCTCAATCATGCCTTTTGCCGAATCGTCGTTCAATCCAAGATTGAGGACGGTATCCATCATGCCCGGCATCGAGAATTTTGCCCCCGACCGGGTGGATACCAGGAGCGGATCTTCTGTATCCCCGAACTGCTTGCCGGTCAGCTCCTCGACATGCTTCATCGAGTTGAGCACCTGATCCCACATCTCCTCGGGGAACTGCTCATCGCGTTCCAGAAATGCGTTGCAGGCTTCCGTGGTGACAACAAAACCTGGCGGGACCGGCACGCCGATGCGTGTCATCTCCGCCAGATTCGCGCCCTTGCCGCCCAGCAGGCTGCGCACACCCTCCCAATCGCCAGCATACTGCTCAGCCTGATCGACCTCATCAAAATTGTAAACCCACTTCTTCGCCATCTTGCTAATCCCTTCTGATGATAATGATTGATTCCGCCTTCACATAGATCGCGCCGCGCCCACAACTCTCGCGGCCACGGCGCACTACATATATATGATAATACAATGGCACCCGGTTGTCAGTACGATCAGGATTAAACGTTCGTCTGCTCGCGGGGGCAGGACGCAATCCCGCCTCTTCTGCTCCCTTTGATGCAGCTTCCTCAGGTCCCGAAAGGTATCCCGATCAGGATCTCCCCACCCTCAACTTTAACCGGATATGCGGGGATATCGACCACCGCCGGGAGCGTAAGCGCCTTTCCTGTGTGCAGGTCGAAACGCGCCCCGTGGCGGGGACACTCAATCTGCGTGTCGTGCAGTTCCCCTTCTGCAACAGGACCATCATCATGCGAACAAACATCCGCAATCGCAAAGTACTTGCCGGCGATGTTGAAGACCGCGATGGCCTGCCCGTCAATCTCCAGGAATATGCGCTCCCCATTCGGAAGCTCTTCCTCGTCCGCGACGGCGATGTACTCGACCTCTTCTTCTGGATACGTCTTGTAGTTAAACATTCATCTCTCCAAAAAAAGCCGCCGGAGAGCCGGCGGAATTTGATCTAAATATGCAGTTTGTCAGCTCAGGTAAGCTCCTCTTCGACTTCTTCGAGGCCGTACACACCCGCCTTCAGGACCTTTAATGAGAGCAAAGCACATTTCAGACGCACCGGGCCAAGTTCGATTCCGAGTAATTCGAGAATATCCTCTTTGGACATCTCCTTGATTTCGCTGAGCTGTTTGCCGATGATATTTTCCACCAACAGATCGGCGGACGCCATCGAAATCGCGCAGCCCTGGCCCTCGAAAGTCGCTTCGGTCACGATATCACTCTCATCTACACGAACGTCGATGCGGATCTCATCACCGCAAAGCGGATTGTCGTCCTCGTAGGAGTAATCGTGCGGATCCAGCGTGCCCTTCTTATGCGGATTCTTATAACGGTCGATAATCAGTTCGCGGTAGAAGTCTTCCATGGAATTGAGTGGTCCTCGATGTGTGAGTTGATTTTGCCGTTACGCGCCGAAGAGCCCTTTGACCTTATAAAGCGATTCGATCAGCCGGTCAACTTCTGCTTCTGTGTTGTAAACGTAAAATGAGGCGCGCGTCGTGGCGAGGATATCATACTTCTGGTGAACCGGCATGGCACAGTGGTGCCCTGCCCGGACTGCAACCCCTTCGTTATCCAGGATCTGGGCGACATCGTGTGGATGAGTGCCGTCCATCGTGAAGGAAGCCACCGCGCCTTTGTACTCATACGATGGCCCGTAAACTTGAACGCCCGGGACCTCTTCCAACCGCTCGAGCGCGTACTCGGTAATGCGCTGCTCATAAGCATGAACGTTGTCCATTCCCAGCGATTGGAGGTAATCCACAGCCGCGCCAAAACCGATGCCTTCTGCAATCGGAGGCGTGCCGGCTTCGAACTTGTAAGGAAGGTCGTTGATCGTGAAACCATCGAGTTCAACCCGCTTGATCATGTCGCCGCCTCCCAGGAATGGAGGCATTTCCTGAAGCAGCTCTTCCCTTCCATAGAACACACCGATGCCAGTCGGCCCCAGCATTTTGTGCGCTGAGAACGCCATGAAATCGATGCCCATCGTCTGCACATCGACCGGCATGTGGGGAACAGATTGGGCGCCGTCAACGGCGACGACTGCCCCTGCTTCTTTAGCGGAACGGGCGATCTCTTGAGCAGGGGTGATCGTTCCGAGCATATTGGACATCTGCGTGAAGCTGACCAACTTGGGCTGGCGCTCTAGCAGTGACCCGAATGCCACCATATCCAGCTGGCCGTCGGCTGTGATCGGAACAAAATCGAGAACGATGCCGCGCTCAGCCGCTAACATCTGCCAGGGGACTATATTGGAGTGATGTTCCATCTCCGTTAGAAGTACTCGATCGCCGGCCTGCAAATTAGCCTGGCCCCAGCTGCGGGCTAGCAAGTTGAGCGACTCGGTGGTGTTGCGTGTAAAGATAACCTCGCGCCATGTTCGCGCGTTGATGAATTTAGCGATGCGCTGGCGCGCCGATTCGTATGCCTCGGTCGCCTCTTCGGCAAGACGGTGAATCCCGCGATGGATGTTCGCGTTCTGATGCTCGTAATAATGGGACATCGCTTCGATAACCGCACCTGGCTTCTGCGATGTGGCCGCGTTGTCCAGATAAACTAATGGGACCCCGGCGCGCGTCTCGCGCTCCAGGACCGGAAAATCGGTGCGGATCTTGCGTGCATTAAGAGCGTGAACCTTCGCTTCCGAGGTCATCGTTGATATTCCATTCCCTTGAATTGGAACCTATTTCTTGCGCTTACGAGATTTTGAAGCCGGACGGATCTGTTCGCTGTCATGTTGTGTCCACAGCACCCTGTCAGGGACCATCCATCCATCTGTGAGGTAAACATCCTCGTTGAACTGCACCGCAACCATCTTCTCATCCGCCTGAACGACGACGCCCTCAAGCCAATCCCGGACGCGCTTGCCTTCGCGGTCGTGGTCACAGTACACCTCGACTCGATCGCCAACACGGTACTGGTTGTTTCGAGTCGGATCGAGTGTTTTGCTTTCCTTTTTGGTCATCGATTTTTCCATCATGCTAATATCTTCTCGCTTGAGCGCTTATTGTATGTTCAGCTTGCTAACGTGCCAAGTTTTGCGTCAATCATTTCTTCAAACCGCGTGCGCACGCCTTCAAACGGCACACGCTCCATAATCGGCGCAAAGAAGCCATCGATGACCAGACGCTCAGCTTCTGCACGCGTAATGCCGCGCGTCATGAGGTAGAAGATCGGCTCTTCCTCAAGCTGACCGATGGTCGCACCGTGCGTGCAGCGGACATCGTCAGCCATAATCTCAAGTCCCGGGATCGAATCCGCGCGGGCCGTCTTGCTGAGCACCAGATTGCGGTTAGCCTGGTAACCATCGGTCTGCTGCGCCCCGGGCGCGACGTAAATCATGCCCTGCCAGACGGATCGGCTGTTTTCAACCAAACCGCCTTTGTAGAGCAGGTCGCTTGTTGTGTGCGGGGCAAAGTGATTCTGCTGTGTGTCGTGATCGAGGTGCTGGCGGCCGTTGGCGAAATAAAAGCCGGACATGCGGGCGTTGGCACCCTCACCCAGCAGATCGATATCGCTGAAATTCTTCGTCAGGCGGCTGCCCACCGCGCCGAAGATCCAGTCAAGGTTTGCGGTTCGACCAACCTTTGCACGCTCATGGGTGAAGTTCCAGGTATGTTCGCCTAGATTCTGGAGCTCTACGAACTTCAACGAAGCTCCATCACCCACGAAAATCTCGACGATGCCGTTGTGAACCGCCTCACCATCTTCCGTCGGGGAAGCCGCCTCATGCACAAATGTGGCGGAGGCGCCCTCTTCGACCACGATCAGCACCCTGCTGAAAAAGACGTTACCCTCTCCCGGCGCCCACAGTATCGAATGCAGCGGCTGCTCGAGCTGGACACCCCTGGGGACATAGAGCACGACGCCGTCCTTCGCCATCGCGGCGGCCAACGCCGCAAATTTTCCCTCCTCGGGACGCACGATCTCACCGAAATACTCCTCGAGAATTTCGCTGTGGTTTCGCAGTGCGGTAGCCAGATCCGTAAATACAACACCCTGTTCTTCTACGCTGGCATCCGCCCGCAGTTCAGGGGCAAACCCTGGACGCAGCACGAGCAAAGAGCCGTGTTCCTCGCCCAGCAGAGGTTCCAGCAGGTCCGCTTTTACAGGCGTCTCATCCACCGCCTTGAGCTCAACCTGACCTGCTGGGAGCGTGCGGATATCCGTCCGGCGCCACGGTTCATCCTTGAGTGTAGGCATCGGGAGCGCCTGATACTGCTCCCAGGCTTTCATTCGTTCCCGGGCACGTTCAGCCTGCTCACCGATCTCGTCGGATATCGCCTGAACATCCTCGACGCTGAATTTGAACTCCGGAGTCGTTTTTTTGCGAACAACGCGCCTCGAGCGCGAGACAGTCTTTGAACTCATACTTAGGCTTTCCTTATCGTCTGCAAATTAGCCAGAACAGCGGTATCTGGGCTTGTGCTATCCAATCGAGCCTTCCATCTGAAGCTGGATCAGCCGGTTCATCTCAACGGCGTACTCCATCGGAAGCTCGCGAACAAGCGGCTCGATGAACCCGGAAACAACCATGCCAATCGCTTCCTCTTCACTGAGCCCGCGGCTCATCAGGTAGAACAGCTGCTCCTCGCCAACCTTGCTCACAGAGGCCTCATGCCCCACCGTCACCCGATCCTCGTCAATCTCGATGTAGGGATAGGTATCCGAACGTGAGTGCTCATCGAGCAGTAGCGCGTCGCAGACCACGTTCGACTTCGAATTCACCGAGTTCTCGTGCACGCGCAGCAAGCCGCGGTAGGAAGCCCTGCCTGAACCCTTGCTGATTGACTTCGATGTGATTTTGCTCGTGGTGTTTGGCGCTGCGTGGATAATCTTGCCGCCCGTATCCTGGTGCTGCCCCTCCGCAGCGAATGCCAGCGAAAGGATCTCGCCTCGCGCCCCCTCACCCATCAGGTAGCAGGAGGGATACTTCATCGTGATCTTGCTGCCGATGTTGGCGTCGACCCACTCGTGCGATGCACCTTCATAGACCATCGCCCGCTGCGTCACAAGGTTGTAAACGTTGTTGGACCAGTTCTGAATGGTCGTGTAGCGGCTGCGGGCGCCTTGCTTCACAATGATCTCAATTACACCACTGTGGAAACTATCCGTCGTATACGTTGGAGCGGTGCAGCCCTCAACGTAATGAACCTGCGCCCCCTCATCGACGATGATCAGCGTGCGCTCGAACTGACCGATGTTGGCCACGTTCAAGCGAAAGTAAGCTTGCAGCGGGAGCTCGACCTTTACGCCCGGCGGAACATACACGAACGAGCCACCCGACCAGACCGCGCTGTTCAAGGCGGCAAATTTGTTATCCGTATGCGGTATGACCGTGCCGAAATATTCTCGGAAAAGGTCCGGATGCTTTCGTAGCCCATCCTCGATCGAGAGAAAGATTACACCCTGCTCCTCCAGGTGTTCAAGCACGCTGTGGTAAACCATCTCGCTTTCGTACTGCGCACCTACGCCGGCGAGGAATTTCTGCTCGGCCTCCGGGATACCAAGTTTATCGAACGTATTCTTGATGGTATCCGGTACATCGTCCCACGATTTGCTCTCCATCTCGGAGGGTTTCACGTAGTAATAAATGTCCTCGAGATCCAGCGAACTCAGATCCGGTCCCCATGTCGGGATGGGTCGCTCCAGAAAATGCTTATAGGCTTCGAGCCGTTTCTCGAGCATCCACTCCGGCTCGCCCTTCATCTGTGAGATCTGGCGGACGACTTCTTCATCCAATCCCTTGCGGGTTTTGAAGACCGAGACATCCGGATCGCTGAACCCGTACTTGTATTGGTCTATGCCTTCCAGACG
>CBFDDM010000122.1:0-9336 GCA_965603565.1 uncultured Anaerolineales bacterium | reverse complement strand
CTCTCGACCAGAGCTACTAAAAAGCCGACATCATCAATGCCTTCCGCGTGAGCCCGCCATCGATCGATCTCACGACCGTCATTCCAGTGCTTATCTAGGCCTGAAGGACAGACCACCAGGAAATGCTCTTCGATGGCGAGTTCCTGAATGCCTCCCCTCAAGGTGCACATGCGTTTGCCTTCCCCGCCGCCGCCATGGAGCGCCAAAACTAACGCATGTTCCACCGTTTCATCCAGGTCAGCCGGGACTAACAACACATAACTGCGCTGGTAACTGCCGAATTCGAATTTGCCCTCAACTTCGATTAGCCCTGACTGAGAGCTTCCTGCTGTACGGTTGCATGCAGTAAGCACAGCTGCAAATGCTGCCACGCTCAAGGCAACCCCGATCAGCTTCAATATTCTGTACCCAGTGATCATGAAGGACCTCCCGCTCATTGCGAGGCACCGATCTACTTTATAGAGGTGTACACGACACAAGGGGAGGAAGTCGCGACCGCTCGGCCTACTCGCTGCCAGCAATCAAGAAGAAGTAGCGCACAAGCGCCTCGACCCCGCGCTTCAGGGTAGGGAGATGAACGCGTTCATTGGGTCCATGTATGTTGTCGTCAGGTAGACTGAATCCGGTCAGGACCGAATCGATGCCCAGCTTTTCCTGGAGTTCACCAACAACTGGAATCGCGCCCCCAATGCGGTGCAGAAGCGGTTCAGCACCGAATGTCTCGCGCAGCGCAGTACTCAGCTTATCTATCGCTTCGTTCTGTGTAGGCACCAGCACGCCCGGCGAGCTGACCAACTTCTCAAAGGACCACCCCACCGTTTCCGGCGCATTTCCTTTCACATACGCGGTCAGGCTTTCGTAAATCTTCTGCGGGCTCTGGTCGGGCACCAGCCGGAAAGACAACCTGGCGCGTGCACGCACGGGAATGGCGCTCTTCTTCGCGCCGGTTTCGATCCACCGCACGTTGAATGAAGGTCGCGCACCGATGCGCTCGATGGGCAAGAACTCGTCATCCGGGATCAATGCCGGAGCTCCACTCGCCTGGCGGTAATAATCAGCATCCGATGGATGCTTCTCTGCGGCGGAGTGCTCGTCTGCATCAATCTTCCGAACTCGATCATAAAAACCCGGTAATGTAATGCGCCGATTCTCATCTTGGAGACCGGCAATCAAGCGCGCCATTACATGGATCGGATTTTCAACGACGCCTCCATACATGCCATCGTGCAGGTCCTGATTGGGACCGGTAATCTCGAGCGTGACGCTCATCGCCCCACGCAAGCCATAAATAATCGTTGGGAGATCTTTACGCAGCATCCCGGCGTCGACGTTCAGACAATGGTCGCAATTGAGCAGTTCCCCGTGCTCAAAAATGAACGTTTCGATCGGTTCCGGATCCGTTTCCTCATCACCCTCGATAAGGAACTTCACGTCCACCGGCAGTTCACCGCCCGCCATGATGGACTCCAGCGCAGCTACGCAAGCGATGAATTGTCCCTTCATGTCGGAGCTACCACGTGCATACAGGTAATCACCGAGGATGGTCGCCACGAAAGGATCAGTTTCCCACGCGTCGAGTGGTTGTGCCGGCTGCACATCGTAGTGAGCATAGATCAGCACGGTCGGTCTATCTACTCCAGCGCTTTTCTTCTCGGCGAACAATATTGGGTTGCTGCTTGTTTGGAAAACGCTGACGCGGTCCATCGAAAGAGATTTCAGCCTGGACTCGATCCAGTCGACCGCACGTTGGATAGCCTGCTTGTCGTAGCCTTCATGTGAGATGGATGGGATCGCGAGCAGCTCGCTTAACGATTCAATGTACGAATCGAAGTTTGCTCGGGCGAGGTCGAGGCTTTTCTCTAGACGGGTTTGCATGGCGGTCATCCTTATGATTGTCAGGTTTGGGTAACTATACGCGATGTGGAGGTTTTGGGGGAATGGCCGTATCCTCGCGAGGAGCGCAGCGACGAAGCGATCCCCAATGCACATCAGCCTTCCACCTTGTTTTGTGGAGATTGCCGCGGCGCCTCCGGCCGCTCGCAAGAGCAGCTAAGGCTAGCTCAGTTACCTTCCCTCAGCCTATCCCAGACCTCCAGTGCTGGCTTCGGTGTGCCATCCGATTCCCTCAGGCCGATCGTTGCGAACATGCTCAACGTGTCGATATCCTGCTCGCTCATACCTTCCATGCGCATGGCATTTTCCACCGAATCCATGTTCAGATCCGAAAGGATCAAATACACCCAGAACACAAGCCGATCGCCGATCTGCTGATCAATCGTCTCCAGATACGCCACCTGAGCCTGAGGTGAACTCACAATCGGACCAAACGACTTCGAACTGAAACCACCTTCAGAGATCGCCAGCGGCTTATTCGTTCGATCTGCAAGCGGAGCGTAGTAATCGTCAGGTATCTCCTCACCATTGAAAACGAAATATGGGTACGAAGACATCGCCCATACATCCAGGTCGGGCTCGAACAACTCGACTTGCTCCCAATTTGTATCCAGGCGCTGGCGACCTTCGGAAACTTGTTCAAACATGTTGTTGAGATCGTCCCATTGGAACGTCACGAACACCTGCGTATCCGGATCCTCCTGCTTGATCTCTACATAGACTTCCTGGTACAGGCTCAGATAGTGTTCTACATCTTCCGGGTAAGCATCCATGTAGGTGTTAATTTCCGACGCCAATCCCAGATAATGCGGATCAAATTCGCGCAGGCACCAGAGCGTGAAGTTTCTGAAGGCAGCGCGTATATCCGGATTGGAGAAGGTGGGTTCCCAGCCCTGGGGAAGCCCGAGAAACTCCCGTCGGTTCAGTCCGTTCAACGGGTCAATGACAAATGCCCACTCGAGACCATTCATCTCCGCAAGGATGACTTGATTGCGGATATCCTCCCGATTCTGTGACTTTCCGTCGATACCACCCACAAAATCTTCCCAGGGCACATTCGGTTGGATCAAGATGAAATCAGCATGCTCACCTAGAGCCTCAAAATGGTTCAGCACGCTTTCCAGGGTGACATCGGGGGGGCTTGGGAAAAAACCGTAGGCAGTTCCTCCGATATCGAATCGGGAACTGAACGTCGTTACCGGTTGGGCGGCATCATCTGTCGGTATCAGTGCTTCGGTCGGCTCCTCGCTGCCACACGCCAAAACGGCGATGAGAAGGGCCGAGATCGCCGGCAAGAACTGCCTTCGCATGAGGATCTCCTTGGCTACGAATCCTGGAAATAGGGTATGCGCTTGATCGACTGATCTTTGCCAGGTATACAGGAAACGCTTGTGCGAAGTTGCAATCAGACTTCCTGCTCAGGGGGAGGGTCCTCCAACTCCTTGACCAGCACCTTATCGACGCGTAATCCATCCATATCGATCACCTCGAAGCCAACACCGGCCCAGTTACAGCGATCCCCTTCAGAGGGTATGCGCTGCATCAAAGCTATCACAAAACCTGCAACGGTCTGTGATTGTACGTCGAGAAGTTCATGCTGTAGATCCCGGTCAAGCACCTCCTCGAGTTCGAAGATCGCCGCCCGTCCATCAATCAGCCAGGTGCCGTCATCACGAAGCAAAATCGGCTGTTCAACCGGTTCTTCCGCCAGCGGCAGGTCCCCTGCGATCGACTCGAGGATGTCGGTGAGCGTGACCAGTCCGTGTAAACCAGTGTATTCGTCGAAGACCATCGCGATGTGGGCGCGATCGGTTCGCATTTGCTGCAGCACGCTAAGCACGGAGATGCTCTCGGGCACAAACAGAGGCGGCCTCATAATCTCGCGGATATTGAATGGCTTGCCCTGCAGGCTTTGTGAGAGCAGATCCTCCGCTCGCACGACGCCGATGACTTCATCGAGATCACCCTCTGCAACCGGATATGCAGCCTGAAGGTTTTCGATCACGACTGCTTGAATTTCTTCTAGAGAGTCATCTACATTCAACCAATCAATTTCAAGCCTTGGCGTCATCACCGTCTGGATTGAGCGCATATCCAGATCCAAGACCTGCTCGACCATATCCCGTTCATCTTCAAAGAAGACGCCCTCGCGAGCGCCCTGCTCAAGCATATACAGGATCTCCGCCTCAGATATGGAGGCTGCTCTTTCTCTGCTAACCGGGAAGATGCGCATGAGGGCGCGCGTCGAGAAGCTCAGGATACGTACAAACGGAGCTGCAACTTTTGCAAGGACCTGGATCAGCGGAGCGACTGCAACCGCGAAGCGTTCCGGGTTGATCAGTGCAAGCTGCTTCGGCACGAGTTCGCCGATAACCAATGATAGGTAAGTGATCGCGGCCACCACCAGAAACACCGAGACCACCTGGCTGTAATCCCAATTGGGCACGAGTTGCTGCAGGAATATATTCAGCTCATTTGCAATCGTCGCGCCTCCGAACGCCCCCGCCAACACGCCGATCAATGTGATCCCGCTCTGAATGGTGGACAGGAAACGGGTCGGCTCTCCAGCCAGGCTCAAGGCCGCACTAGCACCTCTCACTCCTTCGGCCTCCATGCTCAGCAGCCTTCCCCGACGGGCTGAAAGGATGGCGATTTCCGCCAACGCAAATAGCCCGTTCAGCAGGATCAGCAGCACGATCACCAGAATTTCAAATATTGAATTCATTATCCTTCACCTGATCATTGATCATAGACACTCTACATATTACCCCGTCTCAGGCTTAATATACTCAGGCGCAGCGATGATCCCATGCTGTAAGGCGATCGTAAATCGCGAGCGGGCCGCATCTAAGGTATGCTTGAATCGGTCCGCCGTGAAGCGAAGGGAGCAGCGCGTTGACCGAGTGGGTCGGTCGAACTCTGTCCAAAGTTCATATCGAAAGACGAATTGGTCGCGGTGGTATGGCCGAAGTTTTCCTGGGCCGCCACACTACCTTGAACCGCGCCTCGGTAGTTAAGATTCTCTACGACTACCTATCGGAGGATCGTCGTCACCGCGCTCGATTCCTTACCGAAGCGCAAGCGATCGCCGCTCTAAGGCATCCCAATATCGTGCAGGTCTTTGACTTCGACCTCATTGATGGCCGGCCTTACATCGTGATGGAGCTGCTCGACGGTATCACCCTTGAAGCGCACATCGACGCCCTCAACGCTCAGGGGGGCCGGCTGCCCTTTGATCGGATCGTTCAAATCACGACCAAACTTGCCGCGGCACTTGACTATGCGCACAGCGAGGGCGTCCTGCACCGGGATGTAAAACCCGCCAATATCATGCTGTGCAGCGCAAGCACGCAGATCATCCCCGGAGAACCCCTCCCGGATGACCTCGAACCTGTGCTAACCGATTTCGGACTCGCCCGCTTGCGGGCCGATTCAGACCACACCATCCCCGGCAAACACCAGATAACGCCTGCAATACCAGGACAGACTTTGCCAGGTACCGTGATGGGTACACCCGCATATATGAGCCCCGAACAGGTCGAAGGCAAGAACGTTAGCGAACGATCCGACATCTACGCACTGGGCATCGTGGCCTACGAAATGATCTCGGGCAGGCCGCCATTCACCACCGAAGACAACACCCCTGCGCCCGTGATGTACATGCAGCTACATAAGGCTCCCCCTGCGATCCCCAACCTGAAATCGTCCATTACAGATTCAATCAACCGTGCGCTTGCCAAAGATCCCGCACAGCGCTTCGCCTCTGCCGGCTCGTTCGCTATTGATCTCGACCGGGCGATAAAGGCAAAAGCCCCACCCTTAACGCTCTCAATCGAACGTCTACGCAACATCAGTAAATCAACCTGGGCCGTGCTAGGCGCCGGGCTGCTCCTGCTGTCCTCCGCGACGACGATCGCACTGGTTAGGACGAATTCGGAGCCGGCCTTGAACCCCAACCAGACCCCGGTTGAAACCCGGGTGCAGGACCGTGCTGTAAACACGCAACGAACGCCCGTACAATCCGAGAGTGTGAGTCGCGGAACGACCTCCTCCACCGCCTTCCCAACCCCTTCCCCATCTCCATGGCCGACGCCCGAAACGGACGTTCGCAACGGATTGGATTTAGATTCACCCGATTACTTTGACACTTTCAGTGAAAGCCGCCGCTGGTACACATATGACACACCCGATACGATCTCATACCGCATCGAGGGAGGCAGCTTGATCGGAATCGACTACCTGCCCGAGGAGCGTTACACCTGGTGGTCCTGGCTTGGACGGCCCTCAGGCAATCTCTACGCCGAGGTGACGGCTGTGAACGGGGATTGTATTGACAAAGATTCTATTGGGCTGGCAATCCGGATCGACGAGCAATCGGCCGAAGGCGGTTACGCATTGGAAATATCCTGTGACGGTTTCTGGCGTTTTCGATTTCATCGCTCAGATTCAAGCCCCAGAGAGATCGCCGATTGGGCACCCTCCACGGCAATTAACAAAGGACCATCTGCAGCGAATAGGTTAGGCTTGTTCGCCTACCGCGATCAATTCTACATCTATATCAACAATCAGCCTGTCAGTCATGTGGTCGATGCAGCCTACTCGCGATCCTTTGGAAATTTTGCGCTTTACGTGCGATCCTCGATGACATACAATCTCCAAGCACACTTCGACGACTTTGCCTTCTGGCATGTCAAGTATGTCCCCTGATTTTTCTATTTTCATCGCACATAGAAAGAAAACAATCACGCAGTTAATGGAAAAATAAAGCCGCTCCGCGTTGTTATGAAATCTGGAAATACATTTTCAACGTCCGGGTTACCCAGACGCAAATGGAGAATCTCGGAAAGTACATCGCGGTAATCGGTCGTGACCTGCAAATCTCCAGGACCAAATAATCGATCCCTCTTTAAACCCGGCCAATCAGCAAACACCCGGCCCCCCTTGACACCGCCCCTAAGCAGCAGCATGACACCACCGTGACCGTGATCGGTTCCAAGACTGGCGTTCTCAGAAACTCGGCGTCCAAATTCGGTCATGACGACCACCGTTACTTGATCAATAAACTTTTCAAGATCCGCATGGAAGGCTGCCAACCCTCCGCCCAGGTCTGCCAGCAAATTTGCCATCTGACCATCAGCACCCCCTTGAGCGAAATGCGTATCCCACCCCCCCAGATCGATAGCAGCGACCTCCAACCCGATCTGTGCTTTAATCAACATGGCAACCTGCTTGAGCCCCTGTGAAAATTCTGTGAGTGGATAGTCCCGATCACCTGTCGGTTGATATTTCTCCGGGTCGAGAACTTCCAGCGCTTCCAGGACATCCAGGGTCTCATTCCCCAGAACGTTCATCTCTCGGCTGGTTCCGTATAACACGCGCAGGCTTTCTCGGAAAAGTCTCGCAGGCTGCATATCGCCGCCCATATGCGCTTCGGTAATCGAGGAAAGCGCCATGACGGGCACCGAGCCCTGCAAGCTGCGAGGTACGGCTTCGCCCCACCCCAGGCCACGTAATGGTGACTGGCTCTGTCTGTTCATTAGTGCAAGGTGGCGATTGAGCCAACCAGAGGCGGGTCCGAAATCCGTCGAAACACCTCTTTCCATATACTCCATTGCGCGAAAATGGGAGCGCGAATCCTCCGGTGATCCACAGGCGTGCAGCAGACCGAGATGTCCAGCATCCCAGGCGTCCGTCAGCGGGGCAAGCCCGGGATGAAGCCCAAAGAATCCATCCAGGTCCTTAGTCCTTCTCACCTCTCCAACTTTCGAATCATCCGGTCGGGCGATGGCTAAGGTGGGTCGGACCTCATAGTACTCATCATCGCCATGCGGCACGATGATATTTAACCCATCTGCCGCGCCTCGCAGGAAGATCACCAGCAGGATGTCACCGGATGGGCCGACATGTGCAGGCGCGAAGGACATGCGCGGCAGGGGTGCAGGCCAGGGTGACTCCAGGAACCGATCCCATCCAAACCCTTCGACCGCCTGCAGTCTTCGCTGAAGATCATGAGTGAATCTCATACCAGCACTCCCGGTAATTTAGCGCTGCTGAAATTGAGGTGAAGACAATAAACCGGCGAATATGGCCCGGGCGATATCGCCCTTCTCAAGCTCCCCTGCCTCTCGGACAAGCTGGGTCATTTCGCCGTTAACATCCTCTCTCAGGGTAAAGCCGAGCAAACGCTCGCTTGCTGATTGCAGCATCTCATCCGGGGACAGGTTCAGCGCATTCCCATCAGCCCAAAACACATCCGGCTCGCTCCCTTCAATCAACCCAGCCATCAGCCTCAGGCTGAACTCCCAACGAGGCGCAAGATTCGAGCTCCACTCAACGGCTTGATCGGGAGGGCCATCCGGCATGGGCCAGGCAAATGTAGGCTGCCCCATCCGCCCTAAGAAGCGCTGCACGGGCAGACCTGCATCCGTCGTTGTATTCGTAGCCCTGAATGCCGAGACCACAAAGTCGACAGGACGTTTGAATTTCTTGCCAAGCAGAGTGGGATCCCTGGCAATCCCATCCAACAGCAGCTTGCGCAGCATCGCCTTAATATTTCCGCGCGTGACCAGATACACTTGCTCCAGGCGAACTATCCATTCTGGCACCTCAATCTCCGGATGATCACAAAGAAATCGGCGGCAGATTTTTACCGACAGGTGCCTGGCGGTAGCCGGGTCTTTCACCAACTGATCAAGAACCTGCTCCACTTCCCCCTTCCCCGTGGGTTCCAAGTGCGTACCAAGGACAATTTTGTGGCCGGGATCGTGAACTTCCTCATCGAAAAAAAATTGGCCCCGCCAAAAATACTCCTTCACGCTCCACCCCGTTAGGCAGCGCGCCAGCTCGACAATATCTGCCTGGGTATAACCACCATCAATACCGAGGGTGTGAAGCTCAAGCAGTTCCCTGGCGTAGTTCTCGTTCGGAGCGTGTTTCTGATTCGCATGGTTATCCAGATAGACAAGCATCGCAGGAGAGTGTGCCGATGCCGAGAGCAAATCATGGAATGAACCGAAGGCGTTTCGGCGGATGACCTCACGGTCATCTACAACCTTCAACGCCCACCCGGGACCTTTCTCGACCGAGATGTTGAAATGATCGCTCCAGAATTCGACCATCATCTCAAAAATTTGCCGCCGGCTGTAGGTTTGTCGCAGCAGCGTTCCGGTGCGCATCTGCTCGATCACATTCATTTTCTTGTGGACGCCTTCAATCGCGTCGGCGTCCTTGTCTAGCACGATCAGGTTGCGCATTCGCCAACGGAGATCAAGATCCGGAACAGTAACCTCAGCCAGCTGCTCTTCGATCCAGGCATCGAGCCCAATCTCAGCGACTCGACGAGCTTCCAGCCCGGAGACCCCGTAGCAAAGACGTTCTAATACCCGCCGCTCATGCGCTGAAAGTGCCGAAACAGCCGTCATCGCATTGGCCTTATGGTTGGCT
>CBFDDM010000121.1:0-9356 GCA_965603565.1 uncultured Anaerolineales bacterium | reverse complement strand
GCAGGTCCTCCAAGTCCTCGACATCTGCTTGTATAAACTTCATCGTGATCATCTGTGCCTGCTGCCCAAGTGCGATTAAATCCTGTATCGTTTCGTCATGCAGCTCCCTGGCCAGGCGGCGTCGCTCATCCTCCTGGGCAGATGTGATCGTGCTGATGTAACCACGTAGCGCCTCCTGTGCGCTGCGCACCCGCCTGGTCATGATTGTTAACGTCTCCTGGAGGTTCTGTATTTCTGCAATCCCGCCCACAGGCTCTTCAATGACTGCGTGGGATCCTTCCGCCAGTTCTTCAGCTCGCCTTTCCAGTTTGCGCAGAGGCGCGATGATCTGCCTCGATCCGAACCAGAGTGCAACAAGTGTCACCACAAGAGCGGGAGCAAGCGCAAGGGGTGCTGCAAGCGAGACATCCAGGACCGGACTCGCCACCGCCTCCCAGGGCTCTTCGATGATCAACCCCCATCCCGTGGGTGTAACGGTCGCGAAGGCGACGACGTGCTCGCCGTCTTCGGCCGGGAGATAGGTTGAACCCGTCTCGCCCCGCAAGACCGCCTGTACTCCAGGGTGATGGATCCCGATCGCGCCGGACACATTTGTGCCGACTTCCGCTAATAGCGATCCGGATTTGTCGATCAGAAAAGCACGGTAACTCTCCGCACCCGCCTGAGTACCCAATGTCGCCGATCGCATGAGTCGGTCTGCAGAGATCACTCCAGCCGTGATCCTTTCACCCTGACGGGTTAAAACAACCACCACCGCACCCGATTCTAGCGCCAGCTCATCGAAGCGGACGCTCTCATCGTCGGGTCTTTGCGATGCAGTCTCAAGCAGATTCCCCAGCCACCTCTCGGCATCCCCAACCGAAGCCAGGATCTCTCCATCGATAGAGACTACGGCAAGGCCGCGGTCAAAATCGTCATAGAGAAAGCTGGACTCGTCGATAATCGCCCCGGCATCCACACTGTCCGCCACCCTCAGTGATAGCCCCCTGATGGCGGCTTCGCTGTGATGCAGCTGCTGGGAGATCGAGGCTGCCGCAGCGCGCACCGAGCGCTCGTCGCGCTCAGCGACCAGCCGGCGCATCGCATCCTGGTGGATATCGACCCCGGAGAGGGAAAGGATCAGCAGGATCAGGCTCAGCGGCAGGATGATGACGCCGAGCAGTTGGAGGCGGAATCCGGTGAGGAACCGTTTCATTCTTCGGGAAATTGCCCGAGGTCGGAGGCCAGCCACCCGAGTGATACGGCGCGCATGACGGCCTCGGTGCGGCTCTCGGCGTGAAGCTTGTTGAAAATCTTCGCCAGGTGCCCTTGAACCGTACGATCGCTGATGCCAAGCTGAACGCCAATAGCCTTATTGGTGTACCCTTTCGCGGTCAGTTCGAGCACCTCTAATTCACGGTCCGTGAGGTTTTCAACCGGGACCGTCATCTTTGAACCCGAGACGTGCGCCATGACCTTCCTGGCGATCTTTGGATCCAGGGCCGAATTGCCTTCGCGTACAGACCTGACCGCCTGGATGATATCTTCCGCATCGGCGGTTTTCAAAACATAACCGTTCGCGCCTGCTTGCAGGACGGCCATGATGTAGGGGTCATCATCGTAGGCGGTAAGGATGAGGATGCCCGTTGAGGGGATGTTCGACCGCACCCAGCGTGTGACCTCGATACCAGTCTTATGCGGCATCTGGATGTCTAATACGGCCACCTCCGGCTCATTCTCCTGGATTGCCTCGATCGCCTGCTTGCCATCATCCACTTCAGCGATGACCTGGATGTCCGGGGCGCGTTCCAGGAAGTTCCGGATGCCGGCGCGCACGACAGCATGGTCGTCGGCCAGGATGACCGAGATGACATTATTTTTGCTCATAATTCCACTCCGGCGCGCTCGAACTTGGCCTCGATCGCATCAGCACTCTCGGCGAACCCTTCGTAAAGGTAAGGAAATGCAAACCACACGGAGCCTATTCCAAACAATATGCCTGTTATCAAACGCATCCAGGAATTGAAACTACCTATTGCATCTCCTGCATAGAAGTCAGGCAGCAGGCTGTATCCCGTGAGGGCGGCAAGCCACTCATTGGTATGGCGGAAGCCCTGGCCGGTGCCTGCCAGGTCGCTGAGCACATGCGTACCGCCGTCGATCGCCATAGGGAGCAAAAAGAGGGCAAACGCCCAGATTGGAAGCGGCCTCACCCGTTTGCGAAGCGGATACCACAGCAGCGCGGCGAGCGGGATGCTGCCATACGCCGAGACCATGCGATCCGACCAGGCTACTTTGTAGCCAAGGTTTGCATTGCCGATGAACTGCCGCAGGACCATCGGGTCATATGTCGGCTTCCAGACGGTTTGAATATATTCGAGCGGATACGAGCCGCTCGCTCCGAATAGAAAGTAGGACCTCTGGGGAAGCTGGTGGCACTGGAAGGAATAAATGAAGTATATCGGCTCGGCGAGCTTCTCCAGGCCCAGGCGCATGAAAACCGGCGCCAGCCAGGGCAGGCCGACCCACAATCCGCTCAAGACGATGACCACAAGGAACCAGCGTCGGCTGGCATGGTAGGCTATGCGGTTCAGCAGGATCGCTGTGCGATCGCGTCCAGTTGTGTCAGAAGCAGTAGTTGCCATTCAATCAGACCTCGTTACTCCTAATTTTAGTTTACCCGAGGTTTCGTCATGAAGGTAGATTCGCCCCTTGTGTCATAGGCCAAATGGCGTGTACCGCGATGCTTGAATGCACCAGCCTGGGGGCTTGCGGGCAGTTCTGAAGCAGCTCGATGTGGGCATCACTTCAGAAAAGCATGCAACCTTCCGCAGTCGCTTCCAACGCTATTCCCCGGGTCAAATACAATAACTATGAATGCGACCTATGTACACAAATGGTTACAAACATGGCTGAGAAAACCAAGGTCATCCTGTTTACGCGTCGAAATCTGCATGCTGATGCCTGGTCGGCATTGCTTGAAATTGAAGCATTTCTGCAATTTGTGGGCGTGACCGATAGCCTGGAGCAGGCTCATCACTGGAGTTCCGGGGAAGGTCGCGCGGCTGTCCTTATCGACGTCCCTCAGCCAGATCGCGATCTCGCCGCCCGTGCCTCCCGGACCGCTCCGGAGGCGGGTCTGCTGTTTCTTGTGGACGACTATGATCCGGAGATCATCCTGCCGCTCATCCGGGGAGGGGCAAAAGGATGTATCTCGAGAAGCTCAGACCGTGCCCGTCTCGTGCGCGCCCTCATCGCCGTTGGCAGAGATGAACTTGCCCTACCAGAGGAGGTCGCCGGCGATGTGTTGATTGCGCTGGCGCGCGACGGGCAGCACCCGCAGGGTGGAATCATCGAGGAGCTCACGGGACGGGAAAGCGAGGTCCTGAACCAGCTCGCCAAGGGATCAACCAACAAGGACATCGCCCAGAAGCTCATGATCAGCGTTCGAACGGTCGAAGCCCATCTGAGGAGCGTCTATGCCAAGCTCAATGCAAGCACCCGTACAGAAGCGGTGCTCTGGGCTGTCCAGAACGGTTACGGACCCGGGCATGATGTGTGACCTCCAGTCTGTTTAAGTGCTTCCACTTAATCAAGGTTAGGCACTACTGCCGAAGACACCTCCGGCCTGGCTCGCTACAATGATGTCAGATGAAAAGAAGTAACGAGGAGGTAAAGGTCGTGACAGGAAACTCAGATCTGCGCGAGAGAATCATCGATATATACCGTAAGCGGGCAGAGAATTACGACTTCACGGCGAATCTTTATTATTTGATCGGCTATCCCGAATGGAAGTACCGCCGCCTGACGGTGGATCGCCTAAACTTGGAGCCAGGAGACAGCGTGCTTGAGATCGGCTGTGGGACCGGGCTCAACTTCGGGTTGGTTCAGGAACGAATCGGGCCTTCTGGCAAACTCATCGGGGTCGATCTCACCGACGCGATGCTCGACCAGGCACGCAGCCGAGTTGAACGTCAGGGTTGGGACAATGTCGAACTTATCCATGAAGATGCTGCTTGGTACGAATTCCCGAATGACCTCGATGGAATCTATTCGACCTTTGCGATCTCCCTTATCCCAGAAGCCCCTGAGATCATCCGAAGAAGTGCCCGATCATTGAAAAGCGATGGACGATGGTCGCTGCTTGATTTTGAGATACCGGGGAATTGGCCAGAGTGGTTGGTCAATCCCATGCTTTTCCTGATCAAACCGTTTACCCCGACGGAGGATTGGATGGAAAGAAAACCCTGGCCGGAGATTCAATCCGCGATGGAAGATGCGCTTTACCAAACAAGCAAGGAGTCTCTCTATCTGGGCACGACCTATCTGATGAGTGGAAGGCGAGACAGTTTATCATGATTAAGACCCGTATCGCCGTGCTGGGAACGCTCGCAGAGTTCCATGATGGTGCGGTTGCTTTCGACTTGGAAGCGTTATTCGATCTGGTCGTGGGCATCCACCCAGATCTTCTTTGTCTGGATATTCCGCCCGAAATATGGGATGAAAAGAGGTTTAATGAAATGCTGCCCGAGTATCGTGATGCGCTGCTGCCGCTGGCCGAGCGTTCAGATATCGTGGTCGTCCCGATCGGCGACACGCAAATACATCGAGCACCTATAACCACGGGATGGAGAGGTGCCATCATACGATGGCTGCGATCGCTCCTGGCCGCTCTTCAGCGCAATGCCCCCAGCCCAAAGGCGATCAACTACGGTTGGCGTCATGACCTGGCAAACGTGCTCTACTACTTAATCGATCGACTGGCGCAAAAGCATCTGCGCGCATCACACCTGGCTCACACACGCCACCTCACACAACAAATTCGTGAGGTCGCCGATCGTGATCCGGAGGCGATAATTCTCGCCGTTGTGAATGTGCGCTACTGCCACCACATCCGGCCTTCGCTCAGGGAAGATGAGGCGATCGAAGTTGTACCATTTAATGAATTGTGAGGATAACAATGGAAAACCACAGCAAGCACGAACACGAAGAACACGATGAGCAGGGTATGAACCACGAACAGCCCGAAGAGCATGCTGGTGGGAACGACGCTCACGCCGGTCACGGTGTCGATCACACCGGGCATGAAATTATGTTCCGGAACCGCTTCTGGATCTCGACGTTTCTGACCATCCCGGTCCTGCTCTTCAGCCCCTTCCTTCAGCAGATCTTTGGCTTCGCGATGCCGGAATTTCCAGGGAGCGAATGGGTAAGTCCGGTCTTCGGCGTGATCGTCTTCATCGTCGGCGGGATTCCGTTCCTAGAAATGGCGGTCCCCGAGTTGAAGAATCGCACGCCGGGGATGATGATGCTCATCTCTCTGGCGATCACGGTGGCCTTCATCTACAGCCTTGCGGCTTCCTTCTTCGATCTCGGCACCGTCTTCTTCTGGGAGATGGCGACGTTGATCGACATCATGCTGCTGGGACACTGGTTCGAAATGCGAAGTGTGCGCCAGGCTTCGGGGGCGCTTGATGAGCTCGCCAAGCTCATGCCCGACACGGCAGAGCGTATCACCGCATCCGGCGACACCGAGGAGGTGAAGCTGAGCGAGTTGAGCGAGGGAGACCTTGTGCTGGTGCGGCCCGGAGCGAGCGTGCCGGCCGATGGAGAGGTCGAACAGGGCGAATCTGCGCTGGACGAGTCGATGATCACGGGCGAATCGGAACCTGTGGGCAAGCAGCCCGGTGACGAGGTCATCGGCGGTACCGTCAACGAAGGCGGTGGCAGTTTGCGTGTGCGTGTGAGTGCCACCGGTGACGACACCGCCTTAGCCGGCATCATGCGCCTGGTCGACGAGGCACAGCAGTCCAAATCAGACACACAGCTGCTTGCCGATAAAGCCGCTGGCTGGCTCTTCTATATCGCCATTGGTGTCGCCGCAATCACGGCAGTGGCCTGGATCATCGCGGTGGGCTTTGAAGTGCAGGTGCTCTCACGCGTAGTCACGGTGTTGGTGATCGCCTGCCCGCACGCACTGGGCCTGGCGATCCCGCTGGTGGTGGCGATCAGTACGACGATGGGCGCGCGGAACGGGATCCTGGTGCGCGATCGCATCGCGCTGGAGGAGGCGCGCGAACTGGACACGATCATGTTCGATAAGACCGGCACGTTGACGGTCGGCGAGTTCGGCGTCGTCGGGATCGAGGCCGTTAAAGGTTGGGAGGATGACCGCGCCCTGGCGCTGGCCGCGGCGGTGGAAGGTGATTCGGAGCACCACCTCGGTCGCGCCATACGTGAGAAGGCTGACGAACGCGCACTGGACATCCCAAAGGTGAGCGATTTCGAAGCGCTCAAAGGCAGGGGAATTCGCGCTCAACATGACGGGCGCAAAGTGTACGTCGGCGGCCCGCGCCTGATCGAGACGCTTGAGGTGGACCTGCCGGAGACGATAAGGTCGTTCACAGAAGAGGGCGAGATTAAGGCTCAAACTGTTGTTTATCTTATCGATGAAGATCAGGTCGTGGCTGCACTGGCGCTTGCGGACGTCATCCGTGAGGAGAGCTATCAAACCGTGGAGCAGCTGAAGGAGATGGGCTTGGAGGTGGCTATGATCACGGGCGACAGCGAGCGCGTGGCGGCGGCCGTCGCCGAGGAACTAGGCATCGACACATACTTCGCGGAAGTGCTGCCCGAACACAAGGACGGGAAAGTGAGGCAGCTCCAGGAACAGGGCAAGCGCATTGCGATGGTGGGTGATGGCGTCAATGACGCCCCTGCGCTCACGCGCGCTGATGTGGGTATCGCCATCGGTAGCGGCACGGATGTCGCCGTGGAATCGGCTGGCATCATTCTCGTGAAGAGCAATCCCCTGGACATTGTTCGCATCATGCGCCTCAGCCAGGAGACCTACAACAAGATGATCCAGAATCTACTCTGGGCTACAGGCTACAATGTGATCGCACTGCCGTTGGCGGCCGGCGTCCTGGCGCCAATAGGCATCCTGCTCTCGCCGGCGGTGGGCGCGCTGCTGATGTCTTTGAGCACGGTGATCGTGGCTGTCAATGCACAGCTGCTCAGGCGCGCGGACCTGAGCTCCTAGGTGAACATTCAATCGTGCGTTGTAGGGGTGACTCGCCGGGTCACCCCTGCGCGTCACGGGAGTAGTTTTCCATTGAGGTGACACTAGAGATGACGAGAAAAAAGGACGAGAGAGTGACGGAAGCTACTCAGCGCCGGTATGATCGCATTGCGGGAATCTATGATTACATGGAGGGCATCATCGAGAGGCTCTTCTACAGCGATTGGCGTGAAGATGTGTGGTCGCAAGTAGAGGGTAAACGCATCCTGGATGTCGGCGCAGGTACAGGTAAAAACATTCCTTACTATCCTGAGAGTGCACAGGTCACGGCGATTGACATCAGCGAACGTATGCTGAACAAGGCGCGTCGTCGCGCACAGGAATCGGAAAAAAGGATCGAAATTCACCAGATGGACGCTCAGAATATGCAATTTAAGGATGACAGCTTCGATTCGGCAGTGGCAACCTTCGTGTTCTGCTCGGTGCCCGATGCCGTAATGGGGCTGGAAGAGATTCAGCGCGTGGTGCGACCGGGAGGGCGAGTGGTTCTGCTGGAACATATGCGCTCGAAAATCCCCTGGCTGGCCAGCTTCATGGATCTGCTGGACCCCGTTATGGTGCGTCTGATGGGACCGCACATCAATCGCAGAACGGTGGAGAATTTGCGCAAAACCAGGCTGGAGATCGAGCATGTCGAAGAACTGGATTCGTTGGGAATCTTCAAACGCATTGAGACGCGTGTGCCCGGGGTGAGTTGAGCGCCGTACGCGATTCCATGATTACGGAAAAGGCTCACTACGTCTGAAGTCTCATGTGGTAGATGCTGGCATTTTGGGAGCCGAACTGCTCTGGCTGTTATTCAGAATCTGCTGCAGGGTCGTCAGCAAATTAGTCCATTATCAGTTCTTTCATTGTCTGTGTGTTTCGGAAACGCAGAAGCAGCATTTGTCCTCCCCAGATCCGCTCGCGATGGACCTGCCGAGCGCTTTCGGGTAGGAATGCATTAGGCCCTGACTCAGATTTCCGATCGGAGATCAGTCGGCCCATATACCTCCAAAGATCATCGTCGATCTCGCTTTCCCATGCATCGCCCAGGGCGATCCACGCGTTTTCGCGAGCTACACGTAGCACTTCGCTCAGAGCCCGCTCGATGTCCGGCAGCACGCGCAAACCACCGAAGTTCAGCACGCGATCGTAGGCATGCTCCCGGAAGGGCAGCGCGCTGGCCCGCGCCTGGACGAGAGCAATTTGCTTCCCGCGTATGCGCATTTTTTCCAGCGCCCGACCAAGCATCTCGTCGGAGAGATCCACTCCAACGGCAAGCGCGCCTTCTGACATGCTGTCTGCGGCGTGAACTAGGTTGCTGCCGGTACCGCAGGCCACCTCCAGAAATCGCTCGCTGGACTCCAAATCCATGCGATGCAGTAATTTTCGCCTCTGACGATCTTCATCGATGCCTCGAAACCAGGCGTTCAGCCGCATCCAAGCATCATAAATCACTGCGATGCGATCATAGAATCTTTGCGGACCACCACGCCTCCCAGTAATATCTTCCGTACCACTGCTCTTCTGGTCCATTGGCGGCGGCATTGTGGCTTTCTCCTGGTTGACTCTCTTGCTCAACGCGCGCCATGCCGAGCGCCCACCGAGAAGCAATCCCAAACTCCCGAAGAGCGTATCTCTTCCGCGCACGAGCAGCGCCAATGTCACGCCCACCTCGGGCGGTTGACCAAGCCGGCGTATGCTGAAGACGACCCCCGCCTCGACGAGACCCAGTCCTGCCGGGAAAGGACCGAGGAATGCTATCTGCACCGTGGCAAGCAGTGCGACGATCTCATCGATGGCCAGTTTCACACCCAGAAAACGCAGCGCCGTCCAGGTCTCGAAGATCACTGCAACCCAGCTAAGTAGTGTGATCGTGAGCGCGAGCGCGAGCAAACCAGGCCGCTCTCTCGTGTCATGCGAAAGACGCAGTTCACTCGTCGCGACTCCGCGCAGGACCTGCCCCGGAAATCCTTCCGACATCTGTCGCTCTTCGATACGAGTGACGAAGGTATTTAGCGGCTGATGACCCGTATAAAGCAGCAAAAAGTAGACTGTTGGGATTATTAAGAGGAGCGCTCCGGTGATCAGGATCAAGTTCTCGGAACTGGCAGGCAGCCATTCGAAGCGTGCAATGATGAACAAGCCCAGCAAGAGGAAGATCGCATTCCCCATTCGCTCGAGCAGTTTGCTGGAGGCTACCGCCGCGGCCGCCGTGGAAAGAGGCACTTCATCACGCTTGTGTAGGAAGTAGAGTTCGACACTCCCGCCGCCCAGCTGTGGGCCCGGCATGAAGTAGGAGAAGGAGAAGCCG
>CBFDDM010000120.1:0-9472 GCA_965603565.1 uncultured Anaerolineales bacterium | reverse complement strand
GAGCTGCGTGATAACGAAAGCTACCGTGTAACCGTCGAAGATATCACCGAAGGCTCGGGGACTCGCCGGATCGTAGATTACGTGAAGGACACCAAATACATCGTGCCCACCTCACTGCGCCCGAACGAAGCCACGCCGCATATCATGCGCTGGTGGGTTCAGGTCGTGCGCCAAACAGGTGTCACCGTCGAAGGCGATCCTCGCTATGAACCGGGCGGCACGCTAAGCGACAGACGCAATTTCGTGTGGTCTGGTTCCTCCCCTGGTCCAACCGCGACGCCTTGAGGTTGAGAGCTAGGAACTTTTGGGATTTGGTAATCAGGAATTAGACCAGACTCGATTTGCTTGCAATGTCTCCCCGAGACACTGGGTGCCTGAGTGCCCAAATCCCTGAACGATAACCCCCTCCAAGCCCCTTCTAAAAACAAGAGCGCAGGTGTTTGCCTGCGCTCCTTATCAAATCGTCAAATGAGGTCTACAGCTTCAATGCCTCGATGGTCTCACGCACATGATCCGCAGAGGCCTGCAGTGCAGATTGTTCATCCTCGTTGAGATCATACTCAATTACCTTAACGAGCCCCTTGCGACCGAGCTGTGCAGGAACTCCGAAGAAGATGCCTTCCTGTCCGTATTCACCCTCAAGATAAACCGAAGCCGGCACGATTAAGTTCCTGTCTTTTAGAATCGCTTCGGTCATCTGGGCCAGTGCAGCCGCCGGAGCATAGAAAGCAGAACCGGTCTTGAGCAGCCCGACAATCTCTCCGCCGCCTTTGCGGGTACGTTGAACGATCGCCTCCAGCTGCTCAGCTGGCAGGGCGCGCGTCAAGGGCACACCAGCGACGTTGGAATGGCGCGTCAGTGGCACCATGTCATCGCCGTGTCCGCCGAGGACATAGCAGTTGATATTCTGAACGCTCACACCTAAATCCATGGCGACAAACGCGCGCATGCGTGCTGAATCGAGAATGCCAGCCTGGCCGATCACACGCTCGCGCGGCAAGTCGCCGACCTTCATGGCAACGTAACTCATCGCATCGAGGGGATTTGTGAGCATGATGAAAATTGCATCTGGAGAATGCTCGAGGGAAGATTCGATCGATGACCTGACAATATTTGTATTGGCTTCCAGAAGGTCATCCCGACTCATGCCAGGTTTACGAGGCAATCCAGCCGTGACAACCACGACATCCGAGCCTTCCGTAGGGCCAAAATCGTTCGTGCCGAGAATTTCCGTATCCGCATCGATCACCGGCATCGCTTCAGCCAGGTCAAGCCCCTTACCCTGAGGCATACCTTCGAGAATATCCACGAGCACGATATCGGCGATCTCGCGCGTTGCGAGGAAATGCGCGGTGGTCGCCCCCGTTTGCCCCGCGCCGATGATGCTAACTTTCGCCATTGAAAATCCTTTCCTCTTAATGTTGTTAACTCTATTTTAAACGGCAGGGAATCGGATCAACTCGAGATCGAATGAAACCAGATTCCTTCTTGATCGATTGATCCCGGCAGTCTCCCAGATTCCAAGCGGGCGACTACCTCAATTCCAGACCCAGACCGAACTTCGCCTATGAACCAATAAGAAAGCTGCTCTTTGCCGGCGTGTTCAATGAAAGCATCAAGCATTTCCGGGCTCACCGCAAGCAGAAGACCCCCCGATGTCTGGGCATCGTAGAGCATCATCTGACTTACTTCTTCGATATTGCTCTGGAAGGTGACTCGATCCTCGAAGAACAGTTTGTTATCGGCGCTGCCCCCGGGGAACTTCCACATATCTGCGTACTTCTTTGCTCCGCTTAGGAACGGGATGCGCTCCAGGGAAAACCGCAGCTGAACGTCAGAGGCCTCGCTCAATTCAACGCCGTGTCCGAGCAAACTGAAGCCGGTGACATCCGTCCCTGCTTTGACGCCGGCTGCACGGGCGACTTTCGAGGCTCGACGGTTCAACATCTTCATCCAATCAACCACCTCGCGCACATGCTCTTCATCCGCCTCCCCAGCCCGCAGAGCCGTTGTCGTCACGCCCGTGCCAAGCGGCTTGGTCAACACTAGATAATCGCCGACAGATGCACCTTCTTTCTTGATCAATGTGCGCTCTTCGCCCAGGCCAATGGCTACCAGGCCGTATTTCGGCTCATCGTCCTGGATGCTGTGACCGCCAGCCACAACCCCTCCAGCTTCACGGACTTTCTCCGCCCCTCCGCGCATGATTTCACTGACAATTTGAATATCAAGTGATGGTGGCATCGCGGAAATGTTGAGCGCCAGCAGAGGCTCAACGCCCATAGCATAAAGGTCGGAGAGCGCGTTAGCAGCCGCAATCGCGCCGTAATCGTAAGGATCGTCGACAACCGGTGTGAAGAAATCCAGCGTTGCGACCATGACTCGATCAGCATCGATCCGGTAAACTGCAGCGTCGTCTGGTTGTCCTAAGCCAACGACTAAATCCGGATAATCATCCGGCTGAAAAATATCCTGCAATGGACGCAGCACCTGCGTCAGCGCTTCTGCGCTCAGTTTAGAGGCTCAACCAGCGCATGATGACATGCTGGTCAACCGGATCTCACGCCCGGATGTCCCAAGCACTTCACCATGAACACCGTCCTTTTCAGAACCCATCAGACTCCTTTTAGAAAAGCGGACACTGAAAACGCGAAATCAAAATGACTTCGCGCATGTAACGATCAGACACGTTTTACCCTGAACCCGATCAGCTTTCTGGCAGGAAACCGTACGCCAGGCCAATGCCAAATGCAGCTCCTACGGCCGCTGTGCCCAGGATCCAGAACAAGAACTCCCAGGAAGGGATATCCGCCGCCAGACCTCCGAGCAGAACGCCCAGGAAAGCACCAACCAATGCGGATACAGAAACTGCGGTGATAATTTTCTTAATTTCTGGCAACATGAAGTTCCTCCGATGGACGATGGTCACATTGTACTAAGTGATTTAGGACCGTCAAGGGACAGACTGCGCCGGCCTTTACGTGCAGAACTCGTTTAATATCTTCCTCAGCAACGTGGTCTCCAGGTTGCCGCCTGAAATCACCGACACGATACGCTTTCCAATATAGCGTTCTTCGGGTTCCAGAATGGGAGCCACAGCGATCGCGCCGGAAGCTTCCGCCACGATTCGATCCTCATCGAGCAGTGTAAAAATACTCTGCCGCAATATGCCCTCATCAAACAATTCAATTCGATCGATTAGGCTGCGCGCCAGGTAGAACGGTTTAGCTCCGAATCCGCCAGCGAGACCATCTGCGATGGTCTTCTCATGTTCATAAGGATCGTAAGGTTTGCCATCCCTGAGGCTCAGGAATGCGGACGGGCTTGCAGCTGCCTGAACGCCGACGATCTCCACCGCCGGTGAAAGTTCTTTCGCGGCAACAGCCGTACCAGCGATGAGGCCTCCACCGCCGACCGGTACAATAATTTGATCGACATCCGGCAAATCATGCATGATCTCAAGGCCAACGGTGCCCTGCCCGGCTATGACCTCTTCGTCATCATACGCAGGGATATACGCTGCTCCATGCGTAGATGCATATTCGACCGCCGCTTGATGCGCATCTTCGTAGGTTTGCCCCTCAATACGGAGATTAACATTAAACTGTTTAAGTCGGCGAATTTTTGCAGCGGGAGCGCCCTCAGGGACGAAGATCGTCGTGTTCGCGATGCCCAGGCAGCTAGCTGCAAATGCGACACCGAGACCATGATTGCCGGCCGAACCGGTTACCAGTTCTCGTTGTGTTTCCTCAAGTGTGGAAATCTTGTTGAGCGCACCGCGCACTTTGAACGAACCGGTCGGCTGCCTGCTCTCTAGCTTTAGCCAGACATCACCCTTGATCCGTTGGCTGAGACTTTCCGAGTGGATAAGTGCAGTTTTTACAAGAAAGGGTCGAATCCGGCGCTGTGCCAGCAACACCGTCCGCGCCCCGAGCACAGTCCTTGTCACGTCATCACCAAACCCATCAGAGGTTCTCCGGTCGTGGCCCGACAGAAGTTTGCCGGGTTCGGCCAGGGAACAGTCTTGATACAACAAGTGCCAACAAGCCAGCAGCAGCTAAGCCGATCGATAAGAATGTGACCCCGCGGAGCAGACGATCCACTACAACCGCTACAAGATCAAGGATGAAACTCGATGTTTGCTGCTGCAGCATTGGAGCTTGCTGCGAGAAAGACAGTGATTGGGCAATGACCTCCATCGATCCCCGTACCATAAGCGAGATAAGCAGCACAAGTATGCCTACTGTTAACACTGGCCATCCAGTCCAGACAAAGAAATCACGCAGCGAGCGAACCGCAAATAGCAGTGTGATCAGCAGACAGGCTCCTGCGGTCAATGCCGACAGAAACAGCGCCACCCGGAGATACTCCCGTGCCTGGATGATCTCGGCTGCACCTTCGGGCTCCCCCTGCAATCCCACATTGTCGAGATCCACTACAATGGCACCAGGCAATTCAGCAGTTAAGACATCAATCTGCTGCTCCAGGATAGGCATGGCGAGAGTCAGCATTTCAGGTGGCGGTGAGCAAACCAACAATTGGTCCACACTCCCGCCAGCGAGCAAGAGCTGCCCAAGTTGAGCGATTTGATCTGGGGTGCATGCGGGCAGAGAGTCGAGCGTGATGCCAATGACTTGCTCACCTGCTGGCCCTTGTAATCTGTCCTTCAGAGGTTGAAGATCAAACGTAATCTTGGTGAGCTCGTCTCCTGGTGTGAGCAGGCTGAACACTCCCCTGACCAGCTCCTCGGCCTGGCTCGCAACCCACTCCGGTGTGATTAAAAGGTCGAGTGCCTGTTCCCAATCTTCTTCTGAAAGCTGCACTAAGTAGGCCGGCGGGCCGCTATCACCCCTGCATAATTCAGGCGTGATTATGCAGGGATCTTGATCTAGCCTTGCTGCCATTTCGTCGGCGGCTATATTTGGCAATCGCTCCTGAAGCTCGTTTTCTTGAAGAGCGTCAATATATGCATCCGGTTGCAGCAATGTGAATTCAAGTTGATATAGAGTTATCGCAGTTACAGCTGCGAAGACAAAAAGAGCCGCAAACAACAAAGCGAGAACGGTCGAGCAGCCTTTTGACATATGCCTGCCTCTTTCAGCCCTGGTTTGACTTACTGCGCAGTAAACGTGATGAATTTGCCAGGATGCCGAGATCGGGAAGCGACTGCGCCGCCGCCGCCAGAATTGGAGGGATGATCCCCAGCGCCGCCAGCAAGATGCCCGCGAAATTATAGATCCCGGTAAAGACCAGGTTCATCCGGACAACACCCATCGTGCGATCCGCAAGCTCAAATAGCTCGGGAATCAAACCCCAGTCATCCCTCATAATGGTGATATGCGCAGCTTCGATGGCGATATCCGTTCCAGCTGCGCCCATGGCGAACCCGACGTCCGCTTTAGCCAGCGCCGGCGCATCATTAATGCCGTCCCCGATCATTGCGACGGTCGCGCCGGAAGACTGGTATTGCTCGACGATGGATAGTTTCTCCTCGGGCAGCAAATCTGCTTGATACTCTATACCCAACTCCGCCGCGATCGAGCGAGCGACCGCATCCCGATCACCAGTAATCAGTTCGATTCTTTCCAGACCTTTTAACCGCAGTGCCTCGATGGCTTCCGGCACATCCTCACGCAGCCGATCAGCCGATTTCAAGTATCCAAGGAGCTTCCCCTCTCGTTCGATCCAGAGAAGCGTGTGGCCATCCTCCGCTGCGCGCAAGTAAGAATCCTGCGCCTGCTCAATCAATCTCTGGTTGCCGATCCGCACGAGACTTCCTGAAACCACAGCCTGAGCGCCCTGACCCGGGATGACCTCAAAATCTTCGGGGTCCTCAATCTCTAAGCCCCGCTCAATCGCCGCGCTGGTCACAGCCGCAGCGAGAGGATGTTCAGAATAACGTTCGACAGCAGCCGCAAGTGAAAGTAGATCATCAGCACGATAATCATCCAACGGAACTATCTCAGTTATGCTTGGTTTACCAAGCGTTAGAGTGCCCGTTTTGTCGATGAGAAGAATACTAACCTTGGGCAGAAGCTCGATATAGCGGCCTCCTTTGATTACCAATCCCCGTTTTGCCGCCGTGCCGATCGTAGCGAGCATCGCGATTGGTGTCGCCAGTGCGATCGCGCAACTGCACACAACCACCAGCACCGCCGCAGTTGCCAATGGGTCTCTCCGCACCAGAAAGGTGACACCCGCAGCGGCCAATACCACAGGAAGGTAATACGTCGAGAATCGGTCCGCAAAGCGCTGAACTCGCCCTTGATTTGCCTCTGCGTGCTCGACCATCTGGATGACTTTTCCAATCGTGGTCTCTTCACCAATTTTCTTGGCTTTGACCTGCAGACTGCCGAGCCGGAGCAGCGAAGCCGCGTAGACGGACAATCCGCTTTCGACCTCCACTGGCATCGATTCACCGGTGATCGCCGATTGATCGATCGTCGCCTGCCCTTTGACGATCTCACCATCGACCGGGATGCGCTCACCCGGCTTGACAACCACAATCTCGCCAGATTTTAGCTCTCCAATTGGAACTTCGATATCTTCTCCGTCTCTCCTTACGCGGGCGGTTTGAGGTGTGAGCTTCTGGAGATCACGCAGCGCCCTTCTGGCTCCCTGCGCAGTCCACTGTTCCACCGCGTCACCTATCCGCATGAAGAAGACGATGATCACTGCTGTCGCCCACTCTCCTACCGCAATGGCGGCGAGCATGCCAATCGTCATGAGTGTGTGCGAAATGATCTCTTTCCGGATGGCTGCGCTGATAACACTCTGGAAGACCGGCCAGCCTCCCAATAAGATGATAAGGACGTATACAGGGACGGGTATCGCCGCACTGAGCCTGCCGAACCATCCCATCCATTCACCAATCACCACCAACAACAATACAGCAGTCACAAGGCCGAACACAGCAGTTGTCAGCAGCAGGATACCCTTGCGAGCTTGAATCGTGTCTGCCTGATCCGTAGGGTTCTGAACCTGGTAACCGGATGCAGTGATTGCTTTTTCCAGGTCAGCGAGACTTACGATCGATGGATCATGTTCTACGACAGCTTTCTCAGAACTGAGGAAAACCTGCGCTTCACGAACGCCTTCCATGTCACGCAAAGCTTTGGCGACATGGCGCGTGCAATCAGCGCAATCCATGCCCTTGACCGTAATTTCGGTTCGATCGACCCTATCGTTCACTTCAGCTCCTTTTGATACCAACACAAACTGTTGACTATGCGAATGATCTATCCTCAACAAACCTTTGTCGGATCATGCATCGAAAAGCGCCGGCAAGCCTGCCAGCGCATGGGCGAGCATCGTGCCATGCCAACCGAGCCAGCGACCGTCTACCTCAATGACACGATCGTTCTTCACCGCTGGCGTTTGCTGCAATAGCTCGATGATTTCACATTGGTGTTCATCCGAAAAGACAAATGGCTCTGATGGCAGCAGGATCATCTCTGGGGCTGCAGCGTTGACTTCTTCAGGGGTCACACGCGGGTAGCGCGTATCCCTCCCGGATGAGTCCTCTTTGAGATCGGCGTCAAACTCAGCATCCAGAGGATACCGCCGATTTCGATCCTCAAAGACATTTTGTCCTCCACAGGTATTTAGAACACTGTCGCAATAGGTTTCACTATTAAATGTGATCCAGTACACACCCATTTCGGCGTGTTGATCCTGCCAGATGGGCACAAACACAGAAGTCTTATCGGTGCTGCTCGTGCCTCGTTGAACCCATTCAAGGCTGCGCTCGATGAGCAAGATCTTCGGGGTGGCGGTCTTCATCACGCCAAAAACTCGAGCCATCGCCCAGAGTACATCTATGGAAGACCGAATGTCCTTGGGAAAGGATACCCAGACCTTGACCCCCGATTCTTCTAGAGCCTCAACATCCTTCTGGTCATTTTCTTCTTGATTTGCAAGTACGAGCTCCGGGTCCAGTGCTCTAATTTTCTCGAGATCAACAGTATGCGTCCCGCCGATGATCTCAGCGATCGTCTTCCCATCTGGCTGCGGGCAGTACTCCGTCACACCAACCAGCGTGTCGGCACAATCCAGATCGATCAAGCTTTGCGTTATTGAGGGGACAAGGCTGACTGCTCTCGTGACCGGCCTCGTAAATAATAAATGCAAATTGTGGCCGTTTCCGCTGGCCATCACGGCTGCCAGCCTTTGCCTAGCAGCAAAACCGGGGCTTTTTCAGTCCAGACTTCGACCTGGGTGTCAGGACCTAAAGCCAGCATCGCTCCGTCTGGGAGTCCGAGCGCAATGGCACCTACCTTTTCTTCGAGATGGTTATGCACCGCAGCGATTTCTGCTGGATCCTCATTTGTGGGCAGCACGACACTCCCCAGGATCCAGCCCAGTCCTTTTTCGAGTTCGTGGAGGCTATCATCCAGCATCCAGGCACCCATCAAGCTTGCTGACGAGCCGAACGCAAAAAGCACCGATCCTTCGGCCAGGATTTCCTGAGGACGCGCTCGGAACAGTCGACCGTCGATGAGTCCCTGCCAGAAGAGCTGTGAACCACCCGCCATGATCATGATGCCCGCATTCAACCAGAGGCCCTGCAGCTCCTCATCCTCAAGTTCCGCCGGATTCACGACCTGAAGCTCTACACCCAGGAGGGTCTGGATGTCTGCCAGGAAAATTCTGATCTCTTGCGGCAATGAGCTATCCGGACTCAGCAGCAGAGGCGGCCGCGAGAGATCTGCCACCTCAAGCAGGCGTTCAGAGATTTGAGCGCCGGCTTGATTCAGTCCCGGCGGCATCCCTGCCAGTGCAAGCCAGCCCATCGATCCAATCCTTCGAAAGACCCCACCAGCTTCAGTCATCGATCTTCAACTGCTCCCAGATAATCGAACACAGCAAGGCCACCGCGTTGGTCATCGCTCGCTCATCAAAATCAAATGTCGGTGTGTGATGGCTGGATGTCAATCCCAGCTCTTCGTTGGCAGAACCGACGAAGATGAAAACACCTGGCACTTCCTGGAGAAATAGAGCCATATCCTCTGAAACCATGACTCTAAAAGTGGAGTCAACCATCCAATCCGGGGATAAACGCCTGGCGACTTCACCAGTTAATTCCGCCAGAGACCTATCGTTCACGACTGGTGGCGCGACTTGTTCAATCAGGAACGAAAGCTCACAACCGTGGGCTTCTGCAATATTTTTAGATGTTCTTTCAAATCGCTCGATAAGATCCACGCGCGTATTCGGGTTGAGGGTGCGGATCGTACCCTCCAGGAGCACCTCGTCCGGGATCACGTTAAAATTGCTGCCTCCCGCCAGGTGTGTAAAACTGAGCACAGCGGAATCGAGCGGATCGATGCTCCGTGCGATGATGCTCTGCACCCCCGATACAATTGCGGCTGCTGCCACGATGGGATCACGCGTGAGATTGGGCATGCCACCATGGCCACCTGCGCCGTGCACTTTCATCTCGAACCTTTCAGCGCCAGCCATCACCGCCCCG
>CBFDDM010000119.1:0-9503 GCA_965603565.1 uncultured Anaerolineales bacterium | reverse complement strand
TCATGAAATTTTCTAACAGCAGCGATCTTTTCCTGCCATCGCAACAAACGGATCCCCGTGAGAAAGTCGCTTGCTTGAGGCTGATGTATGTGGACCCGGAGCATCAGCGGGGAGGCATCGGCAAGCGTCTGATGTCCCACGCAGTCGAATTTATGGGGAGTCAGGGCTACCAGGTCGCGACGCTCATCACGCACGCAGCCAACGATGTCGCCCGCAGCTTTTATGAGCAGATGGGGTGGGAACTCGGCTCAATATTTAAGCAGCAGGTCGAAGAATTCTTGGAGGATCCGCCTTCCATGCGAGAGCGGGCGCGATACAAGCTGACTCTGTAGTGATGATGGTCTTCTTTATTCATTTTATGAAACAGGGTACGCGTAGATCTCGGAAGCCTCATCGATATTTTCCGCATTAATTGGCTCAAGAGAATAGTCCTGAGCAGTCAGCAGCGCAACGCAGTGCTGATAAGCCTCGTTTCCATGGGTTGCAAGGAAGATCTTCGGACGATGATTCTGGAGTAAAACCTTCGCGCCTTCAAGCACGTCTGCCTCCGAACCCTCGACATCGATCTTGATGACATCTGGCGCCTCGATTGTCCCGGCTTTCAGCAGATCATCCAGGCTGGAGGTTTGAACCTCGAGCTCACCGGTCAGATCGATCCGTCCCGTCGAGGTGCTTATCCCCGCGCCGAAATGGACTTTCCCGGACCGATTTGAGATGGCCAGTTGCAAAAAGGTGACGTTTTCGAGTTTGTTGAGGACGATATGACGTTTGATAAACGCTGCGTTGCGAGGCAGCGGTTCAAAGGCATACACATGACCGTGTGGTCCGACCAGGCGGGAACCAAGCAACATGTAGTAGCCAACGTGCGCACCGATGTCTAAAAAGGTATCTCCCACCTGGAGGGTTCGGGTGAGGCGGCGCTGGAAGTCAATTTCATAGCTTCCAAGCCAGTATCCGTGATCACCGGATCCAACGATCCAGCGCATGCCCCTCATCGGTCCTTGAAGGATCGGCACGCTCATGTCCGACGGCAGCAGCTTCAAAGGTAAGCGCAACAATTTCCCGAACAGTGAGTTTTTGGGTATCGCGGAAAAATTCATACTCGTAGCATAATCCTTATCGCCCGTCGCATTCGGAGCAGGGGTAAAGATACCCTCTCGGAGAGGTTTAAGCGTTCCCTCTCTCATCCTTGATCAGGTCGGCTGCCGATCGGCCAGCAAGCCAGCCAGTGGAGAAAGCCGCTTGTAAATTGTACCCTCCTGTATCTGCATCGATGTCCAGGATTTCCCCGGCAAGGTATAAGCCATCCACAACACGGGACTGCATCGTGCGCGGGTCGACTTCATCCGTGGAAACGCCTCCGGCAGTCACGATCGCCTGAGCGATCGGTCTGTGCCCGGTGACGGTCAGCCGGAAATCCTTGAGCCATTGCCGGAGACGCGCTCGTTCCTCGCTGGTAATCTGGTTGGCGCGTTTATGAGCAGGGATTCCGACCTCGTCGACGCAGACCGGGATCATCTTACGTGGGAGCAGTGACTTGAGCAGATTCCTGAACTGCCGGGTCCCGGCTTGATCGATGTCGCGAAGCAGGCGCGCGTCCAGCTTCTCGTCATCCAGCGCCGGCTTCAGGTCGATGGAGATTTCCACGTTCCTGCCAGCCCTGAGCGCGTCGACGATTTCCCGGCTCAAGGTGAGGATGATCGGTCCCGATAGGCCGAAGTGTGTAAAGAGCATCTCGCCAAACGCGGATATGGCTGCCTGCCCATCTGCAATCATCTCAACCTGGACGTTTTTAAGTGTCAAACCCTGCATCCTCTGAGCGAGGTTCCCGGCTGTATCAATAGGGACGAGCGCGGGACGAATTGGGACGATCGTGTGGCCAGCGTCCTCTGCGAGCCTATATCCGTCCCCCGTGGAGCCGGTTCCTGGGTAGGACGCTCCTCCGGTTGCCAGCAGCACCGAACGGCTTGAGAAGCGAACTTGATTTGCGGGGCTGCCTTGATTCCGGCGTTTGAGATCATCGCGCGCGGATGCCTGAACCCCCTGGATGGCGCCGTCGGATACGAGCAGTTCGGTCACGCGCATGCCAGATAACCGGGTCACGCCCTGCGCTTCCGCCCAGCCAGCAAGTGCTTCAACAACATCCTGGGCGTCGCTGCTCATGGGAAACACACGACCGCCGCGTTCTACTGTTGTGGGCACTTCTAGATCATCGAAAAATGCAACCAGATCCTGCGAAAAGAAACGTGAGAAGGCCGAATAAAGAAAGCGTCCCTGATTGTTGAAGTGACTGACAAATTCATCCATCGGCACGATGTTGGTCAGGTTGCAGCGCCCTTTGCCGGTGATTTTGAGTTTCCGTCCGGGACGATCCATTTTTTCAAGCAGGAGCGTCCTGATCCCAGATTGAGCTGCCTGCCCGGCTGCCATCATGCCAGCCGGGCCAGCACCGACAACGATTAAGTCATAGTCCTTCACCAATGATCAACCCCGATCAAGTCTGCGCGATGTTGTTCATTGTACGTCAGATGACCTCCTTTTCAGAAGGAGAGGGACTGTCGTATTTGATCCATTTCGAACGTGAGCATTTGATAGGCATAATCATCTATGGGACAATCACAATATGCTGCCTGGACACAGGCTTCTGTCGTAGGTCACTTCCAGGCATCTGCAAGCGCGATCGTGAATCTCTAGAGGAAGGTGTTTTTGTGAGCAATGAAGAAGCTGTTTTAGATGCGGTTATGGAGGTCTTCCGATCGCGCTATGGTGATGATCTCGATCGTTTCCTTGTCCCGCCGCCCGTTTTCATCGAGCTTGGAGGTGAGTTCATTGCCTTTGATAAGGAAAGCGCAAAACTCAAGGCAAGGTTTCCGATTGAGGGACGTTTCTTGAATCCTTACGGCGTGCTTCAGGGAGGCATGATCGCGGCAGCAATCGATAACACATTGGGTCCATTGGGAATGCTTATCGCGCCCCCGAATATGACCCGCCGGTTGGAAATCAAGTACAGTCGCCCTGCAAGACTGTCGGATGAATTCTTGATCGTAGATGCCAGACTCAGCGAGCGGGAGGGCCGTCGGCTCTTTTTCAAAGCCGACGTGCGCAATCCGCGCGATGATCTGCTCGTTCGCGCCAGGGCCATGCATTGGATTATTGACGCGTGATACGTCCAGTCTGAACAGGGCAGCACGTTTTTTATTGCTTCAACAGTGAATTTCTAAGGAGCTATACATGACAACTGACAGGAAGCAGCTAGTAAGTCTATTGAAACGGACAGGCAAAGAACACCATGAGGCTTTTGCAGACGTGGATGGTGAGGATCCCGAATGGGCAAAATGGTACGCTGAGCGGATGCATGCTGAATTTGAAGGCCTCGTAGACATGTCTGTTGGTGTTGCAGGACTCGCTGATTTGCTGGACAGATTCAGCAAAATGCAAGAAGAGGAAGCCCCGGACGATCACTGGGCAGAGTATTACGCAAGGAAATTGCTGGCTTTTTACCTTGATTAAGCAGCTCAGATTTTCCACGAGAGAAATGTGAGATCTCCTATGAAAAGTATGGCAATTGGTCTGCTCCACCCGGGCGAAATGGGGGTCTCTGTCGGAGCGTCTGCGAAGGCTGGGGGGCACAAGGTTTATTGGGCTTCGGAGGGCAGGAGCGCCGAGACGCATCGTCGGGCTCAAAAGGCGGAACTGCAGGAATTGAAATCGCTGCGTGAACTATGCGATCGGGTGGAGGTAATCCTCAGCGTGTGTCCACCGCATGCGGCAGAGGATGTGCTTCATACTGTCGTCAACACCGGTTTTCAGGGTATTTTTCTCGATGCAAACGCGATCTCACCTCAAAAGTCGGTCCGCATGGCTGCATTCTGTGATTCAAATGGCGTATCCTACGTCGATGGGGGCATTGTCGGTGGGCCTGCCTGGGAGCCGGATTCAACCTTCTTGTTTTTGTGTGGAGATCAGCAGGAGGCGATCGCGAAGCTGTTTGCCGAGGGGCTGCTCGAGACACACCTATTGGGGGACAAAATCGGTCGCGCCTCGGCGTTGAAGGTGTGTTTTGCGGCGTACAGCAAGGGCAGCACAGCCTTAATCAGCATGATCCTCGCCGGTGCAGAATCGCTTGGTGTACGTCAAGATTTAATGAATTTATGGTCTCATGATGGTTCGGAGTTCGCAGAACAAGCTGAAAGGCGCGCCCGCCGAGTGACGCGCAAAGCATGGCGCTTCGCCGGCGAAATGAATGAAATTGCCGATACGTTCTCAGGGCAAGGCTTGCCGGGAGGCTTTCATCAGGCTTCCCGCCTGATTTACACGCGGATGAGCCATCTCAAAGAGAGCGAAGAACTTCCTTCTATCGAGGAAGTCGTCCGTGCACTGCTCGCTGATTGAGAAAGAAACCTGAGAAATGACGAGGCTTACCCAAAGACGCACAGCGGAAACTCTGCAAATATTGTGTAATGAGGCCGTTGAGTTGGGTCGCTTCTACTCCCTGGCGGCAAGGGCGCAAACCTATAGGAATGGCACAGCAGGCAGACCGCAGCAGGTGCTTGAATCCATATTTCAATCCAGTTGGAGATCTCTTCTCATCGGCCTGGCTGGTATGCTCTCTACCGATCAGGAATCGATCACGCTCAGCTATCTTCTAGATCTAGCGGAAAACCACCCTTACGACTTTAAACATGCGACTCCCGATACAGTCAAAAATCAAACCAGTGCAGCTCGAGATCGACTGGCAGAGTTTACTGTATTGGAACAGAGGTTGAGGATCATTCGTGATCGTCGTCTGGCTCACCTGGATAGAAAACTAATCAATGAGCCAGAAGTAGTGAATGATTTTGTCGTGTCTCTGGACCAATGCAGAGAGATCCTGAGATCTATCGAAAAGATCATCGAGGATCTTTATGCTGCGTTCTATGGCAAACATAAGGATTTTGACGCTTTGAAAGCAGCATTCACCGAAGGACTTGAAGCGATATTCAAGCAACATAAAGGATGGGTAGATGAAGAATAACAGGGTTGAATCTCTGGCCGGTCTGGCGCTCGCTGGCGTATTGATCGTTGCGGTTGCCGGATTGCTTATGATGGTTCTTATGCTATTCTCGGGAGAATGGGTCGCAGCCGGGTTGTTCCTGATTGGCGCGTCGATCCCATTTTCTGTGCTTCTGTACTTGCTCTATAAATAGCCTGCCGGAGTCCAATAAGTCAAGATTATTTTTCCCGCTGCTCCATTCGGATTTCCATCGTCGGGAACGGCATCTCGATGCCCTCGGCTTCGAAAGCTGTTTTCAGGGCCTTCATGCCGGCATCTTTGGCCTGACGGACGTTTGCCTCTTTCAGACCAGCGCCTTCAGTTGCGATCCAGTAATAAGCCACAAAATCGATCGTTGAGCCACTGAACTCGCGGAAGGTAACTTCGGGTGCTGGGTCTGGAAGCACTTCATCGAGATCGTCTAAAACGCCCAGTGCCGTCTGGGTAACGTGGTTAAGGTCGGAATCATAGGAGACCCCGGCGGAGATCTCGATGCGCCGGCGCGGCGTGCGGCTGTAATTCATCAAGGGGTTAATAAAGACCTCGCTGTTAGGCACGATGACCATGCGGCCGTCCTGGGCGAGGATATCGGTCGTGCGCAGCGTGATCTCTTGCACGGTCCCGACATAATCCAGGATCTTTATCACATCGCCGATCTCGAACGGCTGCTGAATGAGCAGGAGTACGCCGGCGATAAAGTTCTTGGCGACATCCTGCAGTGCGAAGCCGATCGTGACGCCCGCAATTCCCAATCCGGCGATCAATCCGGTCACATCAAACTCGACCTGTTCAAGGGCGACAATGATGCCTAAGACGATCAGTGTCCAGCGCGTCCCGCGTGTGAGCAGAATGACGATTTCAGGGTCAGCGGCACGCCGCTCAGCAGAGCGCTTGACAACGCGTGCTATCCAAGCCGAGATGTAAAGGGTGATGATAAAAACGACCACGCCCGCAATGACCTTCGGAAGAAAGTCGAGGAATCGGACCAATAGCTGTTCGAGCGAGCTTTGCACGTCCATATGTTCGCCTCGCCAATTGTGATTGTCTAAAGGTTATCCTAACATATGTGCGAAACAAGACTTGGAGGACATTTCTATCGGAGCATACCGATAGCATGGGTCCATCGGGTAGAATCTCTATGTAAACGAATGTTGATTCGACAGGGTTAAAGGTGAAGTATGACAAATTCGAATGAAAAGTTGCAGAAGGCAACACTTGGTGGAGGTTGTTTCTGGTGTCTGGAGCCCGTCTTCGAAGATCTGGTTGGCGTTAAGGATGTCGAGGTTGGTTACACGGGTGGAGATGTCCCCGATCCTTCCTACAAGGCAGTTTGCACCGGCACGACAGGGCATGCCGAGGTGGCGCAGATCACTTTCGACCCGGAGCAGATAAGTTTCCGCGAGCTCCTGGAGGTGTTCTTCACGATCCATGATCCCACCACGCTCAACCGCCAGGGTGCGGATGTCGGAACGCAATATCGCTCGGCGATCTTTTATCATGATGACGAACAGAAGCGTGTTGCCGAAGAAGTGATTGATTCGATCGATGCGGAATCGATCTGGGGGCGACCGATCGTTACCGAGGTTTCTCCGCTGGATGCATACTATCCTGCCGAGAATTACCATCAGGAATATTACGAGAACAATCCCGGGCAGCCATATTGTCAGGCGGTTATCCGGCCGAAGATTGAAAAATTCGAGAAGACTTTTAAGGAGAAGAGAAAATCGGCTTCGGCGGTTTGAAATCAGCATTGATCCATCGATCGCTGCCATTCGCTAAACACTATGAGTCATAGCCATCGGCACGCTGATACTGAGAAAAACATACTCGTCGCGTTTCTCCTGAACCTCGGGTTCACGGTCTTTGAGATCTTTGGAGCGTTATGGACGAACAGCCTGGCGATCCTCTCCGACGCCGTGCATGACCTGGGTGACAGCCTTTCGCTCGGCCTGGCCTGGTATCTGGAGCGCGTGTCTTCTCGCGAAGAAGATGTACGCTTTTCATACGGCTACCGCCGGTTCTCACTTCTGGGTGCCTTCTTAAACACGGTTGTGCTCACCGCTGGCTCGATATTTATTCTTGTCCGGGCTTTGCCACGCTTGATGGATCCAGAAGTAACCAACGCGCAAGGGATGATTCTCTTCTCACTCGTGGGCATTGTGGTCAATGGAGCGGCGGTCTTGCGCTTGAAGGGCGATAAGAGCCTCAATTCTCGCACCGTTGCATGGCACTTGTTTGAGGATGTGTTAGGGTGGGTGGCATTGCTGGTTGTCAGTATCATCCTGCTCTTCACGGATCTATATATCCTCGACCCGATCCTTTCGATTCTCTTGACGAGCTACATTCTCTATAACACGCTCAAAAACCTGGTACAGACGGCACGAGTGTTCCTGCAGGCGGTTCCGGAGGATATCCAGCTGGAGGAGATCGATCAGGCGCTTGTGTCGATAGAGCACGTGCGTTCCACACACCATACACATGTATGGTCGTTGGACGGCGAACATCATGTTTTAACAACGCATATAGTCGTAGATGAGAATACTCCCCGGGATGACATCGTCTGCATCCGCCAGGATGTGCACGACGTTGTGCGTGGATGGGGCTTTGCCCACTCGACGATCGAGATCGAGTTAGGCGACAAGGACTGCGGCATGCAGCCGCTTGAAGAACTGATCGAGTAAGTGCAGCATTTATTGATTATGACATCCATTCGAACTCATGACAGCACATCGATCGTATTCGCATAGTCATTAATTGTGACTTATTAGCCCCCTTGGTTGGGGTGATCTCCGGCTGAATCCCCTGGACATACTGCACTATAATGAAAGCAAAGGAACCGACGAGCCAAGGAGGGCACAATGACGGACAGCGTATATAAAGTCATCGAGCTGATCGGTACGAGCACTGAATCCTGGGAGGACGCTGCAAAGAACGCGATCTCAGTTGCCTCGGAGTCGCTGCGCGATCTGCGCATTGCAGAGGTCTCGGAGATGGATATGCAGCTCGAAGACGACAAGATCATCGCCTATCGGGCAAAGGTCAAACTATCTTTCAAATACCAAGACGACTGAAGTATATTGAATAAAGTTTAATATGAAAATAGCGCACGGCTCATCGAGCTGTGCGCTTTCACTGTTTTTCCAGGCTCATGGTATAAACACTAAGTTTGACCGATATGCGGTATCTCCCCTGGAGAACCGAGGGCTTCTCACAAATACGATGATCGCAAATTTCTTCGAGACTTATGGCATTAACCGAGAAGTTGCTGCCCTCTCCATCGCCCGCCTGGCAGACGCAATGGGCAACAGTCTGTTGGTCGTCATCATCCCGCTTTATGTGGGCAAGATGGCGGCGCCTTCACTTCCCGAATCGCTTCTTGTCGGTCTGCTCATATCCGTCTACGGGTTGGTGTTTACCATGCTTCAACCTCTCACCGGAGCGATGTCCGATCGCCTTGATCGTCGTAAGGTTTTTATTCTTGGTGGGCTGATCGTAATGGCGGCAAGCACATACAGCTTCAGGCTGGCAAGCACATTCACACACCTGGTCATCATCCGCACGCTTCAAGGTCTCGGTGTGGCGCTAACCGTGCCGGCTTCACTGGCTGTGCTTGCCGAAGGCACCAGCCGGGGCTCGCGAGGTGGCTCGATGGGCTTTTACACGACGCTGCGGATGGTGGGCTTTTCTATCGGCCCTTTGCTGGGCGGTTATCTCCAGGTCCGTTTTGGCTTCGAGACCGCGTTCACAGTCGGCGCTGTATTACTCCTGGTCGGTGCGGTCCTGGTGCAGTCTTGGGTTCATGACCGGCCGGTACGAACGAAACAATCGAAACCTTTCAAGATCCTCGACAGGCGGCTGCTGGGCAATGGGATCGTGTATCTCGGGCTGGCGATGTTCCTCATGGCCAGCGCTTTTTCAATGATGACTGCTTTGGAAAACGAATTTAATGCGAGACTGCAGCAGACTGCATTTGGATTCGGCATCGCCTTCAGCGCGCTCACGTTCAGCCGTTTGATCTTCCAGCTTCCTTTCGGGCGAATTTCCGATCTTATCGGAAGACGACCGATCATTATCAGCGGTTTGATCGTGTTGGCACCGGCAACCGCATTGCTTGGTTATGTGACCTCAACGCTTGAACTCACTGCGGCACGCGCCTTTCAAGGTCTGGCAACGGCGGCAATTGCCGCTCCAGGATTTGCGCTGGCGGGTGATATTTCGATCGAGGGTGGGGAAGGCCAGCAGATGAGTATTTTGGCGATGGGCTTCGGCCTGGGGATCGCAGCCGGTCCGATTCTCGCGGGCGCCCTGTCTGTGATTCGTTTTGAGCTTCCATTTCTCATCGGAGCAGTGCTGTGTCTGGTGGGAGCCTGGATCGTCTATGGGTACGTGCCCGAGCCGGATGGGAATTTTAAAGCCACTGATGTAGAAGCCGCTAACACGACCAAAACAACACAGGAGTGATTGGAATGGA
>CBFDDM010000118.1:0-9554 GCA_965603565.1 uncultured Anaerolineales bacterium | reverse complement strand
AATCGGTTTTATGAAAAGAATAACGGTAGCATTGGCCGGCAATCCGAACAGCGGTCGCAGCAGGCGGCTGCGGCTGATCACTTCCTCCGGATGGGTCATCAGGTACTCCAGCAGCAGGACCGCCTTGCGGGTCAGCGAGACTTCATCATCGTGAACAAACACGCGGTGAGAGGTCCGATCCAACACCAATTCATCGCAGCGCAGTTTCCTGGTAGCAGTCAGCGGGGGCTGACCTTTCTGGGCTCTGCGCAGAACCGCCTTAATGCGCGCCATCAACTCGATCGACTCAAAGGGTTTATTTAGGTAATCGTCGGCGCCCTCTTCCAAAGCCAACGCACGCTCCGAAGCGTCGCCAACCTGAGTGAGCAAGATTACCGGGGTCCAATCTTCCTGTTCACGCAGCGTCCGCAGCAGTTCGCGACCATCCATGTTGGGCATCAGGACATCGAGGATGATCAATTCAGGGTTGAAAATAGGGACGATCTCCAACGCCTCCCGTCCGTCGGAAGCGGTTTGTACATCATAGCCGCTGCGCTGGAGCAGGGGAGCGATGAAGTCCCGAATCCCGGGTTCATCGTCCACGACCAATACGCGAGTGTTTTCCATATCGCTCTCACAGCTTGAGATTTTATCCATTGTATATCGACCATCCTTGAATTACGCAACCGATTGTATCGCTCACTTTGTAGCATGTTCCCATGCCCAGGGATCTGTTTCGACTTTACAAGCCTGAAAAGTCGTTCGAAAATGGCTGTTAAGGTAGGAGGGCATACTGAGGGTCAGGTAGCATATGTCTGGAGGTTAGATCATGGCCTTAAAGCTCAGATTTTTATGTCTGGCTCTGCTCGGTGGCATGCTGCTTCCCGCGTGTATGCATCGCTCAGCACCGGCCGCCAGTCCGGCGTTTACACCGATGGGGGTGGAGGTGATCATCAACATCGGTGACGCACCGCAGCCCACGCCGACAAAAACATCTGAGCCCACTGCTGTGCCTACTCCCGCTGCCACTCCATCTCCAACCCCGGTGCCGATCTCCGAAGAATCCGATCCAGCATGGCTGCATGAAGAGCACTACGTGCTCCGGCAAGAGGTCGAGGGGGATGACCAGTTCATTGCGATCTACCCGCCGGGCACTGATCAATCGGTGAGGATCATCGACGGTTGCCTGATGAGTTCGAGCGAAGCCTCACAGGGGCGTGTGGCGATGATCATAGGACTGGCGCCCATTCGGGCGGATTGCACCGTTTTTGATGTCCTTGATCTCGTGCTGTATGTCATAGATCTTGCCGATCTATCCGCGGATCGGATCCTGTCTATTGTGGCGCCTCTGGAGAACACCTCCATTCCAGAGCTTCCGCTTTCAGGTCCGACAGCCCGGGTAATAAGCCAGATCTCTAGAGAGGTCCCTGTCTGGTCTCCGGACGGCCGTTTCATTGCGTTCGTTGGTGCGCTTGAGGAATATAACAGCGACCTGTACTTGTATGACACGCAATCCCGCCAGTTCAGGCGGATGACGGATGGTCCGAACTACAGCTCAGATCCGACCTGGTCTGCCGACAGCAGGGGTCTTTTAGTCCTGGAGCAGGTCGCTGAGAGCGGTTTTATCGATGACATGGCCGACCATGGTTTGTGGTGGGTGGCACTCAACCGGGAACTGTCCGAAAGGATCGGCCCGGAGGAGTGGCCTGATAACCGCATCGAGAGGCATCCAATTTCATCGAACAGCTGGGTTATCAGGAACTACGCTGACAATTCAGCGACGGGGCCGATCTACCTGATCAATCCCCGCAGCGGCTCCATCGAACAGCTGTGCCCGTTTTCTTCCGCTGCAGCAGTACTGAATCAAGGGACCACAGATTACTTGCTTGCATATTGCTCGTTCGACAATGAACCGGTCGACAGCCCAACACTCTTCACCTTCCGCAGCGGATCGCTTATCAGAGCGCAAATATTGACTGAGCTTGATGGAGAAAGCATGTCTCGTGAGCCGATCCAGGCTTTGAACTCATTGGGAGAATTCCTGGTATCGCACGACCGCTTTGGTTTGATCGCGGTCTCGACGGAGGGATACTTCCGGGTTGTTGACGAGCAGGTGGTCAGTCGGACATTTCTCCCGTCTCCGGATGGCAAATGGATTGCGGGAGTTATCGGCCCCTTCGGTGCTGGCGAAGGAGCTTTCGAGATCTATTCTGTGGTAGATCGCCTCCTGACCGCTGCCGGTGGAGATAGCTTCGAGCAAAGCCTGGAATGGTCGCCCGATGGCTCTGGATTGCTGCTGGGCTGCACGGAATCGTCTTCAACATTCTACAAACCATCCATCGGTAGGCACAGCCTCAGCACAGGCTGCCCGGTCTGGGAGCGGTGGAGCTCTGATTATTCGTGGGCGCAGAAGGCGATACAAGCGGTCGTTTACCCACTCAATGATTAGCAGGTGTTATGTGTCTTGCAGAGGGTAGACGCCCCCAGGCTTTACAAGATTGTGAAGCATTGAAACAAACCATGTGAAAAACGGATGGCATCGTGGTCTCGGTACACAGGAACAAATTATCTCGGATCCGTCCTTAAGTTGAAAGGTAACGTTATGAACGCCAAGACATTCTTCATACTGATTATGCTCTTCGTTGTCTCCGCGTGCGCTGCGCCAGATGCCATAGAAAACACTGGACCAGCCCCCACGCTTCCCCCTTCGTGGACGGCAACCCCAACTGAGGACGCTCAAGACCTGGCAGCCGCGGCTACTGATGAATACGACCTGGATGCGACCCCGACGCCAGACTTCGATCCGGAGGACCAAACCATCGATGTCTCGCAGACCTATTTCGGCGGCGCAGATGAGTGGTGGCTGCGAATCCCACAGGCTCGCCTGGTTCACGCATCGGGAACAAGCGATGGGGCGATGCTTCTGCTTCTTAAGCTTCTGCAACCGGGGGCTGAAGAGCCTTACACGATAGTACGGATGCTCCCCGATGGGACCATCGACTGGCAGCTTGCGATTGAGGGTTTGCGCTACCCAGGCGGGATCCTTGAGACGCTTGATGGTGGCGTGCTTGTGACCGAATTCAACCATCTTTACAAACTGAGCGCGGATGGGTCGCCAGCGTGGTCTCAAGCCTACAGCTATTCGGAGATCGGCAAATCCGTGTTCAGCCCCATCCATGAGATTCTCAGGCTGGGCGATCGGATCCAGATCACTGGCCGCTTCGGCGACATCGTCACCGTAGATCGAGAGGGTTTTGCGATCGATGTCTACCAACCATCGCGTATCGCTCACCTACTCGAGAGTGATGAGGCTGTCGCGGCGCCCATGCCGGACGGTTCCTATTATGGTGAACAGGAAAGCCGCACGGTGTATAGACTGGCCCGCCGGAGTAGTGAGGCTCCGGCGTGGGAAGTACGCTTCGACTTCATCGGCTTCGATATCACGCTCTTCCCACCATACTATGTACGCGGTACGCGGGATGGCGGGGCGCTCTTTATCGCACCTGCGCCGCATTTGATGGCTGATGGCGGCCTGTCAAATTTCATCGTGCGCCTCGATCGCAACGGAAACGTGCTCTGGCAGCAGATCTATGAGGGCATCTATGATGGCGACTTTTATGCCGAGGAGCTGAGCGATGGCGGTTTCATCGTCACCAACAGACACACCTTCGTAGGTAGAGAGAACGAACATTATCTGCGGATCACACGCTTCAACCGGTCGGGCTACATCGTGTGGGATCGTAACTATGGAGATGGTTCAACTCAAATCCAGGTTTCGCAGATCATCCCCGGATCGAGTGATGGTTTCTTCATCGTTGGGCAGCACTTAAGCGGGAATGAAGTCGACACGGGCGAAGGTATATCGATTTTATCCGTCGATCCCCAGGGTCGCATCCTGGGCTGCCGGTATTTAACCGAGATCTCACGTTCAAAAACGCTCGGCGAGTCCCCGTCGGTACAGACAACCTCGCTCAACCCTTCAACGCTAATCCGCGGAGAATTGAATCCGCGCGAATCATCGGATGATGAATTTTCAACCGGAGAAATAGCCGTCGACTTCGAAGTCATTTGCAGCTATCCCGCCCACCAAGAGTTTGCTGCAGAGGCTAGCGAGCCTGTCGAAGCGCGTCTGCACGCGTTCACGGACGAAGAGGGGCAGCTGATTGGCGGGGTACAGGGCAATATCTGGTTCTCAGCCGAAGAGGTGATCCAGGGACTGATGCCGGGCAGTACTTACCGGCTTTACAACCTGAGTACATCTGTTGGCGAATCGACAGCCTACATGGGTGCAGGTTCAAGCTGGCTGGACTGTCCGGGCGAAACATTTCTGGACTTCGTCAATCAGGACACACCTGCATTCCGCATCGCGCTGGATGCCGAATGGAACGCGATTCCGCGTATCCCAACGACACATTCCTCTCAAATCGATACCTATACCGAATTGCTCGATGACATCTTGAAAAACAACGATGTCTGGAATGCAGACCTGCTGATCGATGATGTTGTGAAAGTCGATATCGACGGAGACGGCTCGGACGAGACATTCATTACTGCGAACCGGAACCAGAAACACATGCGTGAGGGCAAAGTGACCAAGGATGACTACAGCCTGCTGCTATTCAGGCGCATCGGTGCGGAGGGTGTTGAGACCATCCCGCTCTACGAGCGCTACGAGACCGAGGACAGCTCGGAACGCGAGCCGGTCGAGATCCAGCTGGTGGCTGTGATCGATCTGAACGGTGATGGGGTTATGGATCTCGTTGCGAGGGAGGAGTATTACCAAACGATCCACTACCATGTCTTCGATCTGAGCACTGCTGAGCCAAATCACGTGCTTAGTACCACCTGTGCGCAGCTTGGAGGGTCGTAAATTGCTCGGTGAGACGTAGCTGTTCGAAGGGGTGATCTGAATCGTAAAGTCCGGCATCTTCATGTCGGGCTTTTACGATGTAGGTTGTACATACGTATAAGAAACCGCGAAGAGTCAGTACATAGCCGAAGTGTACTGTTTATAATTTTGACGATTATATATATGGCAGCGGTGTTTGAAAGGTCCGATATATTAGAATAAGACTGAGATAGTCCAGATATATCAAAAAAGGTGAGGGATGATGGGAAGAGAAGAGATGCATGAGCATCAGCTTGAGGATGTTTGGCGCAGGTATCTGACGACGGGTGAGTTCAAGGAACAACGCCGGCAGCGGAGGCTGTTCAAAGCCTTGCCGGGGACGCCACGCTGTAAGAACTGCTATGCACCGTTCAAGGGTGCCGGAAGCCTGGTCGTCAGGTTGTTCTACGGCAAGGAACCTTCCAACCTGAACCCCAGGATCTGCAACATTTGTGATCGATTCGCCAAGGAGCACCAGGGTGGGGCGGAAATCGAGTTATCGCTGCTGTTCGCCGATGTGCGCGGCTCGACGCAGCTGAGCGAATCGATGAGCCCACGCGAATTCAGCCGGCTGATCGACCGTTTCTACAAGACGGCGACGGATGTGATGGTGCGTTCGGATGCGCTCATCGACAAGATCGCCGGCGATCAGGTCGCCGGGATGTACGTCCCTGCCTTCACTGGGGAAGCGCATGCTTCCGCAGCGATCGATGCGGCCAGGGAGATCCTGAAGGATACCGGTCACGATAGTCCCGATGGGCCGTGGATCCCGCTGGGCGTGGGTGTGCATACCGGGGTGGCGTTTGTGGGCGCGGTGGGATCGAAGGATGGCGCGATGGATATCACCGTGCTGGGCGAGGCGCCGAACATCGCGGCGCGGCTGTGCTCGAGCGCCGGGGTGGGCGAGATTTTAATCAGCGCCGCGGCGCGTGAGAGCGCCGGGCTGAATAAGGGGATATTGGAGTCACGTTCCCTCGATTTGAAGGGCATCAGCAGGCCGATGGAGGTTTATGCGCTTTCGCCTGAGGCTGCCGCGATAGAGTAAATACGAAGGCAAGTTGGCCTGATGTCATTGAGCCTTTGGCGGACTACACGGAAAGCCCGGGCAGGATGAGCCCCAGGAAGCTAAAGGAAGCTGATACCACCACTTCACTCTCGTCCCCAGCTTACTCAATTCATTTACTCGGCTGCGGAGAATTTGGATGGAGCTGTTTCTTCGACGTTGAATCTGTGAGCCCGGATGGCGACGCGATCCACAGCCACGATGGCGAGCATGCCCAGCACCATCAGGCCGAGCGCAGCCCAGATGTCCGGTGTCAAGCCGGCAGGCAGGATGTTGATTTCCCGCACAAAAGCCTCGCTGACGTGTTCGTATACCTTCCAGGGCCACACCTTGCGCAGCGCGCCGATCATGAAGCCAATCAGTACGGCGATGGTGAGATCATGAAAGTGATCGAGCAGCCAGCGCAGGATGTTGGAGATGGTGACGAGGCCGGTCGCTGCGCCGGCAAAAAAGATCCCTAACGCGATCAAATCGAGCGCCAGCAGCACCCCGAGCAGATAGTGGTATTTCCCCAGCAGCACCAGGATGAACGCCCCGGAAACGCCCGGCAAGATGAGTGCAGGGATTGCCAATGCGCCACTGAGGAATATATAGAAGGGGGTGTGCGGTGTGTTGGCTGGTGCAAGTCCGATCAAAATGAAGGCTCCCACTGCGGCAAGTGAGGCAGAGGTGATATTCAATGGAGACCAGCGGTATACGCGCTTGCCGACGATGAAGATGGAAGCAACGATCAGGCCGAAGAAAAGCGCGAAGATGTACTCGGGATGCGCTTCCAGCGCCCAGTGGAGGAAGCGCGCCAGACCGAGCACCGCCATTAAGATGCCCAGGCCGATCGACAGCACAAAGCCCCAGGGAAAGCTCTCAAAGGCCGCCCGCCAGCGCAGGCGGACCAGGTCTTTGAGGAAGGGAACGACAGAACGGACGGCGTCGATCAGCTCATCATAGATGCCGAGGATAAAGGCCATCGTACCGCCCGACACGCCGGGCACGATGTCGGCCGAGCCGATGAGCATCCCGCGCAGGGTCAGGCCCAGATAATCCCTTGGTGTACGTTTTTGAGTGTACTGCATGATGTCCTTTGGCCGATAATCTCTATATTCTTTCAGAAGGGAGAGATTATACACGATAATAGGCGCACTCCCTTTTATACTTCGTGATCGATGAGCCAGCAGTCTATCGCTTCATTCCATCGCTTCAGTGCGCGGATCACCTTTCCTTCTTATAGAAAACTGCGGGTTGCGTGTAAGGGTATGGATTTGATATCTTGAAGCCAAGAATCCTGGGAGTGCCCGGGGGCAAAATCACTTATCCCTGACAGGGAATGTTGTGCTGAATAATTACGACATGATATTTCCGTTCATTCGAAGTGAGATTTATGAGTAAAGCGATCGTCCTGATGGGTGTGTCGGGCAGCGGGAAGTCGACGGTAGGTCGCCGGTTATCGCAGAGAACCGGATGGCCATTTTTCGATGGCGATGAATTTCATCCGCCAGAAAACGTCGAGAAAATGGCCAGAGGAGAGCCGTTGAATGACCAGGATCGTTTGCCCTGGCTGCGGCGCTTGAACGACCTCATTACGGGACACTTAGGTCAAGATAAGTCCCTGATATTGGCGTGTTCTGCCCTGAAAAGAAGCTACCGTGAGATCCTGAGGGAGGGTATTGCTGACGATGTGCGGTTCGTCTACCTGAAAGGAGATTATGACATAATCCACAGGCGCATGAAATCCAGAGCCGATCATTACATGGACGCTGAAATGCTCAGCGGTCAGTTCGACTCACTTGAGGAGCCCGCGGATGCGCTGGTTATTAACGTGGATCAGCCCGTGAAGCGGATCGTCAACGAAATCATTTCGAGGTTGGGCTGACGGGCCTATTCTTCTGGGTTCAACCCGGTTTGGGGTTAGAGTCCAGCAGCTTCAAGGTAGCGGCTGCAAGCAGCGCGGTACCGATGGGCAACGCGGATTCATCCAGGTCGAACTGCGGGCTGTGGTGCGGACGCTCGATCTCATCCAGCTTCGCGCCGAGATTGACGTACGCACCCGGCGCCCGCTGAGCCATGTAACCAAAATCCTCGCCAGCCATGCTTCGCCCCGGAGCGTAGATGGCCGCCTCCCCAAACATCTCTGTTCCAACCGCGCGCACGAGTTCGCATACGTCGGGGTCGTTGTACGTTGCGGGGTAAATGTCCTGGACCTTGAGTTCGAAATCTCCGCCCAACGGACGCACGATCTTGAGCGCGTTCTCAAGCTCCTCCCTGAGCAGTCGGCGGGCATGCTCCTCGTAGTAGCGGATGTTTCCATGCATGCGTACGCTGGCGGGGATCACGCCGGTCGTGCTCACGCCGTGTACGGATTCACACGAGATGATTCCCACTTCCAGAGGGTTAAGGCGCAGTGAGTGGATCGCCTGGATGGCGTTGACCACCTGTGCAAGCAGGAAAACCGGGTTGACGCCCTCATGAGGTGCTGCGCTGTGGCACCCGGAACCGTGGATGACGACGTCATACGGATCCACACCGGCCATGACGTAGCCGCTGCGAATCCCGATTTTCCCGGTCGTCATCTGGCTGTCGACGTGAAGCGCCAGCACCGCATCCAGGTCCTTTAGAGCGCCATCTTCGAACATACGCAGCGCGCCGCCTTTTCCTTCATCGTCCCAGGATTCCTCGCTCGGCTGAAATAGGAAGCGCACCTCGCCAGGCGGGAGGTCTGGCATCTGGCTGAGCAGCGCGGCCGTTCCGAGCAGCATGGCAATGTGGGCGTCATGCCCGCAGGCGTGCATCATCCCCGGGACCTTCGAAGCGTATGGTGTTTGGTTGACCTCATGAATTTCTAGCGCGTCCATGTCTGCACGGATCCCTACGGCAGGGCGTCCATGACCTAGACGGCCGACGACGCCAGTTTTGGCGATCCCTGTCTCGTTTTCGATCCCCATTGCACGAAGTGCCTCGGCGATCGATTCGGCTGTGCGGTGCTCCTGAAAGCCGGGCTCAGGATGCATATGGATCTGACGCCGCCATGTGACGATCTGCTCCTGAAGCGCCTGGGCCTTCTGCAGTAACTCGTTTTCCATTTAGAAACCTCGATGCTCGCTAGACCAGATTGCGAGGGATTTTAATGTCCCAGGTCTTGGTGAATACTCGCTTATCGCCCTCGTACGCGTCCAGCACGTTCGAGACATGAAAGTGGGTTTCATCCGCGGACATCGTGCTCTCCGTCTCGGCGCGAATAATCCAATCCTGGCGTTTTAGCGTGAGATTGCGCTTACAGATATTCATCGCGGAGAGCGGATCGCTCTCCTTGATCGAGAAGATATCCTCACGATCCCCATACATCTCCAGGTCCGTCTCGATAAGGTGCTCATGACCTTCGTCAACGACATCACGTTGCACGAGCCTTTTCTCCGCCACGTCCAAAGTGATATCCCTCTGGCGAGCACCTTGCCTGACCGTTCTGAATGGCATGGGCTTCGCTTCTTCTGCGGGACCAAACTCTGGAGCAGCATCATCGTCTGAATGTGCCGGGCGGTAGGGCAACATCAAATGCGATCGCTTGCCGGTTTTTACCCTCAACATGACGGGCTCGGGTGAGGGCCAGGCCATTGGCCAATACGTCGATGATAA
>CBFDDM010000117.1:0-9582 GCA_965603565.1 uncultured Anaerolineales bacterium | reverse complement strand
ATTCCCACCGGGACCCCTTGACAGTCCGAACGAATTTCGGTAAACTTGCCACGGAATTAGCACTCTGGTCCTTAGAGTGCTAATACCTTGTAAAAACCATTTTAAATCCCTAATTTTCATGAGGAGGGTCGGCATGGCACTCAAAATTAAACCTCTGGCCGATCGCCTGGTGGTCAAGCCTCTCGAAGACGAAGAGGTGACGCCAAGCGGTATCGTTCTCCCGGAGACGGCGAAAGAAAAGCCGCAGCGGGGGGAGGTTCTAGCAGTTGGGCCAGGAGCTCGGAACGACGATGGCGAGCACATCGAGATGGATGTTTCCGTTAAGGATAAGGTGTTGTTTGCTAAGTACGCCGGAACCGAGATCAAGATGGAGGATGAGAAGGTGCTCATCCTGCGTGAGAGCGACATCCTGGCAATTCTCGAGGACTAGTACTCGACATTGCAGCGCAAATCTTAATTGAGATAAGCATAAAAACGATGACAGGAGCAAACTAACTATGACTGCTAAGCAACTTGCATTCGCGGAGGACGCACGCCGGCGCCTGAAGAAAGGCGTGGATGTGCTTGCCAGCGCGGTTGCTACGACGCTTGGCCCGAAGGGCCGCAACGTCGCGCTGGACCGCAAATTTGGATCACCCACGATCACCCACGATGGGGTGACGGTGGCGAAGGAAATCGAGCTGGAGGACCCGTTCGAGAACATGGGCGCTCAGCTGCTCAAGGAAGCCGCGACAAAGACAAATGACATCGCCGGTGACGGCACGACGACTTCAACGGTCCTGGCGCACGCCATGGTCACCGATGGCCTCAAGAGCCTGGCGGCCGGAGCCAACCCGATGCTGCTCAAGCGCGGCATTGAAGCGGCGGCCAAGGAAATTTCTGACGCGATAACCAAGCAGGCGATCGACGTCACAACAAAGGAAGAAATCGCATCCGTAGCGGCAATATCTGCTCAGGATCGCGAGATCGGCGAACTGATCGCCGAGGTGATGGACAAGGTCGGCAAAGACGGCGTCATCACGGTTGAAGAATCCAAGGGTTTGGCATTCGAGACCGAGTATGTCGAAGGTATGCAGTTCGACCGCGGCTACATCTCACCCTATTTCGTGACCGATCCTGAGAATATGGAAGCTTCGATCGAAGATCCCTATATTCTCATCCACGACAAGAAGATCTCGGCGGCATCGGACATCGTCCCGATTCTTGAGAAGCTCGTGCAGGTCGGCAAGCGCGAACTACTCGTGATCGCCGAGGATATTGATGGCGAGGCGCTGGCGACGCTGGTGCTCAACAAGATCCGCGGCATGCTTAATGTCGTTGCGGTGAAAGCGCCAGGCTTTGGCGATCGTCGCAAGGCAATGCTGCAGGACATCGCTATCCTGACCGGTGGAACGGTCATCTCCGAAGAGATTGGCCGCAAACTTGAGTCGGTGACAATCAATGACCTCGGCCAGGCCGGCAAGATCGTCGTCACGAAGGACGACACGACGGTTATCGAGGGCAAAGGCGACGGCGAGCGCATCAAGGGCCGCATCGAAGAGATCAAGGTCGAAATTGACCGCTCGACGAGCGACTACGACAAGGAGAAACTGCAGGAACGTCTGGCCAAACTGGCCGGCGGCGTGGCGGTTATCCGCGTAGGCGCAGCGACCGAGACCGAGCTCAAAGAGAAGAAGCACCGCGTGGAAGACGCACTGTCAGCCACCCGTGCGGCAGTTGAAGAAGGCATCGTCCCTGGCGGCGGTGTGGCACTGGTCAACGCCCGCGAGTCAATCAAGAAGCTCAAGATGAAGTACGAAGACGAGAACACCGGTGTGAAGGTCGTCCGCAAAGCGCTCGAGAAGCCCATGCTGGGCATCGCTGAGAACGCTGGTAAGGACGGTGGTGTTGTCATCGAGACCGTACTGCGCATGCAGGAAGAAAAAGGCTCTAAGAACATCGGCTACGATGTGATTACGGAAGAGTACCTGGATATGGTTGAAGCCGGCATCATCGACCCCGCGAAGGTGACGAAGGGTGCGTTGGAAAACGCAGCCTCAATCGCGGCGATGATCCTGACAACCGAGGCGCTCATCACGGACGTGGAACAAGATGAGCCCATGCCTGCACAGCCTCAGATGCCCGCATACTAAGCCTGAACGCAGCAGCGAAACAGCCCCTCGATCTGAGGGGCTGTTTTTTTATTTCCCGTTCAGGTCGCCTGTGTTGGTGGCCCGACGCGACCTGGTTTGTCTGTTTACGTATAGAATAGTAGGAAAGATGGAGCCATTAAATCACCAAGAGGTAGCAGGAGGTTATATCCATGGCAAGTGAATCGAAGAAAGTCCTTCGCCGGTCACGCGATAACCGCGTCATCGCCGGCGTTTGTGGTGGTCTGGGTGAATTCTTCGGCATCAGCCCGTTCTGGTTCCGGCTTGGTTTCTTCATCCTGGCCCTGCCCGGTGGTCTTCCGGGGATCATTCCTTACCTGGTGTGCTGGATAATCATCCCTAAAGAGAAGTAGCACGCTGACCGTGGATCAAAAGAATGCCCGCCTGATCAGGCGGGCATTTTGATTTGTTTTGAAATCTTGCCATCAACCTGTCAGAGCACGAAGCGGAAGAGCAGGTAGCCGACGCCAGCAAGGGCGGCGATGGTAACAGCGCATGTGAACAATCGCACCGTCCAACGGAGAAGCACTTTGAGCGCAAACCAGCCTGCGATCACCGCTGCCAGCACAAGCAGGATATATTCGGGTCGAAAGTTTTCAATCCAGGCCATCGAAACTCACCTATCCTGTGGCTGAAACTCAACAATCTGGCCACGTTTAACCACTTTAGATACCAGATTCGTGCCAAACCTGTAACCCAGGTGACGATAATCGGGGATATCGAGCAGGATCATATCGGCTTGTTTGCCCGCTTCCAGACTGCCCACACGATCTGCAAGGCCGATCGCTGCTGCGGCGTTGATCGTGGCGGCGGCGATGGCTTGCCCGGGTGTGATGCTCATATAGCGGGTGGCAAGCGCAATCGCCATCTGCATGCTTTCACACCAGGCTGTGCCAGGGTTAAGGTCCGTGGCGATTGCCAGGATCCCGTCGGCAGCGATGATGTCGCCAGCGGGTGTGAATTCTCTTTCGGCGAGCCCGAAGGGTGTGCATGGCAGCGCCACCGCGACGGTGTCGCCATTCCCCAGCGCGTCGATATCTTCCGGTGGAGTCTGAACGAGATGGTCCGCGCTCACGGCGCCCATAGAGACAGCCAGTCCGGTACCGCCCAGGCCTTCAAATTCGTCCGCGTGGATCTTGAGCGGGAAACCGAGTTTTTTGCCCGATTCAAGAATTGTACGGCTTTGATCAAGCGAAAACGCGCCTTCCTCACAGAAAACATCGACGAAGGGCAGCGGGCGATCGGAGGCGTTCTCGCGCCACCAGTTCAAAAGTGCAGGCAGCATTTCGTGCGCAACGAGCTCGCTATAAGCCTCTGCGCCTCCTGAACCGTCTGTCTGAAACTCCGGCGGGATGGCATGTGCGCCCAGGAATGTAGGTATCAAGTCGATCGGTGTATCATCCTCCAACCGTAAAATCGACTGCAGCAGTTTAAGTTCCGTTTCAAATTCAAGCCCATAGCCAGTTTTTGCTTCGGCTGTCGTGGTGCCATATTGCAGCATGCGCATCGCCCTCGATCGACCGCTTTCGACCAGGTCCTCGAGGCTGGCCTGGCGTGTGTTGCGCACGGTCGAGACGATCCCTCCACCTGCTCGCATAATCTCCATGTAGCTTGCCCCAGCCACACGCTGCTCGAATTCCGCAGCACGGTCGCCGGCCCAGACAAGGTGAGTATGCGGATCGACAAAACCGGGGAGCACAACAGTCCCTCTTGCGTCGAGCGTCACTTCACTGCGGTACCTGGCTAATATGGGCGCAGTCCGATCTACAGCGACGATACGCTCACCTTGAATGGCGACCGCGCCGTCGACGATCACGCCCAGATCGCCAAGGCGGGATCCTCGCTGCACCCCACCGCGCAGAGTGAGCAGTTGATCTGCCGAATGGATCAGCAAATCGACTGTTCGTGGATCTTGTTTGGAAGGTCGGTGGTTTTTCATGCTCAGGAATCCTCCCTGACCCCCAGGATAAGGACGACGAGCGCCAACACGGCGACTGCTGCGGAAAAAATCGTGTTCGCGAACAGCGAGTATTCAAACAGATAAGGTCCGATGAAGGCACCCAGACCACGACCGAAGGCGGAAGCAGCCAGGTTTGATGCCAGCAACGTGGCGCGTGCACTGGGCACGAGCTCGGTCATCATCGGGATCAAACTGACAAAGGTAAATTCGAAGGAAAAGTAAAAGAGGAAAAGCCCGACGAGAGCCCCAGCCGTGGTTGTCGCAACTTGTGGGAGCAGCAGACACGTCGCCGCGATGGCCAGTGTTCCGGAGATCACGGCGCGGCGCTTGCCGAGACGGTCGGTGATCCCTGCGACCAGGCCTTCACCACCTAATTCAGCCAGCCCGATTACTGCTGATGCGGCACCAAGCGCGGCTACCTGCAATCCGAATGAATTCTCAAGCCATAATCCGTAAATAATATTGACGGATTCATTGGAGACGCTGATCAGCAGCGCTATTGTCAGTGCCGCCAGTGCGGATGGGTGCTTGATGATGTTCCCCGCGGTCGTCGTGAAGCTAGGGCGATCCCGCCGGGGAGCTTCATCTGCAGGAAGCAACCCGAGCAGCCAGATCGCCATGCCGAGCGTGAAGATTCCTAAAAGTGGAAAAGGCGCAGCCCAATTCGATCGGGCGATCAACCAACCAACCAGAGGCAAACCGATTAATGAAGCACTGGACCACCCTAGCTCGGTGATCGCGATCGCACGCCCACGCTGTTGATAGCTGGTACGGTCGCCGAGATAGGCTTGCATAGAAGGGTCGAAGATAATCTTGCCAAGCGCGCCTAAGATGAGGGCGATAAACAGGCTCGGATAGGTGGGCCAGACGATGACGATGACATAGCCCACAGAGAACGTTAATAGACCCAATAGCATCGAACGTTTGCGGCCGATCGAGTCTCCAAGACTGCCGATAAACGGAGCGGCGACTCCCAGGGTGGATCGTGCGGTGATGGCTAACGTGATCGAACGCACATCCACACCGAGTCCTCGGGCGATAGCAGGTAGGAATGGGTAGATCAGTCTGAAACCGGTGTTGATCAGCGTGCGTGTGATGGAGAAAACGATCAGTTGAAGCCGCAGTGTTTTGAGGTCTTCAGTGCTCATGTTGGTCGGCCTGCTTGCAGACGTCCAATCCAAATAGTGAGAAACGCACCGGCGGCAAGCGAGACAACAAGCAATGCAAAGAAAAATCCGCGGATGATCAGCGATTCGGAGGTCGTGATCGGTGAAGGCGGGTGCATGACCTGCTCTGCCTGGCTGAGCGAGATGGCCAATGCGATCAAGTAAGAAAGATTAAGTACGCTTGCCAGGCGTGGATGACTCATAATTAATATTGCGGCTTGAAGCAGCACACCGATGACCGCAAAGTCCAGACCGATCTTGAAGCGTGGCTCGGCAAGGTAGAGGCCGTTCCAGTTTGCCTGCATCGTCCAAATACTCAATGGAAGGTAGGTGATCCAGAAGATCATCCCCGCCTGGCCGAGTGCTTGCGACCAGCGTTGGCTGAATCTGTGATCCAAAAAGGCTCCCGGCAGGGCAAGTAGCGCGGAAGCGCCAAGGGCGACGATGGCCGTCCAGACCCAAACGCCGTGCAGGTACACGAGACGGACATTTACGCCCAGGCTGCGTTCAATCGGCCCAAGCGTGGTCAGGACGCCCATCAGGACAAGCGCCGAAAGAAAACCAATGAGGGGATTTTGAAGCCGGTTCATGCGCCGAATTTTACCTTATCAGCGGTGCGGAATGATGATACTGGCGATTCGGTCAGAGGATTTACTTATTTGAGCATCGGCATACGGATGCCGTGTTCACGTGCAGCCTCAATCGCTTGCTCATAACCGGCATCTGCATGGCGGACGATGCCCAGTCCCGGGTCGGTTGTGAGCACGCGTTCAAGACGTCTGGCTGCTTCAGGGGTTCCATCTGCGACGATAACCTGGCCGGCATGTTGACTGTAGCCGATACCCACACCACCACCATGATGGAACGATACCCAGGTGGCACCTCCGACGGCGTTGAGCATTGCATTGAGAAGCGGCCAATCACTGATGGCATCACTGCCATCGCGCATGCCTTCCGTTTCGCGATTGGGTGAGGCTACCGATCCCGCGTCGAGGTGATCGCGCCCGATGACGATTGGAGCTTTCAAAGTCCCATCAGCAACCATTTCATTAAAGCGCAGACCGGCTCGCGTCCGTTCACCATAGCCGAGCCAGCAAATCCGTGAGGGCAAACCCTGGAAGTGCACCTGTTCTTTGGCCATACGCAGCCAGCGATGCAGATGTTCATCCTCGGGGAAGAGCCCCATCACGGCTTCATCCGTATGGTAGATATCCTCAGGATCTCCGGAAAGTGCGACCCACCTGAAAGGACCCTTGCCCAGGCAAAATAGCGGTCGGATATAGGCCGGGACAAATCCGGGGAAATCGAAGGCATTCTCCACACCGGAATCGTATGCCCGTTGGCGGAGGTTGTTTCCATAATCGAAGACCTCCGAACCCGCCTCTTTGAAGGCGAGCATCGCTTCGACATGCCGCGCCATAGACGCCATCGCCTTCCTTGCGTAATCTTCAGGGTCATCTTCTCTGAGCTTTTCAGCCTCCTCAAGCGCGAGGCCGTGCGGCACGTATGAGTGCACGTCGTGGGCGGGCGTCTGGTCTGTAACCACATCCGGGGTGACGCCGCGCATTGCCAGCTCGGGGAACACCTCGGCGGCGTTTCCGATCAAGCCCACAGAGCGTGGCTCCTCATTGTCGATGGCCTCGTCCACGAGCATCATCGCCTCTTCGATTTCATCGACAACAAACTGCACATAGCCGTGCTCAAGACGCCGATGCGCGCGGGTCGGGTCCACCTCGACGATGAGACCTACACCTTCGTTCATCGTGATCGCCAGTGGCTGCGCCCCACCCATGCCTCCCAGCCCTGCAGTAAGCACAAACTTGCCTTTCAATGATGTCCACCCACGCTGAATGGCGAGCGATCCGAGGGTCTCGTAGGTCCCCTGGAGGATCCCCTGTGTTCCGATGTAGATCCATGAGCCAGCGGTCATTTGGCCGTACATGATCAAGCCCTGTGCTGAGAGTTGATCGAAATGGTCTTGTGTCGCCCATGCAGGGACTAGATTTGAATTAGCGATCAGCACCCGCGGTGCATCGATATGGGTCTTGAATACGGCGACCGGCTTGCCGGATTGGACCAGAAGCGTATCGTCGACTTCCATGTTTGTCAGTGTCGAAAGGATCTTCTCAAAGGAGTCCCAGTCGCGCGCGGCCTGTCCGCGTCCCCCGTAGACGACCAGATCTTCCGGCCGCTCGGCGACTTCGGGATCCAGATTGTTCTGGATCATACGGAAGGGCGCTTCGATCTGCCATGATTTACATGATAGTTTTAAGCCACGCGGAGCCTTGATTGTGCGTGCCTTGGCCATGACAACCTCCGCTTCTATGATTGATCAATCCTTCGAAAGGATTTCACCTATGCCCCCCAGCGGTCCCAATGGGTGATTTCATTCAGATCATTCCTCCCACCCGAAGCAGGATCTTTGCTCAGCGCCTGTTCGTCCGCGGGGTAGCCGAAGGATAAAGCAACCCTTAAATGCCAATCACCAGGGAAGCCGAGTAATTCTCTTGCATCTTCTGGTTGATAAATGGTCGCGGGGCATGACCCGATGCCGAGCTCCCAGGCTGCCAGCTGCATATAGCTTGCGGCCTGACCGGCGTCGAACATGATCGACCAGCGTTGGGCCGGTTCGGGGGTCAGGATCGCTACGCCTAACGCAGCGCCGGCAAGGTGTCCAGCGTATGTGCCTAATTCGGAAAGGTCTTCAAGCATCTGTGGATCGGTGATGGCGATGAATTGCCAGGGCTGCTGATTCTTTGCCGACTGAGCCCGTCGTCCGGCGTTGAGTATCTCCTGGATATGTTCATCAGGGAGTTTCTCGTCCTTAAATGTGCGCACGGCGCGCTTCATGCGGATTGCCTCTGAAACCTTCATCGGGACCTCCTTTAGTTTCTTACTCCTAATTATAGAGCCTCAACCGTACCTGATCAAAAAGGCATTTAGGGTCATGGAATCGAACGACCCGGCAAACGCCGGGTCGTGATGATTATTACCGCGATTCAAGTGTCGATGCCGGTGTTGACCTGCGTCAGGCTGCCAGCGTGCCGAAATTCGTGTCGCGCAACTTACTCACAAGCTCAGCTTGAGCCGTGCACCAAACGTCATGAACGGTGCAATCGTCGCCAAATACGCATGCTTTCGGATCCAGAACACATTCGTTCAATGCGATGGGGCCATCGATCGCTTCGACAACCTCGAGCAGTGAAATATCTCCCGATGGCCTCGCAAGGGAAACGCCGCCGCGTGCACCGCGGGAAGTCTGCACGACGCCTGCGACTGATAATTGAGATACGATCTTGGCCAGGAATGAGGGCGGGATGTGCTGCTTGCGTGCGATCTCACTCGTGGGCGCCCTGCGCCCGTTGTTCAGGCCAGCCAGGTAAAGCACGGCACGGACGGCATAGTCCGCCTGTCGTGTAATTTGCATCCGAACCTCCGCTTACAAATATACTCCAACCTTCAGGATAGGAGTTGTCTAGTTCAGAAGTAGTTTACGCTCTGGGTGGTGGCTTCACAAGTGAGTTGTGTCATAAGGGCCGCATGACCTTCTACGAGTGGTAGTGTCCAATTCAAGCATGGTATGATTGCGCCGGAGAAATTTCACACTAACCCTAATGGGACAATCAGGGAGGTCCTGTGAAGAAGATCGCAGTTGTTGGTGTCGGATACGTTGGCTTGGTCACTGCCGCTGGGTTTTCCGACTTGGGCAATCATGTTGTTGCTCTGGACATTGACGAAGAAAAAATCAAGGGCTTACGGGCGGGGAAGATGCCGATCTACGAGCCCGGTCTCGAGGAAATGGTAGAGCGCAACGCCAACGCGGGTAGGCTCGAGTTTACCAATTCCTACGAAGAGGCGATTAAAGGCGCTGAATATGTGTTTATCGCTGTCGGGACTCCGGAGGGAGTCGATGGCGAAGCAGATCTTCAATATGTACGCGCCGCAGCGATTTCTGTCGCCCAGGTGATGGACGAACCTGTGATATTGATCAATAAATCGACGGTGCCTGTAGGCACAGGCGATTGGGTTGCGGATATCGTCAATGAGCACCAGCCAGAGCCGATCCCGTTTTCAGTCGTCTCCTGTCCCGAATTCCTGCGTGAGGGATCAGCGATTCTCGATTTCATGAATCCGGCGCGAACCGTGCTGGGATCGCTTGACAAGGACGCTGCCGAACGCGTAGCACAGCTGCACATCCCGCTGCGTGCTCCTATCGTAATCACCGATCTGCGCACAGCAGAGATGATCAAATATGCCTCCAACGCCTTCCTGGCGACCAAGATCTCGTTCATCAACGAGATCGCCA
>CBFDDM010000116.1:0-9639 GCA_965603565.1 uncultured Anaerolineales bacterium | reverse complement strand
CCCAGCCGCTTCCAGACCATCGAGGGGATGCTAGCATCGAGGTAGGGCTGGGCCAGCGGCTCTGTGGCGGCGATGCGCTGAATGTCCTCGGTAGCCTCGTCCTCGAGAACGTCTACCAGATCGTCGACGGTGATGATGCCCATGAGGTGCTGCTCATCATCCACCACCGGCAGGGCTACGAGGTCATAGCGCACCATGAGCCGGGCGACATCCTCCTGGTCCATCTCGCTGGATGCCCGGATGACTTCAGGATCGAGAATGTCTTGTATTTTCATGCTCGGATCGGAGACGACCAGATCGCGTAGACCGACGACGCCCTGGAGTTTCTGGTCGCGGTCGACTACATAGAGATAATAGGGGGTGTCCGATCCGGGTGTGATGTTGCGAAGTAATTCGATGGCCTGAGAGGTGGTCAGGTCGGGTGAGAGGGTGATTACGTTGGTGGTCATCAGACCACCGGCGGTTTCATCCGGGTAGCCCAGCAGCGGGATGACGTCTTCGGATTCCGTCATTGCCGCCAGCGCTTGAGCAGCCCGGTCCGGTGGCAGGTCTCCGAGCACATCTGCCGCTTCATCCGGTTCCATCGCATCCAGGATATTGGCCAGGAAACGAGTGGAGAGGCCTTCGGCTACATCAGCGGCTTCGGCGTCATCGAGTTCTTCGAGCAGGTCCGCCGTATCGCCGATCTCCAGTTCGGGAAGCAAGATAGCCTGTACCCGATCATCTAAATCGGAGAATGCATCGGCACGGTCGACGGGGTGTAGTTTTATGAGTGCAGCGATTGCAGCGTCAATCTGGTCGGCCTCCAGCGCAGAGCGGATTTTTTCAAGTGTGGGATCTATCTGCGTTGGATCCATGTAACTGCTCCTGTCAGTCTGATGCGCTTGTTTATCGGCATCTCATCGATCTTCCGGTCTTCATCCCGCAAAGTCGGGTGTGATACGGGGCTCGATGTCACTCGACCGGAAACTTGGATTCACTTATTTGGACGCTTCATTCGCTGGAGATCGTTCATTCCTGAGTTCGGGACAAATTAGATGCTCCGCAAATATTCCACCTATTATGTCCCGTTCTGTGGTGAAAAGTACCCGGGACTCGCGGGATGTTGGATTCTAGCATCACGCTATGCCATCGTCAAAAAATTTGATCCTGTAGAGGAATATATTGCATGAAGGTTTGGGGGTTAATCTCGACCGGTAAAATACACTAGATTCTCAGCTGAACAGGCATAGCTGGACATGTTGTTGGTGATGCTTTTATCGAGTGATTCTCGATATTGGAGAGGAGTTACCGTCTGCGGCGACCGCCCACTCCAAGGACGAGAAAAGCGTAGTAGAGCAGCTGAAGAATAGCGGCGGCGAGGGCGGCGACATATGTGAACGCTGCGGCCCGGAGGACGGAGTTCACGCCCTCTCGCTCTCGCTGTCCCTGAATGATCCCTGCGCTGGCGAGCAATTCTTTCGCGCGAGCGGAGGCGTTGAGCTCAACGGGCAGTGTTGCCAGCGCGAACACCGCGCCAAGTGCAAATGCGCCCAAACCGATGATGGCAAGTTGCTGCCCGAATGTGCTCTGCAGTATCAGTCCAACGAAGATCAAGATCCAACCAAGCGTTGAACCGATGTTGACCGCCGGCACGAGCGCAGCACGAAAACGCAGCGGCGCGTAGCCTTGCTTATCCTGGAGGGCATGTCCGATTTCATGGGCGGCGATCGCCACCGCAGCGACCGATGCTCCGTCGGATACACCCGGGGACAGACGCAATCTCTTCTCGCGCGGGTCGTAATGGTCGCCCAATCTGGACTGAACCCGCTCGACCTCGACGCTTGATAACCCACCGTACTGAAGCAAGCGGCGGGCAGCCTCACGACCGGTCATTCCGGATTGATTACGCACCTGGCTCCATTTGCGGTACATAGAATTGACCCACCACTGGGCCGCGAATACAAACAGCATGGCCGGGGCCATGAATAATAGGTAGAAGGGATCAAAGAAGAACATGATCAAGAACCTCCTGCGGCTTCACTTATTGTTAAATATTGTTCGAGATTGCCTTGCTCGAGGATCGCAATCGCTTCGTCAAGCTGTGGATCCGTGCCGGCTTCGAAATCCTCTTCTGTGAACTCAATGAGCACATCCGGCTCGAGACCTGTTTCATGGATCTGCCGTTCATCGGGGGTGTACCAACGCGCTACGGTAACTCGAACAGCACCTTGATTCTCATCAAGCGGAATCCAATTTTGTACAGAGCCCTTACCGAAGGTTGTCTCTCCGACGAGCACGCCGCGCTCATAATCCTGGATTGCGCCTGCCAGGATTTCGGATGCGGAGGCGGATCCGCCATTTATCAGGACAACGAGTGGGATCTCGGTTGCCAGGCCCTTGCCGCTGGCTTCATAAATCTCTTCGCTTCCATCACCTGATCGCTCGATGAGGAGGACACCTTCTTCCACAAATTCAGATGTAACATCGATGGCGGAAAAGAGGAATCCGCCTCCGTTGCCTCGCAGGTCCAGGATCAAAGATTGCATGCCTTGATCTTCAAGCTCCCGGAGTGCCTCCCGCAGGTCCCCAGAAGTCTCATTTGAGAAGCTGAAAAGCTGAATGTAGCCAATATCGCCCTCGAGCGTCTCGCTGTGCACGCTCGGCACTTGAATTTCAGCCCGAATGATCTCAAATTGAAGCAGTTCACCGGCTCCCTCGCGCGCAATGGTGAGGTTAACGGTCGAGCCGGCAGGTCCGAGCACCCTCCGAATGACTAGATTAGCATCCATGCCGGTGACATCCTCACCATCAACCGCGACGACACGATCTCCGGGTTTGAGTCCTACTTCCTCCGCGGGTGAGCCCGGCATAGGTGAGACGATGGTCAGGAACTCGGCATTTGTGTCAACCCAGGCACCAATGCCTTCGTATGAACCTTGCAGCGGGATGTTGGCCTGTTCATACGTGCTGGGGTCCATGTAGGTCGTGTGCTGGTCTCCGAGCGCGTTGAGTGCTCCATCGATCGCACCGCGCATCATCGCCTGGTCATCCACCGGCTGATCTACATATTCTTCGTGGACGATGTCCCAGGCTTCCCAGAATGGGGCGAACAGATCGTCGACGTTTTCAGGAGGCGCGTCATCGTACTCCGTCGTTTCGGGAATGATCGGTAACTGTTCAAGTGCGCGTTCGGGTAGGAACGGAAGGCTGTCGATACGCGCTGATTGGCTGACGAAATATCCAGCCATCACGCCTGACGTGAAGATACCAGCAGTGATGATTGAACCTGCAAGGATACCCAGAAGGATCCATAACCATTTTCTTGACATAAACAAATTCATCCTCGCTCATGACCCGATTTCGGGTCCGATTGCATGAATGATATCAAATGAATATAAGAAAAATATGAGGAATATTCTGTCTGTTAATCTATGCCGTGTTTGCTCTTCCAGGACAGGATCATTTGCGCATAGTCATCGGTAAAGCACTTCTCTGTGTACTCCAGGACTGCTTCACCATCCAGGGCATAGGAAGGGTGACAAGAGGTTGGCCATGCACCGTTGGGAGTTTCGACAACCGCGGAGACTACCGGGCCGATCACATCCGCCTGGTCAAGCTTATCGACGAGTTTCTCACATGTCACGACAACGGTGTCGGCGACGAGCGCCAGTTCGCGGTCAATGCCTTGATTGATGCCGATGATTGCGTTCCCCTCGCGATCGGCTTCAAGCGCGTGGATGATCGCCACGTCGGGTTTGATCGCTGGAAACGCGGTAAGCGGCTCGCCCGTGTATGGATCCTCGATAGTTTTAACATCCGGTCGGAGATCGAGTAAATCGGTCCCTTGCCAGGCAGGTGAGGGCATGAAGCCCACCTCCGCCAGCGAAGCCCGCAGCCCATATGCGAAGCTGCCCTCGGTCTCTTCAATCATTTCGATTGCACCATTGGATGCAGCATCGGTGAAATGGGGTGCCAAACCGAAGATTTCAAGACCAGCGTAGCAGGTGCGTATCGACCGGACAGCTCCCGATCCGATCAGGATGTCGCTCTCTAATCCCGCAGTGATGCACATCAGGATGATTTCAGCAGGCCGGCCCGTTCTCTCGATCTGGTCGAGCAAAGCCAAAGAGAATGCCATCGGGCGACGATAGAGGGTTACCCCGCCAAATGCCACGGACAAGCCGGGCCTGTTGACGAGCTCGAGCGCTTGTACGAGCGTCCGTTCCTTATCCCAACGGTCATTTCCCATCGTCACGCCTCTTTAATGCGTCGACCTTTTTGTGCAGTTCCTCAAGAGCCTGGTCCTCGTCTTTCCAAGGATTCAACAGGTCCCCAATACTCTCACCGAATATCGGTTTGGGATTGGAGTTACGGTAGCGCAGCGCGCTGAGCACCATACCCAGATTTAAGATCAGGGCGAAAGCGAGCACCCCGAGAACGATCCACCAACCTTCATCCATCACTGATTTCTACGTGATTATGTGAGTGATTAAGCTCCGGCAGCACTTCAAACAGTCCATGGATTGTCGTTATCTGGTGGTCCGCGGTGAAATCAGCATCTCTAGATGAGCCGATATGCACGGTCGTCAAGCCTAATTTAGATCCAGCCTGGAGATTTTTCAGGCTGTCATCTAAGAGTATGCAGGTCGCTGGATCAGGATCGCCGGCGATTTCCAGTGCTCGTTTGTAGGCGACCGGATCAGGCTTGTTGGCATACTCCAGCCGGATAATATCGATGATATCGTCGAAACAAGCTTCGATTCGCAGGTGTCTCAATACCCGCTCAGCATGGTCGATCGAGGCGTTTGTGAAGATGTACTTTGGAATTTTTATCGATTTGAGCAGTTCAGGCAGGTCGGGATCGGAATTAATTTTCTGCTCAATGGGAACGTCATGAATAAATTGCATGTATCGAATTGGGTCTACGGTCGACTCAAGCTGCAAACCACGCAGGGTAGTGCCGTAATGCTTGTAATAGCGCCTGCGCAGATCGATCGCTTCCTGAGTGGTCAGCTCGAGTTCGCTCTCCAGGAAAGCGTGAATTCTTTCAGCGACATCTTCCCAGATGCCACTGTTTGCCGGGTAAACGGTTTGATCGAGATCGATGAACAGCGTGCTGTAAGATTTCATTCGAATGGGTCTTCCTTCGTCCACACCCGGATACTGCTGTCATCCGGAGGTGGTAGCTTGCGCCCGAGAAAGAACCACCAGAGTGCGAGCGATATGATCGCGCCGGTCAGACCGACAAGCCATTCCACACGAGCCTGTCGGTAAAGCGACCAACGGTAGCTGAAAATGGTCAGCGGGATTAGCAGCAGGAAGATTGTCAAGAATCTGCGCTTGGGTATTGTCCTCAACACGGCGGCAAAAACCAACAGGAATGAGATCCCGATGACAAGGCTGCTCAGTACGTCCATGCGCGGCAGTATATGGCGTCAGGCAGCGAGTGTCAACTAGCTTCTCAGGAATGTATAATCAAATTCTCAGAAGGAGGAACTTTTGGGCATCGAAATACTTCCTGATAACGTCGCCTCTGCGATCGCGGCCGGCGAGGTCGTCCAGCGGCCGAGCTCGGTCGTCAAGGAGCTAATCGAGAACGCGCTTGACGCAAACGCGAGCCGTGTGGAGATCAAAATCGAAGATGGTGGGCGGAGCCTGATCCAGGTGACGGATGATGGTGAGGGGATCCCGGTCGATGAAATTGAGCTCTCTGTAGCACGTTTCGCCACCTCCAAGCTCCGAACTGCGGAGGATTTGAACCGTATTCACACCCTGGGGTTCCGCGGTGAAGCGCTTTCATCCATCGGAGCGATATCTAGGCTGGAGATCGCCTCTCGCAGCTGTGAAGATTCAATCGGAGCAGAACTCAGAGTCGAGGGGGGCAACCTCCAGCCTCTTAAATCGCAGGGGCTCCCTCCGGGCACGCAGGTAAGCGTTAGAAATCTGTTCTTCAACGTACCCGCTCGCAGGGAGTTCTTGAAAAGTGATGCCACCGAGCGGAGATGGAACACCGCGCTCGTGACACGATATGCGCTTGCCTATCCGAAAGTAAGTTTCAGCTTGAACCAGGAAGGGCGCCAGTCTTTTATGAGTTCCGGCAACGGTGATCGACGTGAGATCCTGGCGGAAATCTATGGTCTCGAAATCGCTCGGGAGATGTTGAAACTGCCTGCGGGCGGAGCACCAGAACTGCGCATCGAAGGCTTTATCAGCCCACCGCATGTTCACCGTAGTCATCGCAGAGAACTAACCTTTTTTGTAAACGGGCGTTGGGTTCAGGACGCGAGCTTTTCGGCTGCGGTTCTCCAGGCTTATCACACACTGCTCATGGTTGGGCGTTATCCAATTGTCGTGCTGTTCCTTGCAGTAGAGCCTGGGGTTGTAGATGTAAATGTCCACCCCGCCAAAGCCGAGATTCGCTTCAAGGATCAAGGCAAGGTGTTTGCGATCGTGCAGCGCGCAGTTCGTGCCGCTTTGATTGGACAATCGCCGGCACCGTCTCTGGATGTAGCTGCGCGCTGGCGTGAACAAGGAAGGGAGGTGGAGGGGCAGGTTTCATCGGATTGGTCGCTGTGGCGCGAAGCTGAAACTGGCCCGGTCGAATTGGCACCAGCCGGCCGGAGTCAATCAGAAGGCGCTGTCAGTGTTCCTCTGCTGAGACCAGTCGGACAAGTCGGGGCTTCATATCTGGTCGCGGAAGGTCCGGACGGCCTCTATCTGATTGATCAACATGCAGCACATGAGCGCATTCTTTTTGAGCAGTTCATGCGTGAAAACAAGGCGGGGGAGTTGGAATCTCAACAGTTGCTCGAACCAACTGCGGTTGATTTCAGGCCGGCTGAAATGGAGACCATTGGCGACCACATTGAGATCCTGAACAATCTGGGTTTTGAAATCGAGGACTTCGGGCCTCGGACCTATCGCGTGCTAGCGGTCCCGGCAATGTTCACAAATCGAGATCCAGCTGCACTACTTCGTTCGGTTATCGGAGAGTTTGAGGAAGATGAGGAGCCGCTCGCCTCAGAAATGGAAGCCCGCATAGTCGCACGAATTTGCAAGCGAGCAGCCGTCAAGGCTGGCCAGGTGCTTGCACGTCCAGAACAAGAGCGTTTGTTACGCGAACTGGAGGCATGTGACGCCCCGCGGACCTGTCCACATGGCAGACCCACGATGATCCATCTATCGGTTGATGCTCTCGAGCGTCAGTTTGGGCGACGGTAAAGACCGGCGCTAGTCTTCCAGCCCACTTGGAAGCCAGACAGTAAAAGTTGAGCCCTCGCCCAATTTGCTCGCAACGCTGATCTCTCCAGAGTGATTCTGGATGATGCGCCGGGCGATGGTGAGGCCCAGTCCGGTACCAACGATACGGCTTTCAGCGTCAGGTACACGGTAGTATCGATTGAAAAGCTTTCCAACCTGGTCTTCAGGTATGCCCACGCCATTGTCCTGAATCTGGATCTCGATCCCCTGATCCTTCCGAGAAAGGTTCGTTCGTACATTTCCGTCTCGCCGGTTGTACTTAATCGCGTTCGTTATCAGGTTGAGGAGCATGCGCTTTAGCTGGTTGCGATCGCCGATGACAGGCGCCAGGGACTCCTGAATATCTGCCTCGAGGGTCACGTTCTCCTGATCAGCTTGTGGACGTAGGATTTCGTATGTTTCACGCAGCAAACCTTCTAGATGGACAGGCTCCTTGTCGAAACGCATTCGACCTGACTCGAGACGGGAAAGCTCAAGGAAGTTGGTCGCCAGCTCGTTGAGCCGGTGGACCTCGTTGGCGACGGTCTGCCGGATTCGTTCTCGTTGGACCGCCTCAAGTTCATCCCGCTGGAGAAGGTGTACAGCAGCAGAGAGTGCGGAGAGTGGAGTGCGAAGCTCATGCACTAACTCGGAGATCATATCGCTCTGTCGGAAGAGCCGGCTGTTTTCAATCGCGATCGCAGCTTGTGCCGCGAGCGCTTCAAGTACGCGCCGGTCATGATCATCGAAAGTACCGGAACTTTTATTGACGGCCTCGATAACACCAATCATCTTGTCCTTTGTTCTTAGAGGCACCCCGATGATATTTGCCGCCGGGAATGATGTCACAATGTCGATCTCCCGAAAGAAACGGGGATCTTGGCTGGCATTCTCCAGTATCAACGGCTGTTTATTCTGATAAACCCAGCCGGCGATGCTGTTCTCCATTGGGATGGCAATGAGTGTGTCATCCGAGCGGAGCTTTTCGGTAGCTGCTTCAAAATAGAGGTGATTGCGCTGCTGGTTGTAGAGCAGAAGCGCGGCTGCCTGGCTGTTGGTCAACTCCTTTGCCGCGTCAACAATTAGATTGAGCAGCATACCCAAATCGAGTGTGGACGCCAGTTCGCTGGTCATCTCGAGCAAGCGGTCGTAGCGTTTCAGGAGTTCGCTGTTGTTTGAGCTATTCATCGCACCAGTTGCTTTCTAAGGAGTGGTCTCAATCTGAATTGACCAATTGATCGGCGAGCAGCGGCAAGACATCGACGACGTCCTTATGGATGACAACATCGGCTCTTTCATCCAGGTAGGTTGTGTCCTTATTTACAATGATCAAGCGCGCCCCGCGATTGAGCGATCGGACGGGCATGCTTGCCGCAGGGGTCACTTCAAGTGACGAGCCGGCAATTAATATCAAGTCACTCCGATCGATTAATTCTTGAGCCGCCGAGACTATTCCAACCGGTAGCTGTTCACCGAAAAGCACGATGTCCGGCTTTAGGATCCCCCCGCAGTCATCACATCGTGGGATCTCTCCTTTCTCGGCAAAGGCTTCGATATGACCTTCGGTTGAATAGCTTCGATAGCATTGGGTGCATGTCGCTCGCCTCAAATGTCCATGCACTTCGAAAACCGTTTTAGAACCAGCACGGTGGTGAAGGTCGTCGATATTCTGGGTCACCACTCCTGCCAGGAAGCCGGCACTTTCCAGCTGAGCGAGCGCAATATGAGCTGGGTTTGGCTGTGCATCGAGCATGGAAGCCAACAAAGGCCGCACCCATTCGAAGAATCTCTCGGGTTGATACCTGAAGGTGGAGAGCGAAGCAACTGCCATGGGGTCAAACCGGCGCCATAAACCGGAATCCTGTGATCTGAAGTCCGGAATACCGGAAGGTGTCGATATGCCCGCCCCGGTTATTGCAACGGACTGACGGGCTTCTTTGAGAAAATTAACCGCTTTTTGCACAGGCGCTGAGAATTCGGTGGAGTTCACAGTTCCATCGTACCTAACCCTCGGTGGGGTGGAGATGATTCCTGATGTTTTCAGCGAGTTTAACTAATTGATCGCCGATGAGGTTATCGGCATAGGATATTGCGAGCGGGGATCCGGATTGGGCCGCTTGATGAGCCTGCTCCGGGGCTGGCGAAATGATGCCGGCGAGCTCTATGCCCAGGTCCTGTTCAACCTGTCGCCACGGTATTTGCATGCTTGTACGCACACGGTTTATCAGCGCCAGGGAAATCTTACGGGATTCAATCCCGCTTGTTTCGAGATCTTGCAGCAATGCACGCCCGATCGTGTCGGATGGGTAGACGGGTTCGACGACCAAGATGATACGGTCTGCTAGCTGGAGAATAGGCTTCACGTAGGGTTGCATCCCCGCACCCAGGTCTAGCACTAGCACGTCGCACATTGAAGCG
>CBFDDM010000115.1:0-9690 GCA_965603565.1 uncultured Anaerolineales bacterium | reverse complement strand
CCTCCACACGGGCTCCGGCGACCGGAGCGCCAGTTTGTGAATCGGTCACGGTGCCCTGGATGTTGGTCGGGGGAGCGGATTGGACCAGGAACGGGATCGCGGCGATGAGCAGCACAGCTGCGCTGATGAAAATCGCCTTCCATAGCCATGCAGGTATGGACGGGAAACGTGTAATCAGGGAATAAGACCTCTTCGGGTTTCGCATGGATGCTTCGATGTACCGACCCTTTTTGGAAAGATGAGTTCCGCGTATATATAGTGAGATCACAGCGATCTCAAAGATATGCCAATAGTCTTTCTGGAATGGGTGATTCTGTCAAGGGGGTAATGGTACCGCAGGAGAAGGGATTAGGAATAGGTAATCAGGAATCAGGTATCAGGAGAGCATTGGCACCGGGGCACTCGGGCGACCTTTCACTCGGGAGGAGAGCAGGTGTGGAGTCCGTCAGCTTGCTGACGGCTGCGGAGCAGAAGGGAGTAAGGTTATGTCGGTAAAAATCCATCAGAAATGGGGCCAGGATCTTCGCTTGCCGGCCAGCGCCGGCACCGAAGGCAAGCCTTCGGACCCCACTTCTCAAAGACCTCCAGGCCGACACGCGGGTCGGCCCCTACAACAGGGGTTGTCATCGCGAGGAACGTTCGCGACGACGCGATCTCCTACGTGGTACGCGGAGATTGCCACAGCACCTCCGGCGCCTCGCAATGACAAAGAAGAGAAGACCCGGGTGCCAAATCACTCATACTTCATCACTTTGACGTATTCTCCGCCCCGTGATATCATTTCGCCCGATAAGTTAAATAGCCCCTAGGCACTCTTATCCAGAGAGGTGGAGGGACCGGCCCTGTGAAGCCTCGGCAACCTGCCCGTTGGGATGTGGTGCCAATTCCGCCAGAACGGATTGCTGGAAGATGAGAGGGTGGCCATCTTGTATCTTGTTGCCCCTTCTCAAATTGAAGGGGCTTATTCATACAGGAGGTCGCTATGAGCCTGACGTTCCGGACGTCACCAAGTACAGTATTCACTTCCGAATCAGTCACCGAAGGCCACCCCGATAAGCTCTGCGATCAGCTTTCCGACGCAGTGCTCGACGCCTGCCTCGAGCAGGATCCCAAGTCACGCGTCGCATGTGAGGTCGCCACGAAGACCGGCTTCGTCCTGCTGATGGGAGAGATCACAACCAACGCCCAGTTCGACTACGACGCCCTGGCGCGCGAGGTCATCACCGCAATTGGCTACGACAGCAGCGAGAAGGGTTTCGACGGCCAGACCTGCGGTGTGCAGGTTGCCATCGCCAAACAGAGCGGCGATATTGCCCAGGGCGTGAACCAGTCGCTGGAGACACGCGATGAGAACAACGTCAGCGATGAAGAGGTCGAAAAACTCGGCGCGGGCGATCAGGGCATGATGTTTGGCTACGCTACCAACGAGACCGAGACATTGATGCCGATGCCGATCCACCTCGCGCACCGACTGACGCGCCGGCTGGCTGAGGTGCGGAAAAAGGATATTCTTCCCTGGGTCCGACCTGACGGGAAATCACAGGTCACCGTCGAGTACAGCCACGGGAAACCTGTTCGGGTGGACACCGTGCTCATCAGCACGCAGCATGCTCCCGACGTCGATAACAAGACGATCCGCGAAGCGGTGATCGAGCAGGTCATCAAGCCCTCCCTGCCCGCAGAGATGGTTGAGGAAGAACCGAAGATTTACGTCAATCCGACCGGTCGTTTTGTCGTTGGCGGCCCGCTTGGCGACTCGGGCGTCACCGGTCGGAAGATCATCGTCGATACATACGGCGGCATGGGGCGGCACGGTGGTGGGTGCTTCAGCGGCAAGGACCCGACGAAGGTCGACCGCTCAGGCGCGTATGCCGCACGCTGGGTCGCAAAACATATCGTCGCGGCGGGATTGGCAGAGAGCTGCGAGATCCAGGTGGCATACGCCATTGGCGTCTCTCACCCGCTCTCTGTCTTCGTCGAGACGTTTGGCACCGGTCAGATCCCCGATGACGAGATCAGCAAACTGGTCGAGGAGGTGTTTGACCTGCGCCCAGGTGCGATTATCCGCGACCTCAATCTGCGCCAGCCGATCTACCGTCCGGTTGCCTCTTATGGTCATTTCGGACGTGAGGACATGGATCTGCCCTGGGAGGAGCTCTCCAGGCTGGACGACCTCAAAGCGGCTGCAGGGGTCTCGACAGCATCAGCGTAGGAATCAAAACAGGGATTTGTTTTCTGCCAACCATCTCCAGCGCCATCGATGCGCTGGAGATTTCTTTTGTACTGATCGTGGCCGATTTATAATGACTGTGTTGGGATTTCCACACATAACTCAAGGTTCTGAATCATGGAGTCGGGTTTAACAAGACCCTACTCGAAATACGCACAAATTACGGAGCCTGGCATTAATCGAGCATCAAATGAGATCGCGCGAGGATATCGATAATGGAATTGAGAGAACTCACCGCGGAAATGAATCGCTTTGTCGAAGCGATGGGCTGGTATGCGCCCGATTCGCCCAGGCCACAAACTCCGGAGAACCTGGCCAAATCGCTCGTGCTCGAGGCTGGCGAAGTGCTGGAACACTTTCAGTGGGATGATTCGGAAGCAGACCTTGAAGCCATATCCTCCGAATTAGCCGACGTCCTGCTCTACACACTCCAGATCGCCAGCACATTATCGATCGACCTCGAGCAAGTTACGCTTGCCAAGCTGAATTCCAACTATGATCGCTCCTGGTAGGGGCCGCAAGGTTCTGGCATTGAGCGATGAAACCGTGCCCTACGTTTATAGTCCCTCGGTCAAAGATAATTTCGGGGATGTGGATCTCATTGCTGGTTGTGGCGACCTGCCCCGCGAATATCTTGAGTACGTCGTCTCGCTTCTCGACAAGCCCTTGTTTTTTGTGCCCGGAAACCATGACGTCGATGATTACGATGTGCCCGGTGGGCAGTCGGTCGATGGTTCCTTCGCCAGGTTCGAAGATCTGTTAATCGGTGGTGCAGGGGGCAGCATCCGTTACAAACCGCATGGCAGGCATCAATACACACAACGACAGATGTACCAGCGGATCCTATCCATGCTGCCCCGGATGTATCTGCGCCGATTGGCTCATGGCTACGGTCTGGACCTGTTTATCGCGCATGCTTCACCCCGAGGCGTGCATGATGCAGAGGACCCGGCGCATATCGGCTTCGGGGCATTCCATACCGTCGTTAGAATTGGCCGACCACGGTTCTTGCTGCACGGGCACACACACATCCAACGGAACCTCGAGCAATCAAGGACACGCCTGGGTGAGACCTGGGTCGTGAACGTATATCCCGAACGGGTCATCGAACTCTGAGTGAGAAGCGTTAATGGATTAACGCTAGTGTCGATTAAAATAAACACGCCCGCAGACATCGTTGTATAGGATCTTGAGTGGAAGATGACAGAAACAAGCGAATTCGCATTCAGCACCACTGCAGGTGATTGGCCCTGGCCATTTGGACGCGCCGATCTCACCTACGGTTTACGGCGCTATTTTGGCGATACCGGTGTCCATATCCTGAGCATAGAGTCGATCAGCCTGCCAGACCGTAAGCCCTCAATCGGTCGAGTGCGGGGCATCAAGGTCGAATATCAATCAAGTGGTCAAGAGAATACCTGTGACCTCGTCGTGAAAGAGCCACAGGGCACCACGCGGACCGGTCTCGCCGGTGCGGGCAAACGTGAAGTAGGGCTGTACGAGTCGTTGGCAGAACATCTCCCGTTGGAAACTCCAGAGATGCTCGTCGGCTCCCCCCTCGGAGATTGGCTGGTCCTGGAGTTGATCGAGCAGAGCAGAGATCCGGCCGCATGGCAGGTAGAGGACTACCGCAGAGCGGTTGACCATCTTTCGGCTTTACACGACCGATTCTGGGCACTGGACATCGATTTGAGCACGTTCCCCTGGCTGGGTCATCCGCTGACTGCTGATTTTGAGGTGTATGTGACGGCTGCCGAACAAGGTCTGAACCGCATGCGCGAATCGGGGAATCCGGCAGCTCTGGTCGACGAGAAAGATCGCATGGACCTCCTGGAAGATCTCATTTCATGCGCGGATCGGATCGTTGAACCCCTGATAGGAGAAACACAAACACTGCTGCATGGTGACTATTGGCCTGGAAACATCGCCGTTCTACCCGACAGCAGGCAGATGGTCTATGATTGGCAGCTGGCTGGGGTCGGGCCAGGTGTGATGGACCTGCTGACGTTTGTCTATAAGAGTCTGTGGTGGTTCGAAGATATGCCGATCAGCCCGGATGAAATCGTCGCACTGTACCGTGAGAACATCGCCGAACGGACCGGTTTGACCTGGGATCAAAAGCAATGGTCCTTATTGTGGGATCATGCATTGATGTGGCAGTTTGTTCAAGAATGGATCGACCTGCTGGCAGTCACCCCGGAGCCTCTGATCGAGACATGGGCCGGTCGTCTGGAGCGTGTCTGGCTTGAACCTGTGCGCCAGGCCGCAGGGCGCAGGCTCAAGCGTTAAACGATCCCATCCGGTCCTGAGTCGATGCCTGCGATCAACCCCTCTGTTCTTAACGATAAAGTCGAGCTTATCTTCGCGGAGACGCTGAAGGCGGATGCCTTCGCGCGGCAGATTCATGAACTGCTCAGTTTTTATGCTGACCGGACGAAGAGAACCACTGCGACAGCAGCGGCACTTGAGACTGCTCATATGATGCATGTGCCATCGCCGGTGCTCAGGAATCTCTGCACGATGATTCACAAGCGCGGGCGCCGGGAAGGGGATGAGTGGATACCTGCGGCGCAGCAGCTCTGGCGTTCTGGTTTACAGGAGATGCGGCTCGTGGCGATCTGCATGCTCAGTGAGGCGCCTTCCGAACGAATGCTTGGGGTCGCTTCAACCTGGGCTGCCGAGAGCGAAGAGCAGAACGTGCTCCGTTCGCTGGCTTCAGAAGGAATCGGACCGTGGCGTCAAAGTAATCCCGATCAAACACTTGCCTCCGCCGGCGGTTGGATCGAGGCAGAGTCCACCCAGGTTTTTGGGTTGATCGTCCTGCAAAAGTCGATTCAAGATGAATCGATCAGTGACCTGCCGGCTGTTTTTGACATGCTTTCAGGGTTGCCCGCAGTTGCGCGTGGTCTGGAGCTTGATGCTCTGCGGGATCTTCTGCTGACTCTCGCACAGCGTTCACCTGCTGAAACCACCGCGTTCATGCTGGAGGAGATTGCGTCTGGTGAGATCAGAGCGCAGCGTCTCGCCCGCGCGATCGCTGAGGCACTTCCAGCTGCATTTCGATCCCAGCTGCGCCAGACATTATGAGCTTGGGGCGGCTTTCCATCTGGTATAATACACGCCGGAAATTGACTAGACCGACGTGTGGTTTGTGGCTTCACATACTACGCGTAGGGCGACCTGCAGAGGAGCAGATGTCATGGGTTTGACAAAAGAAGAAAAGAAAGAGCTTATCGGTGAATACCATCGTCATGATGGCGACACCGGCTCACCGGAAGTACAGATCGCGATCTTATCTCGTCGGATCGACCAGCTTACTGGGCACCTGCAGCAGCACAAACACGATGAATCTTCACGCCGGGGGCTGCTCAAAATGGTAGGCCGGCGTAGAAAACTGCTGAGTTACCTCAAGGATCAGGACGCGGCTGCCTATCTGGAGCTGACCAAAACCCTGGGTATCCGGCGGAAGTAGACATGGATTGACGAGCAGGTGGGTGAGCATGCACTTGCTCGTCTTCATTTTTTTAAAATCGATGTGGATTGTAGTGATATAGCCCACAGAAAGAGAAGTTAGGATAAGCACCTGACCGATTGCGCGGGTTAGGAATTGGAGAAAGCCCATCAGCGATAAAACCGAAACGCTGGCGGTCCCTCTCCAGTCCCTGACCCACCCGGTTTGAGGTGCGGGAGGGATTTAATGTTTAAAGAACAAACCTTTAGAGTACAGCTCGATGGAAAAGAGGTTTCCATCTCAACCGGCAAGCTTGCCATGCAGGCTGGCGGTGCAGTCACCGTCCGTCAGGGCGATACCGTTCTGATGGCCACGGCGACGATGAGCTCAGAGACCCGCCCGGGGATCAACTTCTTCCCACTGCGGGTTGACTATGAAGAACGATTGTATGCCGGCGGTCGCATCCCCGGTTCGTTCTTCCGGCGGGAGGGACGTCCCAGCGAGGCCGCGACGTTGATCGCCCGCCTTGTAGATCGTTCGATCCGCCCACTCTTCCCCAAAGACCTGCGCAACGATGTCCAGGTGATCATATACGCGCTGTCTTCAGATGCTGAGACGCAGCTCGACTTGCTCGCGATCCTCGGCGCGTCTGCAGCGCTGACGATCTCCGATGTGCCCTTTGACGGGCCTGTGGGTGCCGTGCGCGTCTCGCATGAAAACGGGGAATTCGTCTTCAACCCGACCTACCAGCTGACCGATCGCTCCGATCTCGACCTGCGCATTGCGGGCACGGAAGACGCGCTTTTAATGGTTGAGAGTGGTTCCGATGAAGTCGATGAGGCTGTGATCGTTAAAGCGATCGAAGAGGGCCATAAAGTCATCCGCCCGCTGGTGGATCTCCAGCAGCAGATGCGCAGCGCCGTCGGCAAAGAGAAGCGAGAGTATACGTCCTTCAAGCTTGACGAGGATGTCCGCGCACAAGCCGAATCATGGATTGGCGATAAGATCGACAAGATCGTCGAGGAGCCGCTGGAAAAGTTGGCCCAGGATGAAGCTGTTAACAAGCTGCGTGCTGAGCTGCTCGAAGCGCTCGGCGGCGAGGACGGACTGGACGAGCGCGAGCTGCGAGAGTCGTTCGAAGCGATCCACAAAGAATCAGTTCGAACACAAATCATAGAGAAACAGAGGCGGCCGGATGGCCGCGGTCCGACAGATGTCCGCGAGATCACAAGTGAAGTGGATATCAGCCCACGGGCCCACGGCTCGGGACTGTTTACGCGCGGTCAGACTCAGGTGCTGACCCTGGCGACACTGGGCACACCCCGTGAACGCCAGGAGCTGGATGGCCTGTCACCGCGTGAAGAGAAGCGCTACATGCATCACTACAACTTCCCGCCGTTCTCGGTCGGTGAAGTGCGTCCGCTTTTCGGGGCCTCCCGTCGCGAAATCGGTCACGGCGCGCTGGCGGAGAGGGCCTTGATACCCGTGCTGCCGGCTGAGGAGGAATTCCCATACACCATGCGGCTTGTCTCGGAAGTGCTCTCATCGAACGGGTCAACCTCGATGGGCGCTGTCTGTGGTTCTACGCTTGCGCTGATGGATACCGGCGTGCCGATCAGCGCTCCCGTCGCCGGGATCGCTATGGGTCTGATCAAGCGCGATGATAAATACACGGTGCTGACGGATATCCAGGGCTTAGAGGATCATCTCGGCGATATGGATTTCAAGGTTGCAGGTACCCGCAATGGCATAACCGCTCTACAGATGGATATCAAGATCAAGGGTATTACCCCCGAGATCATGTCTGAGGCGCTTGCACAGGCGAAGGAAGCGCGTTTGCACATCCTTGACCGTATGCAGACGACGATCGACCAGCCGCGTGCTGACCTGAAAGAACATGCGCCGCGCATGACTGTCGTCAAGATCGATCCCGAAAAGATTGGCGCAGTGATCGGGCCTGGCGGCAAGGTCATTCGCAGCTTGCAGGAAGAGACCAATACCCGTATCGATATCCAGGATGATGGCACGGTCTTCATCGCCGCCACGAACAAAGAAGGCGCAGAGCAAGCTCGCCACATGGTCGAAAGTCTGACCGAAGAGGCCGTCGTCGGGCGCATTTACACGGGCAAGGTTGTTCGAACGACAGACTTCGGTGCGTTTGTCGAGATCCTGCCCGGAACAGACGGACTGGTGCATATCTCACAGCTCGACACGGAGCACGTGAAGTCCGTTGAGGATGTGGCGAAGGTCGGTGATGAGATCACCGTGATGGTTACCAACATCGACTCACAGGGCAAGGTTCGCCTGTCTCGACAGGCTGTACTGGAAGGTTGGTCGGTCGAGGAGGCTCAGGAGCGAGATCGCAAACCAAAGAGTCGTGGTGGTGGCCGGGGAAGGTCCCCACGCCGCAGCTAGAGCAATGCGCTGCAGTCAACCGATAGAAACATCGAGCCGCCCCAGGATTAGCGGGGCGGCTTTTTTGTGTAGTCAGCTCGTTTGTCGTTATGCACCACATTCGATACAATTTATATGCTATTCCACATAGTTCAGCACATAGGATGAGCGATGGCGGATCCCGTTAAACCAGAAGATATTTCCTCTCCACCCTGGCAACCCGGAACCCGGCTAGTGGTCGGTGTTCTGGTGACGCTGATCCTGATCGTGCTGCTCTATGTGCTTCGCAGACTGGTCCTTTCCGTCACGATCGCGTTCTTAATTGCCTATATGCTTGACCCGGTCGTGACCTGGCTGGTTAAAAGAGCACGCTTCCCACGCGGCCTGGCGACCTTAGTCGTGATCCTACTGTTCATCGCCGCGCTGGCCGGTGCGACGACGGGTGTCGGTTTCGCGTTTTCACAGCGCGTGATCGACCTGGCCAATCTCTTCACGGATATAACCGATCAAATTCCTTCGCAGCTCGAACAAATCGGTGAACTCCAGTTCACGATCGGTCCCTGGGATTTCGACCTTGCAGGGATAAGCATCGAACCCCTGCTCAGCAACCTGGCCTCATCGGTCAGCCCTCTGCTAAGTCAGGCGGGTTCGATATTTGGCTCTGTGGCGATCGCGGCTGCCTCCGTGATTACAAGTTTTTTCCTGGATATGATCATCACGTTCTACCTGCTGCTTGATTTCCAGAAGCTGCGGCCGGCATTCTTGCGGCTGATCCCGAAGCAGCACAAGGGAGATTTCGCCATGCTGCTTGAGGAGGGCAATCGCATATGGCGCGCTTTCCTGCGAGGGTATGTGATCCTGGCGCTGATTATCGGGGTGGCTGTTTTTATCAGCATGTCCATCGCCGGGTTGGACTTCCCGCTCGTGATGGGCTTGATCGGTGGCTTACTCGAGATGGTGCCGATGTTTGGTCCCATTATTACAGCCGTCATCGGTGGGCTCATCGCTTTGGTGCAGCCCACAAATCCCTGGGGATTAACGCCGGTCGCATTCTCGCTGGTCATTCTCGGGATACTCACATTGATCCAGCAGGTGGAGAACACGATCCTCGTGCCGCGTATCATGGGTGAAAGCCTCAGGCTGCATCCGCTGGCGGTCTTTCTGGCCATTATCGCTGGTGGAGCGCTCGCCGGATTTTTCGGAATTCTGCTCGCCTCACCGGTCCTGGCGACACTGCGGCTGATCTTTGGCTATATCTACAGCAAAGTGGTTAATGTGGAAGCTCGGCCTGCACCTTCTATCGGTCCATCTGAGCCTAGAGACCGGCCGACTACCGACACGATGCGGAAGGCACTCATGGGTGCCTGGAACCGCCTGCGGGAATTAGCGGAGAAGAGCGTGGAGGATTAACGGAGGTCGGAACGCACAGCAGTCCTGAGCAGCCAGCCGGGCTCATTCAGTCAATTCGCCAAGCCACTGTCATTTCTCCCAATATCACCAAAACTTGTGGGTCGATTGCATCTATCTGGAAACTCGTCCTTTCAAGAAAATAAAAGTGTTTGGTGTATCTTTGAGGTGCGGAGTAATTTGAGTGACCAAACCATCATTTCTCTGG
>CBFDDM010000114.1:0-9902 GCA_965603565.1 uncultured Anaerolineales bacterium | reverse complement strand
ACTCTCAATTAGCAGGTGCCACGATCATCGCCGGGATCGCTGTTGTTCTCGTTATCGCGCTCGGAATTACCGGGCGGCTTGCGACGTGGATTCCTGCACCGATCGTTTTCGGTCTGCTCGCTGGCGCGGTTGTTCCGTTTCTCACGAATATCTTTAATTCGATGGCAGAGGCGCCTTTGATTGTCGCAGGTACGTTCTTTGCATACTTGCTCGGACGAAGGTTTCTTGAGAACCGTTTGCCTCCGATCCTGCCCGCGTTCATCGTAGGTCATATCATTGCCTGGTTTGAGGGTAGTTTAGGACCAATTCCTGCGGATTTAGCCCTGCAGATGCCTGCGCTTACCCTCCCAAAATTCACGCTCAGCGCGCTGACGACCGCTGTGCCTGTTCTCGTTGTCCTGATCACACTGCAGTCGAATGTGCCCTCGATCGTGTACTTGAGAGAGCAAGAATACAAAACACCTGAAAGAGCGATCAATTTCGTCAGTGGGATCGCCACGGCAGTGGGCTCACTGCTGGGACCGACAGGTATCTCGCTCTCTCTCCCGGCTACATCCATCGTAGCAGGCCCAGATGCAGGGGACCGTGATAAGCGATACATGACCGTCTTTATTGTTGCAGGTGTGGCTGTGTTGACCGGGCTCTTGGCAGGAATTGCAGCTGATTTACCAGGTATGGTGCCCGAACCCTTGCTGGTTACGCTCGCAGGTCTGTCCGTCGTGAACGTGTTCGCGAATGCGATCCAACGCGTGACGCAAGGCCCACTACGGGTAGGTCCGCTCTTTGCATTTGTGCTCGCGCTCTCCGACATCTCCTTTCTGGGCTTCGGATCCTACTTCTGGGCGCTGGTGGTGGGGATCGGTGTCTCCTGGATACTCGAGCGTAAAGAACTAACTGGTCTGAGGCAGTGAAATTTTCTGATCTCAGCATAAGCAACCCACCTCATTTAGCCTGAACCATAGTTATGAAGCAACGTTTCAGCGAGCCATCGACACATCCGATCTTAGCTTCGATGATGTGAAGAATCGGGACTTACTGTACAATCCTCGATGGCTTAGAAACCTTGAGGGGGATGACTGCTTAAAAATTCATCAATTCTTCATTAAGGAGCAACTATCCATGACGCCTGTTTCTATCTCGCCGATACTAAGATTACTTCAGAGTGTACTTCTACTGGCTTCGCTCAGTGGGTGTGCCCCGGCACCGGTGAGTGTAGACGAGCCTGCGAACGATCCGGCCGGGATCACCGAAGCCGATGCCGAAGAGATTTCGGGGTCGGAGACCGATTTCTTCATTGATGAGGGTATGGATCTCTCTGGTATCGATGTGTGTGAAATCCTTCCTGTGGACGATGTCGCAGCGATCGTTGGTCCGCTCGATCCTGATACTCCCGAAGTTATGCTCTCCATCGACCGCGAGGTGGGCTGCCAATATTACAACACCTCCGGAGAGTTCTTTGAAGTGCAGCTTTACCCGTTGGACCAATGGGCACTGCAGGAGATCATTTTGAACGATGTGGAGGCGCTTGAGGGGATCGGGGATGGCGCCTTCATTGGCAATTATTCAGACTCACTGACCCTGCGCACACTCGTCGAGGCAACAACAGTCATCAGCGCCCGGGTCAGCAATCAGGACCTCAACACCGCGGTCGCCCTCTACGAGCTGACATTGGAAAACCTGCCCTGACCTGAAACGATCTCAGGCCGAAAGTGTAGAACCGACGGATAGAGCCGCGGTCGGTCATGCACAACCATACTGAGATCGCAAACAACCTCGCTCCGAGCTTCCCGAGCCGCACTTGATAGAGTGTGGCTCTATATTCGGATTGCTGAAATTGAATAAATCGCTACAATTTTCACAAACTAGCTGGTTTCCCGGCTCTCCGGAAGTACAAGCGAAGAAATCTCGACATCAGTATTTACATACTGCAATCATCAAGGCGATATTTGCTCACCTCGCGGGAAAGAGAGGGTGCCATCATGTCTTCAAGATCTACGGCCTCGATTATGATCCTCTCAACAGTTCTTGTAATTTGTTCCTGCAACGCTCCTCCCCCTCCGGTTGAAGATGTTAACGATACCCAGACGGTTGATCAAGAGCAGACCGGCGTGGAGACTGAGGATCAAACCGAGCTAAGCCGGGGCTCTGGTTTTGACAACGTCCCTGTAGGTGATCTACGTGACAGCTTGATTGCCCCTGATGATCTCATCTACATCGGCGCATTCCGCCTTCCTGATGAAAGCGGCGGCTCCAGCTGGGAGTACGGCGGTTATGGCCTGGCGTTCAACCCACAAGGTGATCCGGGAGGACCTAACGACGGATTCGCTGGTTCACTGTTCGGTATCGGGCATGATCACCAGCAGTACGTCTCGGAGATCAGCATCCCTGCAGCGATCATCTCAGAGGGCAAGAACACCCAGGACCTGAATATTGCCACCACCCTGCAGCCGTTCACAGATATCACCGGCGGCATGTTCGGCTACCTCGAAATCCCGCGCGCTGGATTGGCAGTCTTGCCTCCCCAGGACAGGCAGACCGACAGCAAACTATACTTCTGCTGGGGACAGCACTTCGAGGATGCCTGGCCCGCGACACACGGTTGGACCGATCTCGACCTCAGCTCGAGCGAGTCGGCCGGACCCTGGCACATTGATACTTACTCCAATTACATCACTAATGATTACTTGTTCCCTATTCCCGCAGAATGGTCTGCCCAGAACACACCGGGACTCCGGCTTGCAACCGGCCGATTTCGAGATGGTCATTGGGGCGGCCTGGGTCCGGCGCTGCTGGCGATCGGACCCTGGTTGGACGGCGATCCGCCCTCGGATGGAGGTGCGCTGGAGAACGTGACACCCCTGCTGTTGTACGGTCGGCAGATCCAGGGCAACCTTGAAATCGCCATCGACGATATCGAACCAATGGTCACTTTCAGCGAGCCGGATGAGTGGTCCGGCGGAGCCTGGCTGACTGCCGGGGACCGCTCCGCCGTGATCTTCGTCGGCACGAAGGCGGTCGGCGAGAGCTGGTACGGATTCGCGAACGGGGTCGTCTACCCCATCAGCGGTGACCCGGACGAGGTCTACCCGGAGGTACCACCCTGGCCTTACGATTCGCGCGGCTGGTGGTCCGAGGACATCTCTGCACAGATCCTCTTCTACGATCCCGATGAACTGGCCGCGGTGGCACACGGTGAATGGGAGACCTGGGAACCCCAGCCGTATGCTTCGATGTCGATCGATGGATTCCTTTTCGATCCGGGATTCGACCATGAACGGGGGAAGCGCTACCTGCTTGGTGCGGCGGCATTCGATCGGCAAAATGGTCTGCTCTATATCATCGAGAGACTTGCGGATGAGGACCGCAGCTTGGTTCATGTATTCGGTTTCTCGAAATAATCAGGGGTCTTCCAGTTCTGGCACCATTGATGGTTGCCATCCTGGTGAAAGTTTTGCTCTCAATGACACTCGACTACACGCACCATTTTCATGGTTATGACTCACGCAGTTCCACCGGAGGTCCACGATGAAGCACAGATACGCCACCCTGATCGGCGTCAGCATCATTTTGCTGATGACAATATCTTGCAACCTGCCAGGCTGGATTGGCGGACAAAGCGAACTCGATATCGAGACTGCCGTCGAGCAGACTTTACAGGCTGCTTCCGGTGAATCTGTAGAAGAGGAAGGCGCAGTCGCAGAGGATCCAGCAGCGACGAAAGCGCCGCCAACGGATATACTACCTTCCGATACGCCGCAACCTTCCAACACTCCAACAGTTACCGCGACCTTCACGCCATCGGTCCCGATGGTCAGCGTTACCCAAAACACCAATTGCAGGACCGGACCAGGAACGGTTTACGATCTGCGCGGTGCGCTGCTTGTAGGCGAGCGAACGGAGGTTGTTGCCCGCAGCAGTATTCCCAACTACGTGATCGTTGACAACCCGGATAATCCCGGCACCAACTGCTGGCTGTGGATGCAGTATGGGCAGATCGAGGGATCAACCGATGGACTGCCGGTCCTTGACCCACCACCGACACCGACCCCACAACCCAGCCCGACACCAGAATTGAACTTCAACTTGAGCATGGCTGATATCGATATGTGTGGGGCCGAGGAGCGCATCTTTATCAGCATTCAGAACACCGGCGCTGTAACGATTGAATCGATCCAGCTCAACGCCAAGAATCAGGATAGCAGTGAAACCGAAGCGTTCTCGACGAATGGCTTTGGAGGATCCCCAGACTGCATTTCCCTGTATGTCGAAGCGATCGCGCCCGGAAACACGGGCTACACAGGGGCGGGATTCACACCTCCGATTGGTGGCGACACGGTCACGGTAAGCATCAAGGCCTGTGCTGGAAATGGCCAGGGTGAACCATGCAGGACAAAACAAATCACGATTAATGTGCCTTCACCGTCGAATGCGAGCTTGAAGGAGAACTTTGAGCCGATCGATCAACAGGAGATCCTTAAACAGATCGCTGAACTGCCTATAACAGCCTGGAACTACCGCGATTCTGATCGACCCGGTCGGCATATTGGACCGATGGCGCAGGACTTCAATGACGCGTTTGGTGTTGGCCAATCTGAACAATACATCAACGCGATCGATTCCTATGGTGTCGCCCTTGCTGCGATCCAGGCCCTCAACGAAATCAGCGAAGAACAGGCGGCTGAAATCGACGCCTTGGTTTCGCAGAATGAAGCGCTGAGCAAGCACAACGCTGAACTTGAGGCTCGTCTCACAAGCCTGGAGGCGCAATCGTCAGCGCAGACCATGGATTGGATCATTGCAGCCGCTGCAGGGTTTATCATCCTCTGCATGACCACGGTATTCCTGCTCCGAAGGAGACCAATGCCCCGTCCACCGGTAAAGCGATAGGTTGTCGATCTGTTCACCAGAATGCGCCTGGCTGTCGGCCAGGCGCATTCGATTTTCAATCAGGTTAACACCCCAAGAAGGCATCCCGGCGAGACGCCTCACCATTCTGTTCCAGTCGTCCCAACCCTCTGATGAAAACAGAAAATCAATGCTTGCTATTCGGATGTTTTTTGTCTAAAATTGGCGCTTACCCGTCGAAACTGAACTGGACGGGAAACACTACGCTAACGTAGAAATTCTAATGTTGACATGTGAGGTGTATCACCGATGAACCTTCCACGACCAATCGTTCTAATGATCAGCGCGCTCCTTCTTGCCGCTCTCGCCTGCAATTTGCCGGGCAGCGGCGGGGGTGCTGACAGCGCAGCCACGGAGCTGGCCCAGACCGCCGAAGCGCAGGTCACTGCCGTCCTGGCAGAGACTCAGGCCGCCGCTGAACAAACCGAACAGGCGCTTCCCGACCTGCCTGCCGAAACACCCACCCAGGAGAGTTCGCCCACCGCGACCGCGACCGTGACGGCGACACCGATCCTGACGCCGTTCATCACCACGAACGTGAATTCGAACGTGCGCAGCGGACCGGGGACGGTCTACGATATCCAGGGCGTGCTGCTGCAAGGTCAGAGCGCGGATATCGTCGGTCGCAACAACAGCAGCACATGGTGGGTGATCGTCTTCGAAGCCGGAGCTGCCGGCAAGGGCTGGATCGCCGATTCGATCGTAACTGTGAGCGGCGACACCTCCAACGTGCCGATCGTCGTGGCGCCACCCACGCCGACCCCCTCACCAACCGGCGATTGGCATGGTACCTGGGTGACGAACTGTGGTATATCGGACTGCGGCGAAATGGATTTGAGTCAGAATGGGAACAATGTGACTGGCTCCTATGCTGGCGGAGACGGCAGTCTCAGCGGCACAGTGGACGGAAATCGCCTGACCGGCACCTGGTCCCGCAACAATGCCAGCGGCACCTTCGACTTCTGGCTGACCGGCGATGAAGAAGGATTTCGCGGAAGCTGGGATAAGACCAGCGCCTGGTGCGGCCACCGTGAGGGCGGCAGCGACCCCAGCCCCTGCGGCGTGTCATCCTGGTACGGCACGTGGTCAACTAACTGTGGAGCGGCCGGCTGCGGCAACCTGTCGGTCAGCCAGAACGGCACCTCTATCGAGGGCACATACGCTGGCGGCGATGGGACTATCTCCGGCACGGTTTCCGGAAACGAACTGACCGGGACCTGGTTCCGCAATAACACTTCGGGTTCAATAAAATTCTTCATGCTCTCGAACGGCAACCAGTTTAACGGCAACTTCGGCGGATCGAACGCCTGGTGCGGCCACCGCGGCGGCGCCGGCTTGCCCGGCCAGTGTCTGGCGCCTTAATCCACGATTAAACAGAGATCCCCGGCACCTCAGAGGTGCCGGGGATCTCGTAGGTTGACACCTATGCCAGTAAATCCATTAATTCTCTTCCGAACTCTTTGCTGCGCTCATCGCCGGTGACGAAGTCAATACGACCCGGCTCACTTACGCCAAGACCAAGTTCAACCGCCCGGGCGATCTGTTCCTGCTCGAAGATCTTGCCGCCGGATACCTCCGGCGTCGTGCCGAAATAGCGCAGGATCGCAACCCCGACCGCATCCACCGCCACACGGTCCGATCCGGCGAGGATCACGCCCGGAAAGACTTTCGAACCGCGCGCCGGACCTCCATTGATAAACGCTTCCATGCCATCCAGCAATACCAAATCAGGTTGGTAAACCTGGTTGATCTCGGCAATCATCCGTCGCTGATGGACGGAATTGTGCAGCTCAGTCATGTAGTTATAAGCGTTTCCTGGAATCCGTTTTGCGGCTAATCCAACAGAATTCTTTAGCGAGAGCGTGAAATGGCCGCCGTACCGATGGGTTTTCAAGCAGCAGGTTTGTACTATCCCATCAGCGGCGAGTACAGGCTTCGGCACCGCAAACCCAGCCAACCAATGGCTACCAGATGGCTGCCGGAGCTCCCAATTCTCTGCGTCTAATTCATCAAAGACAAGGGTCGAGACACCGAGTTCATCTGCAAGCGTATATACACCTTTGGATTGCATCACGAGGCGGGTGTCCCCCATCCCACTGCGGTCTCCGATTGTGATGTAGCCTGCACCCATGGAGGTCAATTCCTCGATGATGATCTTGAGGGTCTCAATGTGCGTAGAACCCGGGAACGCGTCAGCGCTGTTGAAGTTCGGTTTGAGAAACAGTTCTTTCCCCTGCACGGAATTTTGATCCCAGAGTTCCAATGCACGGCGGATGCCTGCGTCCCGATCGTCGGTTCTCACAAGCACGACGCGTCCGGTCGTATCCACTGGAGGAATTTCCGTGCGCATAGGAGTATCTGTTGGGGTTGCGGAAGGATCCGATGTGGGCAGGGGTAGGGATGTCGCGTTTGAGATTGCTAGATCATCACCCGTCATTGTGGCGATCTGGCATCCAGCGAGCACAACGGCACCGCTTGCCAAAGCTGAGAATTTTAAGAAATCTCTTCGCTCCCGGTGATCCGGTTTTCTGCCTCCTTCAGCCATTAATTTCTCCAACAATGTTTTAGCCTCACTAGCAAACATGGATCATCATCTCCGCAAACAAAGAATACCTTTAAACGAGTGCATGATCCAGGAGACGATAGCTGACGACCGGTGACTGCTTGTCGTCCCGGCAGGATACAAAATCCATCCCCCCCGTCTCACTGCGCTCGATGCTAAGCGAGTGACGTTGCCCGCTGCTGATCTCTTTAAAAGTCACCTCATAGCTGCCTTCACTCAGATTTTCCTCTCCTGCGAAGATAAAACCTCGGAAACCAATTTTTCCGGTCAGTCTTCGCAGGTGCGCTTCAGCGGCCTGCACATGCTTCTCATAACATGCCCTACCCCGGTAATTTTCGATGAGCAGTTCACCCTGCTCACCACGCATAACCAATTCCTCCGCGTCGGTCGGGTTCACGCGTCCATAATAGACGCCGTGTGGAAACGCCAGCACGTTCGCCGCGAAGCGGTGCCCGCCGACGTGTGAGCACTCCCAGATTTTCTTCGGCGCGATTTCCTGCAGTGCGTTGAACACCGGGAGGCCGTTCTGCGCGCAGCATGGGTCGCGACGACCATTGGTGCAGACAAGGTAAAAGGGCTCATCGGCTATCTCCCCACCTTGCAGCTCACCATTCTCAATGATGGCATGAAGGTCAAGTGCGAGCAGGTCTTCATATGTCTCCAGTTCATATTGAGTGTAGTAAGGGTCGATCTCGCGCCCGTTTGCCACGATGAACTTGATACCCGATTCACTTCCAGCAACCTGTGACTTGATCAGCAGCGCACGCACACCAGGGATCGTGTCCAAGGATTCATTGAGCCGTACTTTGACGCTCTCGGGGATGTTGCTCTCGGCAAGCGCCTGGGCGCCCATCGCGCCCTCATACTGGAGCAGCAGCCAGGTTTCCACTGGCTTGACCGAGCCCATCATCGGCTCGTCACGCCGCCGAGAAATCATGCAGCAATTATGGATCGGCTGATGTAACATAATGAAACCCTCGCCATTTATTCCACCAATAACACCCTTGTTATCAGTATAAAACGACCAAATAAAATGCGTGGGGGTGGACGCATGCGTCCACCCCGGTTTTCGTGACATGATTGCGGCCACAGAAATGGATCAAGCGATATTCAATTCCCCATCCAGGCGGTGAATTGCTCCCGGCTGGGAGGATCCCGCATCCAGCTTGTATCCGGTTCGGGCAGCGTGAAGCATTCTTTGACCGTAAGCAATTTGTCAAAGGCGATGGCTTGAGGTTTGCCGCGCCGGCTTGTCCAGCGGATCTCGCCGCGTTCGCGCACGCGCTGGGCCAGCGCCAACTGCTGGCGCACATCCTGCTCGAGGTACGCCAGCACGGCTTCTTGCTCGCCTTGCTCCCAGAGAATCGGTGCTTGTGATCCTTCCATGTCCTCGATCCAACGCCCGTCGGAGAGCTGGATGCGCTTCAGCTTTCCGGTCATGCCCGCGCCCTCGAGTGCGGCCTGCAGGCTGAGATAATGACCGCGTGCGAATGTCACCATGAGCATCAAGTCGACATGCTCCATGGTGAGCAGCGCCATCTCTTTCAGCATGCCGGATTCCTGCGCCAGGACGCGGAAGTCGAAACCACAGCCATTCCACGTGACGATCTGATAGCCGGCTTCATGAATCTCGATCAGCTCCTGCGCCATCTGCTGGGCAGCGTGTGGGTCCAGACGGGGCACACCCGACCAGAATTTCACCTCTTCTCGATCGTCAAAAGCCACCGCCGCGCAGCTGATCCCCAGATCGGGATGCTCCGCCCAATCCGTGATCCCCTGCGGAAGGATGGCGGCGATTTCAATATCAAATGAAGCTAGTTTCATCATTAATTCCCCATTATCTTTGGTCATGCCCAGGACAACATACCATGATACGCTGAGCAAGCAAAGATCTGCCACTTACAACAAGTCCCCGGCACCTTTGAGGTGTCGGGGACTCTCGATTGGCCAGGATAAAAACCCGGCTATCTTTATGCGACTTTGACCTCGGAACCAAGATAACCTTCCGCCCGACTCAAATCGACCGCAACCTTGGTGATCATCACGCCGTAGATCACCTTGGCAACAATGTCTGCCACCGTGAATGTGATCTGACGGATGACGACGCCATCCGCAGTGGGAAGCACGGCGGGGATGATGTATGCGACCGGATAGAAGCTCCAGAAGATCAGGAAGACCCAGCGGATGGCCTTCAGCATCGAGGCGGCCGCTTCGGGCATGTTCGGCAGCGCCTTGCCAATCTCGGTCCAGGCCAGATAAAGCAGCACGATGTAGAAGACGGTGCTCAACGCGCCCCAGATCCACAGAGCGCTCAGGTTCGTGGTCTCATAGAACTGCCCGACATAACCGAGCAGGATCATGGCGACACCCGAGCCGACAAACAGTACGCCCAGTCGACGGGCTGCCGCACCAACCAGACCAAGCACGATGACGA
>CBFDDM010000113.1:0-10055 GCA_965603565.1 uncultured Anaerolineales bacterium | reverse complement strand
TCCAATGAATCGACCATGCGTTGATCAGGAAGAGAATGACCGATGGTCAATCTCCTGTTTGTCAGCTAATGTGACATTCTAGCATACAAGCATTGGTCCCTGCCCAGATCCAATCGCAGTGAATTTCAAACCCATCTTTAGATAATCCCAGCCGATTGACCAGGTATAAGACTGTTCCGACTGTTGATGTATCACTCAACGTATATGTTTATGCTACCTTCATCAATATCTCGTCGATCGGGGAAGGAGAAGAACATGCTGCAGTCGATCTATAGCGTAATTATAATCTTACACGGCCTGGTCCATATGTGGTACGTCACATTGGCCCAACGCTGGGTCTCGTTTGAACCGGACATGGGCTGGACCTCAAACTCATGGATCTTCACAAATACAATCGGTGACGCTGCAACGAGGACACTCGCGACCATCGTATACTCGCTGTCCACGCTTGCATTTCTCATCGGAGGTATTGGGATTTTTGTGCGTGCTGACTGGTGGACATCGCTTATCACGGGAGCAGCGATCCTTTCATCGATCGGAATCCTGCTGTTCTGGGATGGCTCTACGGGCATGCTGGTCCAGAAAGGTCTGATTGGATTGCTGATTAATATTGCACTGCTGGTCTCACTTTTGTTATTCAACTGGCCGGCGAATCAACTATAAAGAGAATAGAATCAACATGTTGATTTCACGCTTTGAATCTTCATTTGAGTGGAGCGTTGTAGATGCCCGATCCTGAAAATCCATGGAAGACCTTCTTCGACCAACATGCACCCTTCTATATGCAGGAGATCTTCACCAAGAACACTGAGGCCGAGATCCAATTTCTGGTTGAAGAACTCGCTCTGCCTCAGGGCAGCCACATCCTCGATGTCGGCTGCGGGACCGGCCGTCACGCCGTCAAGCTGGCACAGCTCGGCTACCGTGTGACCGGCGTGGACATATCATCCGGGATGCTGGCCGAGGCGAGGAAAGCTGCCGAACACGCCGGCGTTGAAATCGAATCGATTCAGTCCGACGCCAAGAATATGAGGCTTGGGAGCAGCGCCGATGGTGCCGTTTGCTTGTGCGAAGGCTCATTCGGGCTGCTCGGATCGCCGGACGAGGCGCTCACCCACGAACGCCAGATCCTGGCTTCCATCCACGACTCACTGAAACCCGGCTCGAAATTGATCCTCACTGCCCTTAACGGACTTCGAAAAATACGCCAGGCGACACCCGAGCAGGTTAAGTCTGGCGAATTTGACCCACTCACGTTGGTGGAGACTTTCGAAATGGAAATCGAGGCAATTGAGGGCCGCACAAGCCTCCAGGTGTATGAACGCGGCTTCACCCCTGCTGAGCTGCGCCTTCTTCTCGAGGTGACAGGCTTCGATGTTCACGCGATGTACGGAGGCACAGCCGGCGCCTGGAATCGTGAGATGGTCTCGCTTGACGAGATGGAAATCATGGCTATCGCGGTCCGCAAATAATACTAAAGTCAAGTGTCAATACGTTAGACGTAGGACGTTTCCTGCTGGCCAACCCGACATACCTGCTTCGCAACTTTCAATTGCCTGTTGTGGATGGGTATTTCCGGGGGGTGTCTGGTTAATGTCACAAAGTTGCGTGGAAACCTGCAACTTCATTTGATAGACTCTTAGTAGACAATCAATCCATCTTCTAAAGGAGCCTATCGATGGGTAAAGAAGTCCGTTTGTTCAAGAGCGAGGAACGAAAATCTCGCCCCGAGGTGACTGCTTTTTTGAGGGATCTGGCAAATAAGATAGACTCTGGCCAGGTAATTTTGCGCCAGGGCGAAAAAGAAGTAACCCTGGAAATGCCTCATGACCTTGTGCTTGAAATCCAGGTGGAAGATGAGGACAAGGGCAGCAAAGGCTTGGAGCACAGCCTGGAGGTCGAGATCGCCTGGTATGAAGGTGGTCAACAATCAGGTGGACCACTGGAACTGGGCTGAGCTACTCGAACCGCCCAGTTGTCAAACGCAGCCGAAATTATCGGCTGCGTTTTGTTTTGCACGCCAGTTGGCGTAGAATCTCACTTCGGAACCCCGAGCCTGCGTCAGTGTTATCACTATTGAGATCGACCCTGGCACAGAATTTATCAAAATCGAGGTAAACAGCACATGCCTGCTCCCGCGATCGTCAACCCTGCTCACGGCAACGGCACAATTTGATTACCCGCCATAAGATCATCGTCAACCCGGTATCCGGACGCGGCGCAGGAATCGCGTCTATTCCTGCCATCGAAGCTGAACTTGACCGACACCAGATTGACTACGACCTACTGCAGACTTCAGCCCCCCGGCATGCGATCGACCTGGCTCGCCAGGCTGTCGTGGATGGATATGCTGTCGTTGTCTCGGTTGGGGGCGATGGCACTGCCAATGAAGTGCTAAATGGCATCATGCAGGCTAAACTGCAAGATAAGGGCACCGCAAAAATGGGGGTTATCCCAATTGGACGTGGAAATGATTTCGCCTTTGGCGCGAAAATACCGTTGGAGATCAAACGAGCCTGTCAGGTTCTCTTCGGTGGCGAGGGTGAATGGATCGATGTCGGGTTTGTAAAAGGCGGCGATTTTCCAGACGGGCGCTTTTTCGGCAATGGTGTCGGCATTGGCTTCGACGCCGTTGTCGGTTTCGAAGCGCTCAAGATGAAACGCCTGCACGGCTTCCCCTCCTACCTCGTCGCAGCAATAAAAACGATCTACCTATACTATCAAGCGCCGCTCGTGCAGATCGAGCACGACGGTGGCACGATCGAACAATCTTCGCTGATGGTCTCGATCATGAACGGGCGCCGCATGGGTGGGGGTTTCATGATGGCCCCTGAAGCTGAAATCGGGGATGGGCTCTTCGATGTTTGCATCGCTGAAGAGGTCAGTAAAGCGAGGATCTTCGCGCTCATCCCCCGTTTCATGGACGGATCACAGGCAACCCATCCAGCAATTACTACCCTACGAACGAAAAAAATCAGGGTATCAGCAGTGCAAGGAAGCCTGCCGGCGCATGCCGACGGTGAGACCGTATGTGAAGCCGGTCAACAAATGACGATGGAAATCTTCCCGAAACAAGTCTTCATCATCGGTTCTTCAGACGGGGCAGCGACATGAGCTTTGCCCGTCATGCGGTCAATACCTCTTTACGAACTGCGACCAACATACTCTGCCGGATCGACGACGAACAGATGTCCAGAATTCCACCAAAGGGGCCTCTGCTGTTGGTTACCAATCATGTTAACTTCCTCGAAGCTCCCATCATCATCTCGCGTATACAGCCACGTCCGCTAACCGGTTTTGTCAAATTCGAGACCTGGGACAACCCGTTGATGGGCGCGCTATTCAGCATCTGGGGAGGCATCCCGGTCCACCGCGGCACGCCAGACAGAGAGGCACTGCGCAGCGGCCTGCAAGCGCTCGAGCAGGATTACATTCTCGGTGTGACCCCGGAAGGAACACGCAGCGGCGATGGCTCGCTGCGCAAAGGGCACCCCGGTGTCGTGACACTCGCAATCAAGAGCGGCGCACCTCTCCTTCCACTGGTGTTCTTTGGTGGCGAGAAAATCTGGGATAACCTGCGCAGTCTGAAGCGCACATATTTTCAGATCGTCGTCGGTGAGCCTTTCAGGCTGAGCGTAAATGGGTCGAGTGCCTCACGCGAACTTCGAAGCGAAATCCTTACCGAGATCATGTTCCAGCTCGCCGCGCTCCTTCCGCCTCATTACCGCGGCGATTATGCAGACCTCGAAAATGCCACCAGCAGGCATATCGTCTTCAGCGATCCGAGCAAGAATAACCTGTACCGTCAAGCCTATTCGTGATCCTGAGAATTCTCCATTTTGAAGCGAGGACACACAACGGATTTAATCGGAAGCGAATGCGTTCACCTCGACGAAGCTACCGTTGCGCAGATCGCGTATCGCCTGCTGGATCTCCTCCTGTGTATTCATCACAAAAGGACCATAAGGTACGATCGGCTCATTGAATGGACGTCCGGCGAAGAGCACAAACCGGACACCTGAGCCACCCTCGGTCTGCACGCGCAGCAAGTCACCATCCTCGAAAGTTGCCATGTGTACCGATGTGATGTGCTCCCCGCCATTTTCTGCGTCGATACCGAACAGACCTTCACCCTCAAACACATACGCTGCAGCGGTGTGCCCGTTTAAAATGGGCAGGGAAATTTCCCGCCCGGGCTCGACACGCACGTCCAGGTAGAGCGGCTGCGCAGCGATCTCTTTGACTGGACCGGGTACGTTCATAAACTTGCCTGCAATCACCCGCACCATGATCCCATCCTGCTCAATAACGGGTATCGTATCGGCTGCGACTTCCTGATAGCGTGGCGGCTCCATCTTGCGCGCAGCGGGTAGGTTGACCCACAGCTGAAACCCGTCGACCCGTCCGGAGGGGCCGCGCCGGGGCAGCTCTTCGTGCAGGATGCCGCGACCACTTGTCATCCACTGCACATCACCGGGACCGATCACGCCCATATTTCCCAGACTATCACGATGGCGCGTGTTGCCTTCCAGCATGTACGTCACCGTCTCGATCCCCCGATGTGGGTGCTGTGGAAATCCGACGATCGGTCCCTCAATCGGATCGTTGAAGGCAAAGTGGTCGAAGAGCAGGAAAGGGTCCAGAGGATTTTGTCTACTCGGCCCAAACGAACGACGAAGTTTCACCCCAGCCCCTTCGATGACCGATGTGGGCTCGATGATTTGACTGATGGTTCGTGGTTTCTCGCTCATAGTAGAATCTCTCAATTCGTTTACATCTCAACCAATCGCCCGGGGGGATTGCTCAGATAGCGATTTTGGATTAGATTTATCCGAAATTATATCAATCCAATGCACTACCTGCACGAACGAGCGTATCGAAGTGTGGTAGGGTCTGCATATCCTGCCCTCACACGAGATGGGCGTGATTTAAATTAAATTCGGGGAGATAGAATGGTGTCGCCGCTAACATGAACTTTCATCCTTCGAACACACGAATACCCGATACATTAAACTCAAGTTCATTCAAGCTCCGACCTCTGTCGACCGCTCACGTCGAACTCGACTACGAGGCTTTAATGGAAGACCCAGCCTACCTGCGTCGATGGGGGCAGGGAAGCTGGCCGACCGATGAGTTCACGCTTGCTGAAAACATACGTGATCTCGAACGGCACCAGCGTGAACACCTGGAGGGCAGCGCATTCACATACACCGTGCTTTCACCGGAAGGTGACCGGTGCCTGGGATGCGTGTACATCACCCCCATCGGGGTGCGCATCACCGCAGATCAAATCCCTCAGCCGCATCGACCTGGTCCGGAGTCATTCACAGCGGATGTCTGCTTCTGGGTGCGGTTGTCGCTGCATGCAGATGACCTGGACTCTATGCTGCTCTCTGCGTTGAAGATCTGGCTCCAGGGTCAATGGCAATTTGACCACACCTTCTTCCACACGAGTTTGCAGGATCGACGCCAGCAGGAGATTTTCACAGCGTCTGGCCTGGAGAAGATCGCCCAATTTCAAGCCGATCGACCTCGCCCGGGTGGATGGATGCTGTATAGACTCATGTAGCACTTGCGAGGCAGACACGATAGATCGAAAAACCAGTCTGGGGATTTATTGGCATAGGCTCAAAATTCGATACAATTTGCCCGTCTTCTCACGTGATTTCTAAGTGGAGTGATCTCAAATGAAAAATAATCAGGCGGAGACTATCGAGGAGTACCTGGCTGAGCTGACGCCTGAACAGCGCAGCGCGCTTGGGGAAATGCGGGCGCTGATCCTGAAGAACCTCCCCGAGGGCTACGCCGAGCGTATGAACTGGGGCATGATCAGTTATGAAGTGCCGCTGGAAAGATTTTCGGACACATATAATGACAAGCCTTTGGCCTATCTGATGCTGGCCGCTCAGAAGAAACATAATTCGCTCTACATGATGGGTGTGTACGGAGACGAAGCGAAAGAAGCCCAATTGCGGCAGGCTTATAAAGAGGCTGGGTTGCGCATCGACATGGGCAAGTCCTGCGTGCGCTTCAAGAATCTAACGGACCTGCCCACCGACACAATCGCCAAACTCATCGCAGGAACCGGCGTTAACGATCTTATCGCGATGCATAATAAGATACACAGAAGATAAAAGGCAGCGACCGATGACTGAAGAAGCCCCATCCAGAACCCGAAAATTTTCCGATCAATATAGCTTTCAGACGCAGCTGGTTCAGCGCCTCGTTGAAGGTGTCAGCCATGAAGAAAGTATGCTGCAATTGCCATTCGAAGCTAACTGCATGAATTGGATCCTCGGACATATCATCTCAAGGCGCCAGAGCGCGTTGGAAACACTCGGGGCTGAATCGCTCTGGGCCGAGAGTCAGCTTTCCCATTACAAAACCGGTTCCGACCCGATCCTCTCAAGCGAACAGGCAATACGCTTCGAGACACTTATGGATGACCTCCAGCGCTCGCTGAGCATACTTCAATCCGCACTCCAGGATGCCGATGAGACACTTGACCGAATCGTGATCAATGACCGCGGCGAGAAGACCGCCGGGCAGCACATCGAAGGATTCCTCTGGCATGAGACCTATCACACCGGTCAGCTTGAGGTGCTTCGAGCGTACATAATCGCGGAGCGCAACGCTCAACACGAGTAGTTTCATACCAGCATCGGTTAAACAATAAGCGGCGGGCAATATCCTCGCCGCGTATTGTTTCCATGCGTTTAGAACTCAAGGCGTGAAGTTCACGTTCTTGGTGACGCAGGTTCCGCTCAAGCCAGTGCCTGTACAGAGCTTGACACTCGCCGTCATCGCATTACCAGAGGGGTTATAGGTGAAGCTGTACGCATAAGCCCAACCGGTCATGCCCGGATCCAGCCGTGGGATCGCCTGCGACACCGGGCACCCGCTGGTCTTATCGAAATCGTCAGATGTGAAATCATGCGAGGTGGTCGTCACCGTGTCGGTCACATTCACATAGTATGAATTGAAAGTCACGTTCCCGGTATTGACGAGCTTGAAGCCCGGATCCCACCCTACGCAGCTGTCGATATAGTCAAACGAGACGGTGAAGTCAATGACCGGCGTGGGTGTCGGGGGCGGCGTTCGAACCGGGAGTGCAGATCGATCACCGAGCAGGTCGACATACTTTGTCCACAACCAGCAGGTCAGACCTGGTTTGTCGGGGATCTCAACCACGACGTAGTCAGGCAGCGTCGTTGTCGCTACGATCTCAAGCTCCTCGCCAGCCAGAGCGATGTAAAGGATCTTGAAAACCGTGCCGTTGCCGGCGCGGCAGTTCGTGTTTTGATTGACGCGCGCGATCGGGGCTGAAGACGTCGCCGAGGGCGTAGGTGTATTGGTCACAGCCGGCGGCGTGTCTGTGTCCGTAATATCGGGTGTTAGCGTTGTGTCCGGCGATAGTGTGGCGGTCGCCGCAGCGGACGGCGCCACATCCACAGTCGCCTGGATCTGCGTTGAAAGCGCGACCATCGTGAGCGTGGCTTCTACGGAGGTGTCCTCCGACGGCTCAAACAAATCACAGCCGGTCAGGACGAGCGCTCCTAAAAGTAGAGGAAAAGCAAACCTCTTGATCATCACAACAAACCCTCTCCTATCAGGTCCGAGATAGCTGCACAATAATATTCTAATAGATCAGCGATCAAGCCCTATTGCTGAGTCATCGCCCGAGACAACTGTAATAAAGAGAGCGCCACGAATGGCGCTCTACATTGGCTTTCAGAAACCGATCGCGGCCTTATCTTCGCCAACCTATCTGCTGCAGCTCCCTCCGCCTTTGTTGGAGAAGTTAATTGCTCGGGCCAACTCAATCGCTTCCTGAAGCTGATTCGGTGTTGCGTCATCATCCAGGAGGATTGACAAAATTCTGTGCAGCGCCTCTGCATAGGTCAGATCATGCTTTCCGTCGGCAGATTCGAAGACATCGTCCCAATCGACCGCGCCGTGGACGAAATTCAGCCAGGCAGTGAGCATCTCGGCGCGCGCTCGCGCGGACTGATCCATATCGTTGAGAATGAACTCTTCCAGCTCGTTTATTGCCTCTGCATCCATATCCCCGAATGCGGTGCTGATGAAACCGCTTAGAATGCTGAGGTGCGCTCTGAGTTCACCCTCAAGGCCGGCGTCCTTATTCTTCTTCATGAAGAAAGAAATCCAATCCCCTAATGATGCCTGACAGGATTGGTTATTTCGAACGAGCACCTTGAAGCTTATCGAAGCCTCACCATCATCATCGTCGGATAGGATCACCCGTATATGCTTGACACCCGGTTTATCGAAAACGACTTCAGCGATATGCGCAACCGCGAATGGGTATTCGCCTTGTGGACTGGGGAATGGATCAACCTCTGTGCCGTTGTTGAAGTAGGTCACATCCGAACCGAACTCCCAGGTTACGGTCAGGTCGTCTGATCCGGCGTCGGTAAGCTGGAAGGTGAACGCAGTCGTCTCACCTACCCGGGCGACCATCCAATCACCGACTTCGCAGGCAACCTTGGATTTGCCGTTCGAAAGTTCGGCACCGGCTGCTTCGCAGCTCTCAAGAGCATGTAATGTAGTCGGAGAGATTGTCGGATCGGTGTTACCGACGGTGACCGTTTTGGTCACAGATCCGGCCGTGCCGCTGTTATCGGTGACCGTGACGACGAGCTCATATTCGCCGTTATCACCATAGACTCCCTCGACCGTGAAGGCACCATCTTTAAGGGTCAACGGCTGTGCGCCACCGCCATCACCGAAATCGACGCTCGCAGTCCACTCACTCGAATCAGGATCTATGAAGCTTCCGGCGATCTTGAAGGGCTCACCCTCGACCACGTTCAGTTCACCCGGCAGCTCAACAACTGGTGGTTCAGAAGGCTCAGGGGTGGACGTCGGTTCAGGTTCTTCCGTCGGAGTGGGAGTGGGTTCAGGATCGCCTGCGTCGGGCTGTTCGCCATAGAAAGAAATCGCTGCCAGCGCGCCGCTGCTTTGAAGCTTGACCGTGAGCTTGGCGACCTGTTGCAGGTCGATCTGCAACCACTGCACGCTATTGTTGCCCAGAGGCTGCATGGCGAAGGTGCCCAGTTTTTCGCCTGCCGCGTTGTACGCCACGACCTGACTGTTCGCCTCGTTCGTGTCGATGTCAAGCAGCTGCAGCGCTTCGATCCCTACCGCATCCGCAAACTCGAAGATCAAGCTCCCGCCTGCAAAGTAATCGTCGGGATCGTCCGGATCGAGATCTTCGGTGATGATGAGCACGTTGCCGAGCGCATAGCTGTTCTCGCCCGGTTGACCGGCTTCACCACCGGAGCCACGACCGAGACCGCCGAAGTCCTCGTTGGGTGTGCCCAGATCCCAGTCATAGCCGGTGGGATAGCCGCTGTCAAAGAGCATCGCCGGATGCTGATCGACATTATTCGTTGACACGCTGATCCCAAATGCCGACCACTGATCATCGATGATCGTTCCGGCAGCCAGGGCTGCGCCATAGGCGTCGAATTCAAAATCGAGTTGCCAGGTCGGCTCAGCTGGCGGATCTGTCGGTTTTGGCGTCGGCGTTTCGGTTGGTTCCGGAGTATCCGTAGGTTCTATTGTTTCAGTCGGTTCTGGATCGCAATACGAGTTGTTCCCAACCGCCTTGATATATTCGTAGCCGGCGATCTGGAGGACGTAAGTGTCGCTCGAACTAACCCATGGAACTTCCCAAAGGGAATCACCAACTGGCGCTGAATCACTGATGGTAAATCCACCACCATACCTGAAGAGCGTGAAGGATTGAGCCACAGTGCTCAAATTACGGATGCGCATGTAAATGCTATCGTCATCAATCTTGCAGTCCGAGATGAGATTGAACGACGCCGGTGACCAGATCGGGTCTGTCGGTTCAGCTGTTGGATCATCGGGCGTATCGGTTGGCGTAACCGGAGTCTCCGTGGGTGTCGGTTCGGGCGTATCGGTTGGCGTAACCGGAGTCTCCGTCGGTGTCGGTTCGGGCGTATCCGTCGGCGTGGCTGTTGGCGTATCCGTCGGCGTGGCTGTTGGCGTGTCCGTCGGCGTGGCGG
>CBFDDM010000112.1:0-10087 GCA_965603565.1 uncultured Anaerolineales bacterium | reverse complement strand
CGATGATCCCTGCGAGTACGCCGCCGCCGCAGCACAAACCGAAGATCAGATCTTCGTTAATCGTGAAAGCCGGAGCGGTAACAATCGCCTCTTCCGGGACGTATTCAGCTGGAAATGAAGCCCCAAACGTGTACTGCGTATAGGCATTCGCATCAGGGTTGTTCCACGTGTATTGCACACGACCCTGGCTATCTAAATTGGCCGCCGGTCGATCACTTGGCCAAGCGCCTGGCGATTCATGCCAGCGTGGTTCATCCGGTTGGACTTCTGGAGGAAGATGGAAGCGTACAGTGAGATCGGTCGAGCCAGTAACAAGATCGCGATCGAACCACGTCGGCGAAAATACGGCACTGACGTAGTCGTCCTCCTGAGTGTCTTCATAGAGAACATTGTTGACCCTGCCGATGGTGACCCGCACGGTTGCTGTCTCGCCGGGCTGTATCGCCATGGAGCCTAGACCAAGCTCGATCCCGACGTCGATGTATTCTGAGGGCGCAACATGGCCGATCGGCTGTCCGTCGATCGTTGCAGTGATCGTGGAAATGTCATAACTTTCATTTGGAGTGCCGACGTCGATAAAATCGATTGGATCCCCGGAGGGCATGTTCGCAAAAACGAACTCGTAAATAATCCGGGCGGTCCCATCGCTTTCCCAATAAACATCGACGATTTCACGATCGACCCTGAACGAATACGACTGACCGGATGCAGGATAGACAACGATGGCGAGAATGTAGACCACAATGAGCACGAGCGTGCTCCATCTCGCAAGGCGTGATCCAAACTCTGAGATACGGTTCATCTTCACTAATCCAATCGATTTTAGATTGCTCGGGATGAATGTTTCAGCTTGTCTCCGCAGTTAGCCGGTGCTTTGCCGCGCTACCACTTTGGTTCTTCGCTTAACTGGTAGGATGAATTGCAGTACGGGCAGTTGACGACAGGTGCGCCAGCGACCATTTTGATATTCTCTGAGGAAAGCGTGCCCCCGCAATTTTGGCATGACAGCGTTTCGAGATTTACATCCCCGGAGAGTTCAATCTTCTGAATAATCTCTGTCTGCTCCTTGGCGCGTTTTCTTGCGAGCCAGATCAGACCGAGGCCAGCTCCTACGCTGATCACGCCAACGATGATCCAGCCGGGTGAACCTTGCGGACTAAAGGCGCCCCAGATGAACAACACGCCGAAGAAAATCAATATAGCTGCGGCAATGTATGCGATAATCCTTCCAGCGTTCATGCATCCTCCCAGATTAATAGGCTGCCTGTAGTGTAGCAAAGTGGTCATTTCTAAACAATGGATAAATAGCATCCAATCAGGTCTGATTTATGGCTAATCTCAAAATTCTCGTTTAGCAACTTTTGCGTTTGAAATCGGCTGTCTGTAGATTAGAATGGGAATGATCATTCAACCTGACGTGAGGTTGATGTATAACTGTCAGGCTGAGATCCGAAGGCGAGCGTTCACATGGTGCGAGGATTGATTCTTCAGATAATAGCAGGTGGGCAGTGATGCAGACTAACAAGGAAATTCTGGCTCTTGTGCCAGCCTGGAATGAGGCTGAACGCATAGGTGCTGTTTTAGAGGTATTGGTCCGGGATTTCCCCGTGCTGGTTGTCGATGATGGTTCAACGGATGAGACCGCATTCGTGGCCAGACAGATCGGTTGTGCGGTGATTGAGCACAGCGAGAATCAAGGCAAGGGTGTCGCTCTTTCAACTGGATTTAATTACGCTCTTGACCAGGGATATGAGGCAGTACTTACGATCGACGCCGACGGACAGCATGATCCCCATGAGGCCTCGAAGTTCGTGCAGGCTTTCCGGCAGGGCGAGGGGGATCTCATCATCGGCAGGCGTGACTTTTCGAAAATGCCTTTCATTCGCAGGCTGGGCAATTCGATCGGATCGTGGTTGTTGAGCAGAGTGCTGCATGTAAGAATCTATGATAACCAGAGTGGATACCGGCTGCACACGCGCAAGTTGCTTAAAGCCCTCGATCTTAATCGCCCTGGATTTGAGTTCGAGGTGGATGTCGTCGCTCAGGCAGTTGTAAAAGATTTGCCAGTTGCATGGGTCGACATCCGCACGATATACAGCGTCGACAAGAAGAGCTATTTTCATCCGGTCAAGGATTCGCTGCTCTTCCTTGAGATGGTCTGGCAAGCACGCAGGTCCTACGAACGCCTGCGTGCCCAGAACGGTCTTTAGCAATGTGCCTGAAGGCATCTGATCGGGAAGAAGCGTCATGCTGAATGATCTTATCAACAGCCAGTTAGGCCCGTGGCTTGGGTTGTGGATCGCCCGCTTGCTGCCGCAGCGACAAGCTTACGCGTTTGGTAGATGGATTGCGCGTTTGGTGGCAAGGCGCTCAGACACGCAGATCTTCAGGTCAGTTCGCAGCAACCAGGCTGTCGTCCGCGGGCTGCCCTATCAATCCCCCAAGCTGGACGGTGTTGTCGAGCAGGTCTTTATCCATGCATCCAAGAGCTATGTCGATTGGTACAAATCGATCGTGCACGGCAAGCAATACGTTGAAAGAAGCATTATCGTTGAAGAGCATATCCTGGATGATGCCTGGGAGGCGAGCGAGAACGGACATGGCGTTGTGTATGCTGGGGGACACCTGAGCAACTTCAACCTGTTCCTCATGATGCTCGGCACACGCAACTTACCCATACAGGTACTTTCCTATCACGAAGAGACAGGCAGCTATCGATCCGATAACGCACTTCGAAAGCGCTTCGACATCAACGTGACCCCTATATCGATCGAATCGCTGCGAACGGCCATTCAACGATTACGACACGACGGCTTTGTCCTGACAGGCGTCGATCGTCCCGACACCGGCGGTGAGCCGCTCGAGTTTTTCGGTCGAAAAGTCAAGCTGCCGATCGGACATGCAAGATTGGCGGTGAAGACCGGTTCTCTTATGAAGGTGGGTGTTGTCCAAAGCATTCGTGATGGTCTTTATCGAGCCACGGGTCCAGGCATTATAAAACCTGAGATTACCGGGGACAGCGACAGGGATGTAATCAGCCTGGCACAAACCACAATCGATGTCATTTCAGGCTACATCCAGGAGCGACCTACCGAATGGCTGATGTTCTATCCTGTCTTCCCGGATGCAATGCCGGGCTGAGCGAGTTTCACAATATCCATCTTTCCCAGCGCAAGGTTGGCAACCATGGTTGATTCAGAACTCGCGGCGAAAGCAAAATCGCTGCGCAATGAAATTCGCAAACACACCTACCTGTACTACATCGAGAACGCCCCGATCATCAGCGATTACGAGTTTGATCAGCTCTTCAGAGAATTGGTCGAACTTGAGCGAGAACATCCTGAACTTCGTACTCCCGATTCACCCACACAACGTGTCGGCGTCGCCCCCGTCGAAGGTTTCGAGAGGATTCCCCATCCAGCACCGATCCTCAGTCTCAGCAATGCATACGACGAGCAGGAGGTGTATGCCTGGGCTGAAAGGATCGGTAAGCTCGATGAGCGCGTACAGTCTGCTGAATTTGTGGTTGAGCCTAAATTAGATGGGCTCACCGTCGTCTTGCATTACGAAGGGGGGCTGTTCACGCGCGGCGCGACACGTGGCGATGGAGACGTGGGTGAGGATATCACCCCCAATTTGAGGACGGTGCGCAGCCTCCCGCTGCGTATACCTCTAACGGATAAGGACATTCGCGTGCCAGAACGACTCGTCGTACGTGGTGAAGCGATCATTTATCTTGAAGATTTCCGAAAGATGAATGAGGCATTGGAGCAAGCAGGCGAGCGAACCTATGTCAACCCCAGAAATACCGCTTCGGGTGCACTCCGGCAGCTTGACTCATCGCTGACCGCTGAACGTCCAATACGTCTTTTGTGCTATGCCATCGTAGATGCAGAAGGTGAGGTCCCCGGGACCCAGATTGAAACCGTGGAGTATCTCCAGGAACTGGGGTTCCCGGTCCCTGATGGAATACAACTGTGCTCGAGTATCGATGAGGTCATACGCGAGCATGGACACTGGGTTGAAACACGCAATCAACTTCCCTATGAGGCCGATGGGGTTGTAGTTAAGATCAACGATCTTGAGCTGAGTCGGTCGCTGGGTGTGGTTGGAAAGGATCCGCGCGGCGCGCTAGCCTATAAGTTTCCCGCCCAGGTGGTCACTACCGAACTGATTGAAATTGGATTGAATGTTGGGCGCACCGGCGTGATCACACCTTACGCAATCCTGGAACCGGTCGAGGTTGGTGGGGTGACCGTGCGCCAGGCTACGCTGCACAACTTCGATTTCATCGCCGAGAAGGATATCCGTGAAGGGGACCGAGTCTACATCAAACGGGCTGGTGACGTCATCCCTTATGTCATTGGACCCGTTGTTGAATCCCGCAGCAAGAAACTGAAGCCCTATTCAATGCCCGAGACGTGTCCGGCCTGCGGGGAGCCTCTCGAGCAAGTCGAAGCCGAAGTGGCCGTGTTCTGTGTGAATCCCGCATGCCCTGCTCAGCTCGTTCGCAATATCGAGCACTTTGCTTCGCGTGGGGCGATGGATATCGAAGGACTTGGCATTAAACTCGCTGAGATGTTTGTCAACGAAGGACTCGTACAAGACGTCGCCGACCTTTACGCGCTCGAATCCGAGCAGCTCGAGGATTTAGAAGGTTTCGGAGAGAAACGCGCCCAAAACTTGATCCGGGCGATTGACGTCTCACGCCAGCAGCCGTTGAGCCGTCTTCTTTCTGCTCTAAGTATTCGTAATGTGGGTTCGACCGTGGCAGGTGATTTAGCGAGACACTATGGCAGTCTCGATCGGGTCATGGATGCGACGCAGGACGAACTGGAACAAATTGAAGGCATCGGTGAAGTCGTCGCGCAGACGATCTATGACTGGTTCCATAGCCCCGCCAACCAGCGGCTGCTCAAGAAGCTGCGATCCGTCGATCTCTGGCCTGAAGCGCAAATGCCCGACAGACGGGCCGCGCAAACGCTGGAAGGTCTGACATTCGTGCTCACCGGGACACTACCTTCGATGACGCGCGATGAAGCCAGGCAAAAAATCGAGATCTACGGTGGGCGCGTCACCGGCAGCGTGAGCTCGAAAACGGATTATCTGCTTGCCGGCAGTTCACCAGGATCAAAACTGGATAAAGCCAGTCAGTTGGGTGTAAAAGTCATCGACGAGGCGCAATTCGAGGACCTTCTGAGAAGTGAATGAGGTACCCTGTACCCCAGTTGTCATGAAATAGAAAGACAAATCGGATGGAAAGATCAATCACACTCAAGCGCAACAGGGAAGAACCGCTGCTCCGCCGGCATCCATGGCTATTCTCGGGTGCTGTTGAAAAAGTCTCAGGCGATCCAGAGCTGGGCGATACTGTGGAGATCTTGAGCAGCAAGGGCGAATGGATCGCGCGCGGCGCCTACTCACCTCATTCACAGATCCGGGTGCGTGTGTGGACATGGGACCCTGATGAAGTCGTCGATGCGGACTTCATCGCATCGAGGGTCTCAACGGCTCTTCATCATCGCGAGCTGGAGGAAAACGATGAGAACGTACAGGCTTATCGCGAAATCCATGCCGAATCTGACATGCTCCCAGGAGTAGTCGTTGATCGCTATGCTGACTTTCGAGTCGTCCAGATTCTGAGCGCAGGTGCTGAACAGTGGCGAGAAGCGTTGCAGGATGCTCTTGTCGCACAGGGAGGCTGCAAAGGTCTGTTTGAGCGCTCGGATCTCGAGGTGCGTGCGCTGGAGGGGCTTGAGGCGCGCACCGGATTGATGTGGGGAAATGAGCCTCCTGAACACCTTCAGATTCAAGAGGGTGATCTGAAGTATGACGTCAGCATTCGAACAGGGCAAAAGACTGGCTTCTATCTTGATCAGCGCCACAATCGACAGAACGTTCGCAAGTGGATCTGGGGTGGGTCTGTGCTTGATGGGTTTTGCTACACAGGCGGATTTGCGCTGAACGCCTACCGTGCCGGTGCTTCTGCGATCCTGGCGTTAGATTCGTCCGAGGATGCGATCCATCAAGCTGCTCAGCATTCCGAAATAAACGCCATTCCAGGCGGTGCGATCGAGTGGCGCGTCGCGGATGTTTTCTCGGAACTGCGCAAGTTGAGGGATGAGGATCGATCATTCGATGTAGTAATTCTCGATCCGCCGCGCTTCGCGCCGACGTCTGCCCACATTCATAAGGCTGCACGCGGGTACAAAGACATAAATTTGTTTGCCTTTAAGCTGCTCAAACCAGGAGGGCGCTTAATCACATTCTCTTGTTCAGGCGGGGTTTCACCTGAGCTATTCCAGAAGATCGTTTCGGACGCTGCTCTGGATGCTGGTGTGAATGCTCAGATCCGGGAATGGTTAGCGCAGTCATCGGATCATCCCGTGGCAACTTCATTCCCGGAAGGTCGTTACCTCAAAGGCCTCGTCTGCACCGTTTAAAGCACGAACGGGAGGTGATTCCACCCTCCCGCTCCTGTCATTGGCAGCGTGTTGCTGGCTACTTTCCCATCTTCGCTTTCATGGACAGTTTCAGAGCCAATTTATGCATTTTGCGAAGTCGGTTTGCCGCTTCTTCTTGACCGGCATCCTCCAGTTGCTGAACAGCACCCATTAGTGCGCTTAGCAGGTCGTCGTCAATTAATTCCTGTTGTTCCCTGAGGAGTGCTTCGGCAGCCTCATCGTCCTCAGCTTCAAGCAGTCTCTGAGCAAGTTGCAGGCCCTTGGGAAGTGACTGCTGGATGAGCGATTGGATTTTTCCTTCGATCTCGCGCAGTCGCGTAAGCGCATCTTGATCGTCGCGCTCCTCGGCGACTCTCAGGTTGGCCTGCAGCGTTCCCAGGAAGAGATCATCAATCAAAGGTATCGCCTGCCGGATGGCATCATCGAGGTCTTCGGTTTCGACGAGGGTCTTTAGTAACGATGCTGCTCGTTCGGCTTGAGCTTGCTGGATTTGGTCAATCTCCTGTGTAACTTCCAGGATTTGCTCGCGCAGACTGATCAATCGCTGCTCGTCCTCACCTTCGACAGCTTCGATCTTGTCGCTGAGCAGTTGGAAGAAATTGTAATCCAGTGCAGGCCGTGTGAGGTTTACGAGCGCAACCACACGCTCATCGTTCGGGGCATCAAGGAAGAGATCAAGCAGCGCATCGCGCGTAAGCCCGTCGTCGGCAAGTGCGCGTAAGCTCTCTGTGGCTAACTTCAGCTCCTCTTCCTGAGCCTGCAAGCGCTTGCCAAATGAACTCAGCTCGATCGCCTTTTCGAGACGCTTTGTCGCTGCGGCTCTGGCATTTTGATCCGGCGTTGCTTGAAGGGCGAGACTGGCAAGTTGGAAGAAGGTCGAATCCAGTTCATCATCATGCTCTTCGATGAAGGTTTCGAGTTGGTCCTGTTCCTTTCGCAGTAGATTTTCGAAGAGGCGCATCTTAGCCCGCTGGTCTTCGATGTCCTCCTTGGTGACACCCTCCGTTTCGAGCACACGCTCGATCAGACCCTGCATGGTGAGCACAGACTGCGGCTGAAGCAAATAACCTTTGCGTTCCTCAGCGGGGAGATTTTCCATCACTTGGTTGATCAAGCTGCCGATAATGCGTTCCTGTTCCTGCTTGTCAATGTTGATCTCGACCGGCATGAATGTAAGCAGCAGTTCATGCTCCGGATCATGGTAGACCAGCGGTGTCGCGATATTGCTCTCGAAGCCGCAAACTTCGCAACGTACATGATTCAGCGTGCCTGAGAGCAACCTCGCCTTCGCGCTGGGGTCCTGACCGACGTCGACCAACTGGCGGATGTTTGCCTGGATTGGTGATCCGCAGTTTGGGCAGCTAATTTGATTTGAATTTGTAACCATTGGACATTTCAACTTTCATTTAATTGGGTGGTGTAATAAGCGGTCTCTGGCTTCTTGGCAGTGAGAAACATATTCGGGCGCCTTCCTGTATACGGTCATCGACCCAGATCTTACCGCCGTGTGCTTCGACGATCGCTTTTGCCAGGAAGAGACCCAGGCCAGCGCCCTTGGTCTTTCGCGCCGCCTGATTTGATCGATAGAAGAGGTTAAAAATTCTGGGGACATCCTCAATCGCGATCCCCGGGCCCTCGTCCTGGACGCAAACGATGATGTGGTCGGCCTGCTGCCGGCCCGAGATTCTGATCGTGCCTCCGTCGGGAGAATACTTGATCGCATTCGAAAGCAGATTACCCAATACCTGCATCAGTCGCTTTTCATCTGCGGGAATGGCGGGGAGGGGTTCTTCGAATTCGACCTCAATAGGGTGGACCTCGGATTGGGTCTGAAAACGTTCTGCCATCCGTCTGGCGAGGTCATCCAGCGCGACCTCGCTGCGTTTAAGTTGGAGTGCACCAGCCTGGAGCCGCGAAGCCTCCAACAAATCATCAATCAAGCTTGCCAACCGATCGGATTCCTCCTCAATTACAGCGAGGCTTTCCCGGACGACCTCGGGGTCCCATTCCGCGTCTTCACGGCGCAGGGTTCCGACGTAGCCTTTGATCAACGCCACCGGTGTGCGCAGCTCGTGGCTGATGATGGAGATGAAGGTGCTCTTGAGTTCCTCGGCTTCCTTAAACTTGGTGATATCTCGCAGCGTGGCGACAATAGACAGCAAGCTGCCGGATTGATCCATGGCAGGGGCGTAGGTGATGCCCACGCTGAGTGCGCCTCCGTCCTTGGTGATCAAATCGCCTTCGACGTGCAGCGTCGCTTGCTCTGTCTGTGGCCAGCCGGCTCCGCGAGCTCCTTCAAGCGAATCCCCGGTTTCTTTGCGCAGCCAGCGGATAATGTCATCATGCTTCTCGCCAACGCACTCGACCTGGTCGTACCCTGTCAAACGCGCGAAGGTTCGGTTTGCACGAATGATCCGGAAGTTGGAGTCGAGCATGAGGATGCCGTCCGCAGCCGAGTCCAGAACAGCGTCGAGATGTTGCTTTTGCTGGCTGATTTCAGAGAAGAGTTTCGCGTTTTGTGCTGCGATGGCGGCCTGTGAAGCGAAGGCGGAAAGCAGATTGCGATCCTCGCTCGAGAAGCGCGCCCGGTAGGCTCGAAAGACAAAGATCACGCCGGTCACTTCCTGCTGGGCGATCAAAGGAAGGCCAACACCGGAAAGCAGGCCCATTGAAGCCGCTTTGGTGATGCTCTGCAGGCGGCGATTGATTTCGGGCAGCGCGAAGCGTGCCGGATCACCGTGATCGGGGATATCATCAAGCAAACTATCGAAGTGCTTCAGGACTTCATGATTGATGCCATAGGAAACCGCGATGCGCCAGCCGTTATCGGCCTCGCGCAGTGCGATAAGACCTGCGTGACTTCCCAGCAGCTCGGCTGAGACACGCAGAACTCGAGATAGGACCCGTTCGAGATCAAGCTCCTCGGTAAGGGCCCGGCTGATCTCGAGCAGATAATCTCGCTGGCGAACACGAAAATCAGGAAGCATAAAACTCAGTTCAGGATTTTGTCGCGGTGGTTATGGCCGCATCGAATATGTTCAATGCCTCGTCGACCAGCTTTTTGTTGATGTTAAGCGGCGGAGCAAAGCGAATCGAGCTCTTGCCGCTTCCGAGCATGATCAAGCCACGTCGGAACGATTCTTCCACGATGCGGTCGCGCAGTTCACCTGCGGGTTTACGCGTTTCTTGATCTTGAATAAACTCGGTCCCGATCATCAGGCCGATGCCGCGCACATCCCCGATCGAATTGTGGCGTGTTTGCAGTTCGGAGAGCGCATCGAGGATGTACTCCCCGAGGTCTGAGGCGTTCTTCATAAGCCCATCTTCGATCAGATCCAACGTTACGATTCCGGCCCGGCATGAAACCGGGTTGCCACCAAATGTGTTTCCGTGTGCACCCGTGGGCCAGTCCATGACACTTGCCTTAGCCATGATGCCACCCAGCGGCATGCCGGAAGCGATGCCCTTTGCGAAGGCGACGATATCCGGTTCGACGCCCCAATGCTCGATCGCCCACCATTTACCGGTTCTGCCGACGCCGGTCTGCACCTCATCGACGATGAGCAAAATTCCGTACTTGTCACAAAGGCGGCGCAGTGCTGGGAAGAACCCGTCTGGAGGGA
>CBFDDM010000111.1:0-10304 GCA_965603565.1 uncultured Anaerolineales bacterium | reverse complement strand
TTGGATTGTTTCAGGATTTCGCCATCCCGCTGCAGAATATCGCCAGCGGAGATGATGATCGGGCTCATCTCGTTTGCGTAAACGATAAGCGCCCGGAGGTCATCATCGTCCGGTAGGTTATTCGGTAGTGAGGCAGGCGCAGTGGGAATCGGAACCGGTGTGGCAGTTGGATCGATATCCTGTGCAGGATGATCTCCATTGCTCGGAGTGCGCCCGCCGCCGCATGCCATGTTCGCGATCACCAGGGCTAAAAGGGGCAAAAGGGCGTTTCTTATTTTCATATCCCTACCTCCCGTCTCAATCTTGTCGCAGGCTTGAAAACGAAGACAGCTCTCATACGGGTACACTCAGCAGCTATGAAAAGTTGCGCTTCAAGATCTGAAGAGGATCGCTCTGACCACGACCTGCGTTCCTGCAACAGGTTAGATTGTATTGCAGGAGTTTCCGCGCTCCAATTGCCAGTGACCGGGAAATTGAGAAAGCCTGGCAGCGCGAGATTAGCGCAAGCCACGGCAAGATCGAAATTTGATTCCTGCTATGAAGTTCGTTATAAAGAATTAAGACCTAACCCGATAGGAGAGACTTCATGAGCGGCATCGTGTGCGCGATCCGTGGTGGACCAACGAGTAAGCCAACGATTGCAAAAGCGATCGAGCTGGCCAAGGAGACCAATCTTGTTTTGCATTTCCTCTATATCGTAAATCTCGATTTTCTTACCTACACCGAGAGCAGTCGTGTGCGCCTAATCAAGGAAGAGATGCACGAGATGGGAGATTTCATCGTGCTGGCTGCTCAAGAGAAGGCCGAGAATGAGGGTGTTGAAGCACAGGGTGCCGTACGGGACGGAACCGTCTCAGAGGGGATCATCGAGTTCAGCCAGGAAATCGAAGCGGACTACGTGGTTCTTGGCAGTCCTCGGGCTGAGCATGATGAGAATGTCTTCACCCGGGAGCGATTCGAATCGTTTGTCGCGACGGTCGAGGAAGAGAGTGGGGCTAGAGTAGTGCTTTCAGAGATTGAAACATCATGAAACCGATCATTCGCAAGTCTCTGTTGTCTTTACTGGTAATCATCATCAGTTTCTCTATTTTTGTTTTGACGACGCATGTTGAGGCTCAAGATACGGTCCTGCAAGCCTACCTTGTGGGCATGATCGAGGACCGGCAGAACGAACCGATCGTCGGTGCCGAAGTCATCTTGCAGGATGCTGACAACGGTGAGGATCTGGCCGCAACAGAGACCGAATCAGATGGCCGGTTCGCCCTTCCCATCCCGCCTCAAATCCCCGAAGCCGTGAGCGTGCATATCGAGCGCTCCCACTTTGAAAATTTTGCCACGCCACTCGAGGTGAGCTCTATCGAGCAGCTAGAACAGGGTGAATCGCTGACCCTACCCACGGTGACGCTAGAACGCAAAATCACGCCCGCTTTTTGGGTCGCTGCAGTGGTGTTCCTGGCCGTTCTTGTGCTCATCGCTACTGGGCTGTTCCACAATACTCTGGCCACTCTGATTGGTGTAACGTTGGTCTTTGGATTCAGCTATCTAGGGACCCTGGTCAGCGACGGGCTGTTCATCTTTGATTTTGAGCGCTCCCTGCAGTACGTCGACTGGAACGTGATCTTCCTGATCATGGGCATGATGATCGTGATCGCGGTCGTCGAGGACACTGGCATTTTCCAGTGGCTGGCTTTCATCGCCTACCGGCTTTCACAGGGTCGGGCTTATGTGCTGCTTCCGATCCTCATGCTGTTTACCGGGGTCGCTTCGGCGTTTCTCGACAATGTCACCACGATGCTCCTGATGACACCGATCACGGTGCAGATCGCGCTGGCGATGGGGATCAACCCGCTGGCGCTGCTTATTCCTGAAGTGATGGCCTCCAACGTGATCGGCGTAAGCACGCTTGTGGGGACGCCCACGAACATCCTGATCGGCTCGTTTGCGGAGATTTCTTTCAACGACTTTCTTATAAACCTGACCCCCGGCGTGCTGATTGCGTTCGTAGGTTTGGTGCTTTACACGGCGTTCATCTATCGGCAGGATCTGCGAGAAGCGGATGAGCCTTCAGAGATGCTCATGGAGCGCCTGGCCGAGCGTGGCAAGATCGAGGACACAGAGAATTTGATGAAAGCCGGCGTCGTCTTTGCAGGCATGATTGTGTTGTTCGTGCTGGGGGAGCAGTTTCACTTGCTTCCAGCTGTGACCGCACTGATGGGCGCGACGGCGCTGCTCGTCTGGATCCGTCCCGACATCGAGGCGATGATCGAGGCCGTGGATTGGACCACGCTGGTCTTTTTCCTGGCGTTGTTCATCACCGTAGGGGCGATTCAGGAGGTCGGCTTGATCAGCATCATCGCCGATCTGGTCGGCCGATTGGTCGGTGAGAGCATCGTGCTCGCCATGGTCGGGGTCACCGTGTTCAGCGCGGTGCTATCCACCGTGATCGCCAACATCCCTTTCACTGCGGCGATGCTCCCCGTCGTCGCATTTCTCTCGAGGACCGTCCCGGGTGCCGAGAGCAAGATGCTGTTCTACTGTTTGTCCGTCGGTGCAGCGATGGGTGGGAACGGATCGTTGATCGGCGCCTCAGCCAACATGGTCACTGCCGGGATCGCCGATTCGGCTGGCTATCCGATTACCTATGGCTACTTCCTGAAGAAGGGTTTCCCGGCTTTGTTGATCACGGTTGCATTGGCGATGATCTGGCTGCTGATACGTTTCTTGTAAGATTGGAGAGTGTGAGAAGATGGATAAAGATAACCAGCGTCCGATCAGACATGTCGCCTGCGCCGTGCGCGGCCGACTTGCCAATCGCAACGCTGTACAGCACGCCATCAATCTGGCTGTTGAGCACGATGCCCGCCTGACATTCTTTCTGGTGATCTCGAGTAACTTTCTCGTCTCGGCAACACCGACGATGAGCCCGACCAAGACGATCTTCAATCGGCTGGCCGAAATCGGGGAGTACATCCTGATGCTGCTCCGCGATCAGGCGATTCAAAGCGGAGTGTCCGAAGTCGAGTATGATCTTCAGGTTGGTGATGTGCGCTCCAACCTGCGTGAATTTGCAATGAAGACCACCGCTCAGATCCTGGTGATGGGAAAACCCTCAGGCAGCGAGCCCCGCTCGATCTTTACCCCAAAGGAATTTGCGTCTTTTGTGGAAGAGTTAGAAGATATTGGCGATCTCAAGATCGAGGTCATCGATCCCGAAGCGGTCGACTGATGGAATGTTAAAGACGACAATTGCTGAGCTCAAGACATAGAAGCTTAGGGGTTTACGGTCTTAAATTCCATTTCAGCGTGTGGGTTCATTGCCGGAAGATGCATCCATAGCAAAGGGCTAGGCGTGTTAATTAGGCGCGGAGTTTTTTTCGGTGGCGTGGTCATGATTGCGTTTTTCCTGTGCTCATGCTCACCGACGGATCCGGTGAACACTGAAGTAGCTCTGACCGCGGAGGATCCGGATGATATGGCACAATCTCTTTCGACGGATAGTCCATCCCAGCCTACGCCTATTTCATCAAACAGCGCTACTAGCACTGTTCCGCCGGCCACCCCTACCATCACACGAACACCACAACCGACCAGTAAAGCACCTACATACACTCCTCAGCTGACTCCAAGCGTGACAAACACCCTTGCGACCGACACGCAGGTAGCCCCATGCTATCAGGCATCCTTCATTCAGGATGTGACCTACAACGACGGTGCCAGTGTTGCTCCGGGCGAGATTTTCCTTAAGGTCTGGCGGTTTCGCAACGAGGGATCATGTCCGTGGAGTCAATCGTTTTTTCTGGATTTTGTCGGCGGTCAGCGTTTCAGCGGACCCGATGAGGTTAACACGAAATACTTTGAAGGGGGTGCTGGACTTGATCTCGAGCTGGGTGACCGCGATTGGAACGATTTGCAGGTGTACCAGGTCCAGCCGGGCGATGTTGTGGATATCCCTGTAGTCCTGCGAGCGCCGCTTGAAGAAGGTCGTCAACGTGGCTACTGGCGCGTGCTTGCAGAGGATCGCGAAAGCGTTGTGATGCAGTTTTATGTCGATGTCGAGATGGCGTTTACGCTCGATCAGGAAGAAGGGATTTGGAGCGGCGAGTGGGAGCATGAGAATCATTGGAGTGATCCTTCCGGCAACCCGCTCGTTTTTCGCCAGCAGGAGCGACAGGTTCAAGGCTATTATTACAACTCGAATGGGGAGGTTTTCTTCGTCGAGGCCAGTCTATCCTCAGACAAGATGCGCATGGAAGGTTCATTTGGACAGGCATGGCAGTCTGGTTGGCCGTTTGCACTGGAGATGTATCCCAATCAAAATGTGTTTCATGGCTATTACAGTGATTCCGATTTCACCGGGGGAGCGTGGTGCGGAAACCGGTCGGGTTATGCAGTGCCGTTGGGAGAATGCCTGCTGGTAGACTGATGTATTGTACTATTGGGACCATCCAGCCAGAGGCTGCTATTTCTGGCCTGCGGAGGAGAATGGCATGCGCGTAAAAATGTATGTGTGGGTGATTATGCTGGTCACGCTGATCGTATCCAGCGGTTGTTCTTTTCCTAACGAGCTGGTGACGGAGCAGCCTGAGATCATGCCCGGCGAAACCGTCGAGCCTACAAGCACGGCCGTGGTGTCCCCTCCACCGGCTTTACCATCTTCCACGGCGACAATCCCTGGTCCTCCAACTGAAGCTCCTAAGGCAACCTTTCCTGCGGAAGCGCCACCTACGCTCACGGCGGGCATCGATCTGGAGATCGCCTTTATTCATATGGTTAATCGTGATTCCGGCTGGGCGATCGGCGGGGTCACTGGAAGCCGAGCGCGCATTCTCTACACGATCAACGGGGCGGAAACGTTTCGGGACGTCACACCACCTATTGGAAGTGAACTTGCGGGCGGGGTCGATAAATGGGCAGTCGGGGCTTTTATCGATGATGAGAACGCTCATGTGCTTTATTTCCCCGCAATCATGGAACCCTCCCCACCGGGTGGTGCCGATCTGGTCATTTGGAGGACGCAAGATGCGGGCTTAAGTTGGACTCAGAGTGAAGTGATCTCCACATCTGTTTTAGGTACACAGAACTTCCCTCCGCGGCTGCATTTCATCAACAGGAGCGAAGGCTGGTTCATGGCTCGCAACGGCGGCGTCGGGATGCATCGCTACCCGATCTCGCTGTACAGGACTCAGGATGGCGCTGACACTTGGGATCTGCTCATCGGGGCTATCGGTGGAGGCGAATTGCAGAGCTGCCGGAAGACCGGTTGGGCATTCGGTGATTTGTCCAACGGGCTCGCGACGATCGACAACTGCCCTGTGGATGGCCCTCCGATCGAACAAACAGCAGACGGCGGCACGACGTGGGCGCGCGTGATCCTGCCGCCGCCACAGGAGCAACCCGAAACCGTGTCCAGCGCGTACTGTGAGACATCTTCACCACAATTCGTAACTGCCGATTTACTGCTGCTCTCGGCATCGTGCACCTCTTACAGCGATCCACAGGTCGAGCGTACCCTCCTCTATCGCTCGGCTGATGGCGGCCAAACCTGGGATACCTGGGATTTTCCAGGTGGTGATATCTTCTTTCTGGATGAGAGCCGCGGCTTCGCACTTGGCCGTGAGATCTACTGGACCGCGGATGGCGGGGTCACATGGGAACAGGAAAAATCGGTAAACTGGGATGGACAATTCAGCTTTGTCGACGCGGATGTTGGGTGGGCGGTGGCACGCGCTGACGATGAGATCGCGCTGGTGAAAACCGAGGACCGTGGAAAGACCTGGCAAATCATCGAGCCCTTGCTTGAACGCTGAGAACGTAATCCGGTGCTTGCTGAACCTGGCTGACTTTGATTTGCGATGACTTCTACAAATAGGCCTTATGTTCGACGAATGGTGAACGCTTTCTTTTATGGCCTTACCACATTGATCTGTGATGTAGATTCTTCTGAATTATCTAAGGTCCCGCAGCGCGGTCCGCTTATTTTGGTCAGCAATCATGTCAATGTCCTGGAAGTCCCCGTGCTCGTGCCCCGTCTTGGCGACCGTCCGATCTCCGGTTTCTTCGCTTCCTATCGCTCGAAGAGCTTCTGGATGCGCTGGCTGTTGACGACTTATGGCGGCATTCCCGTCCAGCGCGGCGCGCCGGACACAGAGGCGCTGAAGGCTGCAGCCGATCGCATTCGATCGGGCGATGTTTTTGCATTAGCGCCGGAAGGGACGCGCAGCGGTGATGGTGTTCTGGGTCGTGGTAGGGCAGGAGTGGTGCTCCTGGCGCTGGAAACAGGCGCCCCGATCATGCCAGTCGTCCATTATGGCGATGCAAACTGGCAGGAAAATCTCAAACGGATAAGGCGTACTCCGTTCCATATCCGGGTGGGAATGCCCTTCAGTCTCGATACGCGCGGCAAGAGAGCCGACCGCGCCCTCCGTCAGGCGATGCTCGAAGAGATCATGGTTCAGATGGCCGCATTGCTCCCCGAATCCTGGCGTGGTGAGTATGCAGAAAGCATAAACAAGAAGCCGATCTATTTGGATTTCAAGCGTCCTTCCTGACAATTCGTGAAACGATCCTGAGGCTAGAGGACCTTCCAGGCCGCAACGCATTTCATCCCCCCCGGATAAAACCAGACTTCACTGGTAAGACAAATACCGGATCCCGTTTATGGTTTAAAATGGCTGAAAAAATGTATTGCCTGCAGGGCATTTCTGCGTTATCTGCGGCATTTGTGAGTAAAAAATACCCCGTATAAGGCGATGCAGCAATCAGGGTCGTGCATGTCGACGCGTATCGGGAGAGCGGTCTGGGCCATGGCCGGTCGCGTGGCGGCGGTCGGAGCGAAAAAGAAAAAAGGTCCACTGCAATTAAAACTGCAGTGGACCTTTCTAAGGGTGGCTCACTTGCTGAGTTCAAAGGTCGCCGAGACGCGCGCCGTTACCGAGATCTGACCGGGAGCGATTGAGCCCTCGACCTCGGGAGAACGGGTCCCTGCATTCTGGACGACGTTCTGCGACATCGTTCCGTATCCGGATGCCCACCAGCTGTGACCGTACCAGGACCACCAACCGACATTCTCCTCTCGAATGTGTGTCGGCGATCCGATTGACGTGTCAAGTTCAGCGGCCATGGCCGATGCCTTCTCGCGAGCTGCCTGCACGGCGAGCGCTCTAGCCCGGTCGCGGTACTGGCGCAGTTCTGTCGTCTGGAATTGGATCCCGTGGATGTTTGTCGCCCCGCCCTCGGTCAAGGCGGTAAGCAGCGCCTCGAAACGGTTCATGTCGTGCAGAACCATAACAATTGATTTGCGGACGTAGTAGCCCTCAACATCGCCGTAGGAGTATCCATCTGTGTAATAAGGCTGCACGTGGATGAAATCGGTCTGGATGTCCTTACTTCGAATGCCGAATTCTTGGGCGATCTTAATCAGCTCCTCAACGCGCCGATCGTTCCTCCGTTTGGCAACGTTCAGTTCAGCGTGACGTGTCTCGACACCAATCGTCAAGCGAACTTCATCCGGGACTACTTTGACCTCCGCCTCTCCGGTTACTTGAATGCTGCCTGGATTTCGTTCCGTCTCATCCTTATCCTGTCCGAAGGGCTGCAGGAAAATTCCTGCGGCAAGGACGAGCGCGAGGGCTAGAACATTGGAATTGTTCTTCATTGCGGGCCTCCTGATTGAAAGGTATCTCGGTTTATCGATCCGTATCGTAGCAAGGCATGATGACGCGATCGTGGCAGGATCGGCACGCAATTAAGCCGCTATTGGGGCGGCAGCTTACGATCTGGAATTGTGGCTATTTCGTTTTTCGCGTATGGGAGCGAATATGGTTATGTTACTTCTGCGAATCTGGATGTCCTAGAGGGATGCAAAAGCTCAGTTTGGTGCCTGGATCGCGATGATCCGAGCGGTCCTGTTGGCGACCTTCTGCCCAGATACAGCCGCCGTGTGATTCGACGATCGCTTTTGCGATTGGGAGTCCCAACCCGCTTCCGCCCTGCAGACGATCGCGGGATTGCTCGACGCGGTAAAAGCGATCGAAGATACGCTCCATATCCGCTTCGGGAATACCCGGCCCTTCGTCGATCACGGATACCAGCAACCATCTAGGTTTCTCGGGCTCATGCGAGCTTGTTCCTTGCGATTCGGGCCGGCATCGTTGCGGTAATTGGGGTTCTGCACCGATCCCAAGACGGACCGTTACGGAGGCGTTTTCGGTTGAGTGGCGCAGCGCATTATCGATAAGATTGATCATGACCTGGCCGATGCGATCGCGATCGATCATGCCACTCGCATTGTCAGTGTCATCGATTAAGTCCAGATGAATCGATTTGCGCTCGGCCTCGACATTGAACTGCAGCAAGATTTCCTCAACCAGGGTGCCGAGATCCACAGATTTCTTTTGAAGCGGAACACCGGCGACATCGGCACGGGTGAGCGTGAGCAGGTCTCTCGTCAAGCGAATGAGGCGATCGGTCTCGCGCTCGATGGATGCAAGAAAACGATCTCGAACCTGCGGATCGTCCACGGCACCGTCCTGCAGAGTCTCGGTCAAGCCTTTGATGGAAGTCAGCGGTGTGCGCAGTTCATGTGCGACATCGCTTAGAAAGCGTGTTCGCAGCTCTTCAGTCGACCTAAGCTGTCTTCTCATCGTGTCAAATGTCTTGGCGAGATCTCCCAGTTCATCCTCCCGAGCGGCTGGTAAAGGATAATCGTAATCGCCCTGCCTCAGGTGCTCGGAGGCCGTGCTGAGCTGTAGAAGCGGTTCCTGGATGCTTCGTGAGAAGAGCAAGCTGATCACGCTCGTGATGAGAAGACTGATCAGCGCAGAAAGAGCCAGACGGAGCCAGAGATTTTGAAAGACGGCTTCGAGATCGTTCAATGGGTGGCTGAGCACGATTACGGCGACGGTCTCGTCGCCGACACGCAGCGGGGAAGCGACAGCGAGGTTGCTTGTTTGATCGACGGTGATGATCTTGCGTACGCTGCCGCTACCAAATGCTTCTTGAACCAGTTTGCTGTAGATCGACGGCTGATTGTCAGGGGCTGTAGGAGCGAGCAGGGTTTGCATTTCCCGATCGAAGATGTAGACATCTGTTTGGAGCGAGGCAATAACGGCAATGTTGGCCTGCTCCAACGCGTTAAGTCCATCCTCAACGGTCCCCAACTCGGGATCCGTGACCTGATTCTGTATCTGGACCGAAAGCTGGTCGACTTGCTGCTGCTGAAGTGTATTAAACGCAGGAGGTAAGGGGGGTTGCTCCGAAAGTGGACCTGCCTCGGGGAGGATTGTCCGGGCGATAAGGTCAGATTGAAGAATGAGAGAATCTTCCAGCGCATCCAGGAAGTAGCCCCGGAACAGCGAAAGCAGCGCGAAGCTCACCAGGCCGATCGCGGCCGTGATTGCCAGCAGATGACTGCTGAAGATACGTGCCCCGAGTGACTTGAATAGCACGGTAGGTGTGCGCTCTTCAGGTATCAGTTCAGAACTCGGCGAGGCTGTCATCTAGCTTATATCCCAGGCCACGAACGGTAAGGACCAACTCGCCCGCTTCCGGCTCGGCTACCTCGAGCTTCTTCCGTAATCGCTTGATCGCCGTATCGACCACACGTGTATCGCCGGTAAAGTCGTACCCCCAGACTTCTTCTACCAATTGTTCTCGACTCAACGCTTGCCCAGCGTGTCTGATCAGGTACTCGAGTACATCAAATTCGAGTTTGGAAAGGTTAAGCCGCGTATCTTTCCAATAAGCTTCGCGTCGATCGTGGTGAAGTTTGATCCCAGCTGCATACAGCGGTTGATCGGAGACGCCCTCTTGCCTTGAGGTGCGGCGCAACACACTCTTGATCCGTGCCATCAGTTCGCGCATGCTGAAAGGTTTAACGACGTAATCATCGGCGCCTATTTCAAGCCCGACAACTCGATCGACCTCCTCGTCTCTGGCGGTTAGCATGATAATTGGCACATCACTTGCGGTGCGAAGTTCGCGACAGACTTCAATGCCATCGATCCCAGGCAGCATCAAATCAAGGATGATCAGGTCTGGCTTTTCAGCGCGTGCTATCCGCAAAGCGTTTTCGCCATCCATGGCGACCAGAACGCGATAATGCATTTTTTCGAGGTTGTAGTGCAATGCGTCGACGATGGAGGGTTCATCGTCGACGATCAGGATTGTGGGCATTTGCTCCCCCAACAAAAGGCTGCATTCATGGATAGAGTATAGCTTGTGTTTATGACCGTTGTATGACCGTTCTCAGTCAGAACTGGATAATTTTCAATGAACTCGTCGAGTTCTGCAGTCCCGATCGTGGA
>CBFDDM010000110.1:0-10492 GCA_965603565.1 uncultured Anaerolineales bacterium | reverse complement strand
CGGTAATGACCTCGCCGCCATCGATCTCAACGGCGAGCACGAGGCATGCGTTAACCGGTTCTCCATTGAGCAGCACCGTGCAAGCCCCACATTCGCCCGTGTCGCAGCCGCTCTTTACGCCAATAACACCCAACTGCTCCCTCAGGAACCTTAAGAGAGTTTGATTCGAACGTACATCGTGGATCTCCTGTGTTCCGTTTAAGGTGAAGGTAATTGTGTGGTGTGTCATTTAAGCCTCCCCCACCAGCATCTCTTTGACATCATTCAATGCCCATTTAGTTAGTTCGTAGACCATCGCGCTGCGGTATTCTGCTGAAGCGCGAGTGTCGCTGATCGGTGCAGCCACATTCTGAGCGATGTGGGCAGCCCGATCGATGCTCTCATCTGAAAGTTGCGTCGATTCGAGCAATCGCTCTGCTTCAGGGACCCTGATCGGGGTGGGTGCAACTGATGCAAGCGCGATCCGGAATCGATAGCCGGAAGCAGGATCAGCATCGGGATAGCCGATCACGGCGACGCCAACGATCGCCAGGTCACCAGAGGTGTTTCTGCCCAGTTTCAGGTAGCGGCCTTTGACTCCAGTCGGTGGTATTGGCACATGGATGCTGGCCAGGATCTCGCCCGGCTTCAGCGCAGTCTCTCCGGGACCCTTGAAGAATTCATTCAGTTTCAACTGTCGTTCGCCTTCATCACTCAGCAGCGCAAGAGTGGCTTCGAGCACGAGGAGTGGAGGTGCACTATCAGCCGCTGGAGAGGCGTTGCATAGGTTACCGCCGATCGTCGCCCGGCTGCGGAGTTGATAGGAGGCGACGGTCTCAAGCGCCTCGACGAGTAGAGGATAATTTGCTTCCACATCTCGATGCCTGGCGACCGCGTTCATCGTCGCCGCCGCTCCGATGGTTAATCCAGACTTATCTTCAAGCTCGATCCTATTGAATTCAGGAATGTGCTTGAGGTCGATAATCCCAGCCGGTGAGATGTCTCCAGCACGCATCTGCACAAACAAGTCTGTGCCACCGAGCAGCACATGTGTACGGGCGGCATTACCGCCAAGGATTTTCAGCGCATTCTCGGCAGATGAAGCGCGGGAATAATCAAACCCTGGCAGTTCCGGAAGTGGAAGCCTCATCGCTGCCTCACTTTCTGACTGGTATATGATCGATTTTGAACGAGCCTACAGTTGTTCCTTCTTGCAGACGCAATCGCCGAACTTCGTCCTGTCGAATGATTTTTTCTTTTCCATCAACTGCGCATAGTGATCATCGTCAACGAAAGCTACGATCCGACCAATGCTGGCTTCGCCATCGACAAAGCGCCACGGGAAACAACCGATTTCTACACGCTCGTTGAGCAGCAGATCTATGTCTCCACCGACACATTCGGCGTGGATGATTCCGTGTGGGAAAAGCTCGATGTGCATCAGTTGATACTTGTCATCCGTGAAGACATCCTCCAGCGATTTCCCGTACTTCTCCTGGAAGTGCGCCTGGGCTTCCTTCGCCTGCCTGGGCATCCATGTGCGGATGATGGTGTTCATGGGGTGGTCGGCACTGCCGCAGTCGACGGCCAGCCACTTGAGCTTCTTTTCGACACACCACTCGGCAAATTCCCGGTCTGGTCCGGGGTGTTTCACCATGTAGCGGATTTCGTCCGCGGTGGGCTGGTCCCATCCATAGCGGTGGTAGCCGGTGTGAATGATGAGGATGTCACCTTCTTGAACGTCGACGCGCTCCTCGATCATCGCAGAGGTGTAGATATCGTAGTCCCCAACCGCATCAGACAGGTCGACGATCACGCCTGGTCCGGCGAGAAACTCGAAATCCAGTTCAGCGATGTCTTTGCCGGGAGTGTAAAAATGGATTTCGCCGTCAAGGTGGGTGCCTAGATGGTTTGAGTGAGTCAGTACCTGCCCGTTGGCACCGTTGGGTGCCAGCCGTTTAAAATATTTCACCTGCAGAGGTTCGTAGGTCGGCCACGGCGGTGTCCCAATCCCCAGCGGGATCGTCAGGTCGATGATTTTCACGTTCTTCTTCCTTTCTCATGCTGCGGTCTCGCCGACAGCGAACTGCACGGGCTAAGCTTTCATCAGCACCGCTTTTCGTGCTTTCCTTCAACCGGAGCGTTTTCGGTGCTGACTTAAGCCTTTTCGAAGACGAGACCCTTCACTTTAAGGCCGCCCATCTCACGGACACTGCCCCAGCCACGCTTCAATTTCATACCCAGTTTTGGTTCCTCAACGTCGATCAGGCCGAGTGCTTTCACGCCGTTCTCAAATTCGACGACGCCCAGGACGCGGCCACGCTCATCCATCCCCCAGGGGAGCTGTTCGATGACCGTGTAGGTAACTAGCTTCCCGTATTCTGAGGGCTCGATCTCCTCGAACTCACGCTTTTTACAGTTCAAACAGCGGTCATGATAGGGATACATGATCAAGCCACAGGACTTGCACTTATATGCGGTGATGTTGCTCATGAGGTCCTCCTGAGCACGAAGGCCAGCACGTTGTTGCCGAAACCACCAAAATTGAGCGAAAAACCGTTTTTAGCCCCTTCCACCTGGTTTTCACCCGCCTCGCCGCGCAGCTGCCAGACGAGATCCACGATCTGCGCGACTCCCGTCGCGCCGACAGGATGGCCGCGCGCCTTCAAACCGCCTGAAGGGTTGATCGGGAGCTTTCCTCCGATCCTGGTATCGCCGCGTTCCACGGCTTTGCCGCCTTCACCCATCTTGAAGAAACCGGCCTGTTCACTCTCCGCAATCTCGAGGATCGTGAACGCGTCGTGCAGTTCCGCCACATCGATATCTTTTGGCTTCAACCCGGAACGTTCGAAAGCCTGTTGAGCAGCAATCTTTACCGCTTTCAGTTCGGTTGGATCCGCGCGCTCCGCAAGCGTGTGTGTATCTGTGCCCTGGCCAAAACCGGCCAGTTCAACCAAGGGCTTCTTCAGAGATTTGGCGATTTCCTCGGTGACCAGTACAACCGCTGCGGCACCGTCGCTGACCGGACAGCAATCGTAAAGATGGATCGGGTCCGCTACAACCGGACTGTTGATATGCGACTGGTGATGCCCGACGATACCCTCCATCGTGATTTTCATCTGGATGTGGGCGTAGGGATTGTGGATGCCGTTCTCCTGATTCTTAATTGCCACCATCGCCAGTTGCTCACGTGTGACGCCATATTTTTCCATGTAGAGGCGGGTGAACATGCCCGCCATGGCTGGCAGGGTGAGGCCGTAGATGTATTCGGCGCGCGGGTGTGTCATCGCGGCAACGATATCTGTGGCTTTCGGGCCGATAACATCGCGCATTTTCTCGCCACCAACGACCAATACGACGTCGTAGTAGCCGCTTGCAATCGCCAGGATCCCGTTTTTGATGGCGGAACCGCCCGAAGCCGGGCCGTTTTCAACGCGCTCGGCGGCTGCGGGCAGCAATGCCAGACGGTCAACCAGGGCGCTGGCGACCGAGACCTGGTGGTTGAATAAACCCGAAGCCATATTGCCCAGGTAGACTGCGCCGATCTCGTGTTTGCCCAGATCGGCGTCGTCCATTGCGGCAAGACCAGCTCCGGCTAGCAGGTCGTCAAGCGTGTTTTCATCATGGCGCTCGAATGGGACCATTCCAACGCCGGCAATGTATACTGGCCTCATCTCTTTATCCTCCTCTTCGCTCCGAGGATCTTCTCGACGATGTCGTCTTCGCTGACGACCTTAATCTCTCGCTCTGCGACTTCCACTAATTCATCAGGGACCGGACGCTCGCCAGCGACTAATCTTGGTTTATGTTTGTAGTAAAGATCCTTGGTCAATGCGTAGGGGGCGGCGCCGCCCAGCTCGTGCTGGCCTTCGCGCAGCTCGAGTTCGTACTCGATCATCCAGCGTCGGAAGCCAATCGGGCTCTCGGCGGTAATCAGTACTTCCTCCCGACCCAGATACTCGATCGAATACTCCATCTTGGCCGCAAACAAGTGTGCTCCGATGCGCAGGCCGCGTTCGATGGCGAGTGTATGCAGGCTGATGTCGATATCATCGGTCAGCGAGCGGCTGTTGACCTGTCCGACCAGGTAGCCGTCGATTTGCCCGATCAAGCAGAACATGTCCCTTACGCGATGACGGTACCAGCCGAGCAATTCCGCGTACACACGCGCACCGACGATATCGTAAAAATCACGTTCGATCTCGATCGTCGGTTTGACCGCCTTAAGAATCGTCGGTACATCTTCCCGTGTCGCCTGACGTATGACCATTTTCCCGCCCGTCGCAAGCGTGACAACCTTGGGCGGATACGGAGGCATTTCCCTCTCCGGGGGTCTCAAATAGGCTTCAACTTCAAGATCCATGTTTTCCTCTCCTTTTGAAAATGAAAACTAAGCGTCGAACTGTTTGTAGGTTTTCTATCACGGCCAGCTCACACTCTGGCGATGGGAATGACATCTTGGAGGTTCGCACGGGACAATTGTTTCGCTGGTTGGCGGTGATGAAGGTGAAGATCGCCGGTCCGTCAGCAATTGGACACGCGGGGAGGCTATGGAGGTTTGGGCACGGTGAGCATGAGGATGCGTTTGACGTGGACCAGTCAGGGTGACCTCCAGTGAGTTCAGTGCTTTGATGAATAAGCCACCTGCAGCTTGCCCCAACATACGATCACGATCCCGGTTAAAGCACCGGGGACTATATAGTGTACTGATTTTCTTACTTTAGCATAATTATGGGAGGAAATGGAAATGGCGGAGGGAAAAGGAAGTAGGGAGTAATATTTGGGGAATTGGAAATCGGGGCACTCTGGCACACATGCACCAGGGCACCCTGAAGCTCGCGTCCATTTGAGCGTCATTCAGGGGAGCATAAACGGCTAAGAATCTCCATTCTGGTTTTGAGTGGAGCGTTGGTTTTTGAAAAAAGGTACTACTCGTAATTAAGAAGACTGCCTTGGGGGACAATCAGGCGGAGTCGGGAGTAGGGGGGTAATTGGGAACCATGATAGTAAATCTTTATGGTGATATCCCGGTGGTGAACCATTTCATTAGCGCTTGAGCGCCTGGATTTTAAAGATAGGGACGGTTACAAAACGATGCAGTCTTGAAATTTCGAGGAGAATATCCCGGAGGATTGCAGGACGCTTGTATTTATCCTCGAATTCAGGTGAATTGATTTTCTTTTTCTTAATTTGAAAAACTTGCGCCGCGAGGTTTTGATAGTAGTCCTTTCGTTGGTTGAGATCGTGGCTGATGCCGACCGGGAAGGTGAAGTCTTCGATCTCGGCCGCGCGTTCAATTTCAAAACCACATTGGACGAACGAGTCGACGGCCATCAGACCCTTGAGTCCGAACCCGGTTTGACCATGAACACCTTCGCGAGGTGGAATACCGATGGCATTGATCATCTCAACGAGCCCCGCAATCCGTCTAGCCGACCTGCCGGTGTGATGTGAGGGGAGTTCCGAGAGATACTGATTGAAGGGTAGGCCGCGATCATCAGGATGTTCGTCCAGCTGGGTGTACTCGTGGCTGCAAACAATCAAACGGCCACCGGGCCGCAGCAGGGTGTGAATCTGGGCGAGCATACCGTCGACGTCGATGCGATCTTTTTCGGAAGTAGGGAACTGGAACACCATTCGAGCGATGAAGAGGTCGACACTCTCAGGTTCGAAATTTCTGTTAATTTCGCGAGCATGAATGCCGGTCAGGAATCGGAAGCCCGGTTTTCCTTTCAGGGAAGGAGGTGCTGGCACCTCATCGGGAGATGTAGCCGTGAGTGAAGCAGGTTTGTGCGCATAGATATACTCGCTCAGGTCACCAAGGCCGGCGCTGAAGTCGACGATATGCGTACCGGGGATGAGTTCGGGGGGCACCAGATCTTCGATAAGGTAGTAGACGATATAGCGGACGATGTCCCAATTGCGCTTTAGCTCCCATGAAGTCATAGGTTAACTATAGTTGAAACCAGGCTTAAACGGCGTTCGATTCAGTTGAAATGGCGTATTTGGTGTTGAAGCACAAAATCTTAAATCCAAATGTCCGATGGGGGGAAGAGCGGCATCAATCAGATTCTCTTCAAGGTAGCACCATTTGAATCTTGCAGGGTAGCCCCGATCAAACTGCCACATCGCAGCAGGAATACTGTAATACGATTTGCTCAAATTGAGTCTCGATCGAAAAATTCTGCAGCCCAGCACCGACATCTCATATGAGCCTGAGTCAGGTCAGGAGTGATTCGTCAGTTACTGATGACAGACAGTACAATCACGGATCTCGATGGAAAGTCAAGATCTTCTTAAGTGACCGGTTGGAGAGTAAATGAACAGCATCAAATTATATGGGACGCGTTATTGTCCGCAGGTTTACACTGTTCGCAGGGAACTTGATCGGAACGCAATCGATTACGACTACATCGATATCCGCGAGGACATGAGCGCCGCGGAGTATGTGCGCAAGATTAACAATGGCCATGAAAGCGTGCCCACGCTAGTCTTCCCGGACGGAACGACGTTAACGGAACCGTCCACCGCTGAACTGCTGGATAAACTGCGCACCTACGGCGAGAACGTCGAGGCTTCCCCGTTGACCAGGACGCTCTCCATTCTTCTTGAAGGTCCTACAATTCGCCTGATCGCCGCGCTGTTTGTACTCGCAGGCATCTTCAGTGATCAACAACTCCTGACATGGATCGGGCTGGCTTTACTTGCGATCTCCTTTGTGCTTTTTTTCCTGAAAAAGCGCGCTTAAACCAGATATCGCTGACATTAATCTTCTGATTCGAGCATCGCCTCGTTATAAAAACCGTCGCGTTTGAGCACTCCAACACCGCTGACTGTAGCGCTGGTCGTACACTTCTCTACGTTTCCTTCATCATCGGCGCTATAGAATGTAAACTCAAAATTCCCTGTGCTTCCCGGCATCTCAGCCAGATTGGGGTTTTCGGCTGGTACTTCGCAGAGGAACCCATTTTCGGGAATCGGGAAACTGTAATGACCATACATATTGCCCCATATGTCACAGGATTGAGCAGTGAGCAGGAGAACACAGGCGGTGAAAATGAGCAGGATGATCCTGCGCCGTTTGCGTGATGAAATTCTCGTTGCCAGGGGGAAGAACGGGAGCAAAGCTGCCAGAGCAACCGCGTGGCCTCGAGCAGGAGATGGGAAGATGGAAGAGGATGATCGCGGGGCGTTTACGGTCGCCTCGATATCGAGCGTCGTGCCAACCACGCGCGCTTCACCGTTGACGGTTGCGCCCTCCAAGGGCATCGCCGCCTGCCACTCCCACACATTCCCCTCCGGTGTGCTGTCGACCATCACCCATCTGCCGGCGATAGCGAGGTAGGCGAGCATCGGTTCTGCTGGGAAGCCAGTGTTGAAATCGACGCCCTCACAGGTGCTCGATTGGCTGAGGAATTCAAAAGCTTCGATCACGAAGTCGCCATTCCCGCTCAACGAGCAGCGCTCTTCTTCGGGGGGTGGGGGAGGCGCCTCAGTTGTTGATGCAGCCTCGGTCTCAGCGGCACTCGCTGCTTCGTCCGGAGTCGTCGTCACTTCGGTGACTTTCGCCGGGCCGATCAGCGCGGCATGCACGATCGCGCCGCTTACCTTATCGACGCAAATCAAGTACCCTGCTCGATCCGGATTGAGCGGTTCCTCGGGTGCACGGCCCAACTGGCCCATCGCGGCGATGTATTCACCCCGGCCGACCCCCTGACAGACGACAGTCGTCATCGTCTGCCCGACCTGACCAAGCCGGTCCAACTTATCGGCGAGCAGCTGCTCTCGGATGCGGTCTCGCATGCGATCCTTTTCGGCATTGGAGGGATCCTGGAACGCGCCGGCGATGATGGCTGCATTGGTGTACGCCGTTGCGGCCACGTCGACGGCGGCGTTGGCGCGGTCTACACCGCGGATGCTGCTCAACGGGCTGCCCTCTTCCACCAGTGAGACCGGCGTGCGCTCTGTCTCGTCAAAACGGGCCAACTCCGCGTCGATCTCGTTAATCTTGTCCAGCGCGTCACCCATACCGGATTGCATGTTGCTCATCGCCTGGTCGACCTGGGTCAGCACGCCACCTAAGAGTTGGTCGACTTTCTGGCCGGCGGCATAACCAACTTCATAGGCAGTTTCGCGCAGGATTGGGATATCTCCGACTTTATCTGCCAGTGCCTGAGCAAGCGCGTCGAAAGGCCGGCCTTCAGCAATCGCGGCTTGAACCGCCTGGGCTGCCTGGCGCAGTTCACCCACGGTCGAACGGATATCACCGATAAGGTGCTGGCCACCCGGTGAGCGGATAAGGACGCCCACGACCTCCCGAGTAAGGCTGCGGTTGAACTCTCTACGCGCGTCGTTCTTCTCGCTCTCGATCATCTGCGTGACGGCTTCACGCTCAGCCTGCAGCGCTTCGTACATCTTGATGTAGGAACGCAGCTGGCTGCGCGTCTCGCTGTCAAAATCCCCGATCATCTCACGGTCCTGGAGCTGTTGGCGCGCTTCATCAATAAGCGAATCGTAATAAGTATCCATGTCGCGTTGGGTGACGCGCGCCTCCCGGTAGACACGGTTGCGTCTGCGGGCTGCGCCGATCACATTGAACAAGCCGATCAGCGCGTTGGTGACGGGACCACCAGCCTCAGCTTCCTGGACGGAGGTCGGCAGGACTGGAAAAGAGGAGAAGAGAAAAGCGACGAGAAGAAAGATCGTGGCAAGCTTGCAGCTGAGCTTCTTCATCAGGAGCCTCCTTCACCTTCAGGGAAGAGGCCGATGGTTTCGACATAGATCAAGCCGGTTTCATCCAGACCCAAGATGATCTGATCTCCCACCATCATTAAGCCGCTGGCAAACTCATCACCGGCACCGGCGAGACTGACCATTTCTGGTGACATGCCTGCTGGCGAGGCGGCTGCTGCAACGCGTGCTGCTTCAGCTTGAGTCATGCCGAGATCAAATTCCAGGGGGTCGTACCAGGCGGGCAGGATCGAATCCTCTGGTGTTGGTTCGATATCCATCGTCCAGGTCGCCTCACCATCGACAAAATCGACGCGTGTGCCGAATGCGAAATAACGCCAAGTTTCGACACGCACCGGTGATCCATCCAACATGATTTCCGAAATGGTGAACGCGTCCGGAAGCCCGAGATAGCCGATGACTTCCGGCCGATCGTCTATCGTTTGCTCAGAGAGCACATCCTCAAGAGAGTACTCGGGGATAGCACCTGAGCTGGAGAAAAGATCAAATCCATCCAAAGGATTGTCTAAGACATCAAACTGATTCAGCACAAACACTGTCGCCAGGCAGCAAATCGCGATCGCCACAAGGACCCCACAGCCGATCCCGACAAAAACGAGCGGGGAGCGTTTCTTCTTGCCGTCGGGTGCTGCAGGTTCTTTGATGTCCGGCGGAGGCGCTTCTACAGCGGTGACTTCCTCCTCCGTTGAGATCGCCCCCAGGGTCCCGCCGATATCGACCTCCTCCGCGAATACGGTCGGCGTGACGTCCTCTGCATCGGTGACCTCGACCGTGAAGTTGGTGTTCCCCACGCGGATTAAATCACCGTAGGCGAGCTCGACGGGATCGTCAATTCGTGCCTCGTTTACGAAGGTGCCGTTGGCGGAACCCTCGTCGCGAACGTAGAGTTTTTGATCCTCCACATAGAACATCGCGTGCTTACGTGAAACCTCAGAATCTTTCAGGCGGACATCACATTCTGATCCGCGTCCTAAGAGGACTTCGTCCTCGACAGGGATATCATCGAGATCCGGGTTGATGAGGGTGAAAAGGCTCATTGAGGCCACCTCCTGAGTTTGAAGAGCGCCTATATTAGATGAAATTCAGGAAATCTGCATGTCGCAATGTCGAGCGAGATACTCCTATAAATCCAGTCCGGTCCTACTCCGAAGCCAGGATTTTTCATCTTGTTTACTTCCGTGCAACAAAAATCGGTTAGTTAATGTATGTCGTTATGGAAGGAATACTCCGTTGACTACATGCATCTCATGGGAGGCTTCAGATGGCAGACGTATATGCAGTATTCGGCACATTGATCGCATTAGCAATCGCATACCCTGGCTTGCTGGCTGCATGGCGGATGATCTTCCCGGTCCTCGTCCAACGCAGTCAGAAGCGCATTGAGGAGTTCCCCTGGGGAGCACTGGGACTCGGTGTTGGCATTGGTATTCCGGTCATCCTCGCGGTTGTATTTCTGATTTCGATTCCTGCACCGGTGCTGCGTTTTCTCGGGGTTGTTCTGGCGGTCTTCGCGTTTTCGGTTGCCAGCATGGGAGCGGCGGGACTTGCAGGGTTGATGGGCAGCCGACTGAATGAGATTTCGGGTGGTCGCTACAGCGTCCCCGGCGCGCAGGTGCGTGGAGCGGTGGCACTTGAACTTGCGTCTGTATTTCCTTTAATCGGATGGCTGTTGGTACTACCCGTAGGTACGTTCCTATGTCTTGGCGCTGGCGTTCACGCGCTGCTCTCTCGGTCCAGCAGCGTGGCGGAGCAATCCAGCGAT
>CBFDDM010000109.1:0-10593 GCA_965603565.1 uncultured Anaerolineales bacterium | reverse complement strand
GCTCGCCTGACAATTTTTGCCCGTTCGATGGGGGCAACTCCGCTGGCGCTGGATCTGGAGGAGGTCGCTCAGTTGAGGGAACTCTACCTGAAGCACTATCACCCCACCACAAGCCAGTGAGGGGTAAGAAGAAAATAATGCAAACCACCAGGAAGTGGTATCGATGAGTGAAACGACGATGCGCGCGCAGCGCTTTTACGAGCCAGGGAGACTCGTGCTGGAAGAGATCCCGCGTCCCGAACCCGGGCCTGGCGAACTGCTCGTCAAGGTTCGTGCAGCGACGACATGTGGGACGGATGTCAAGACCTACAAACGCGGACATCCCAAGATCGTGCCCCCGATCCTTTTCGGGCACGAGTTTGCTGGAGATGTGATCGCAGTCGGCGATGGCGTGGAGGCATTTGAGGTCGGGATGCGCGTCGTCCCCCACAACACCGCGCCCTGCAATGAATGTTTCTACTGCAAGCACGGCCAGGAGAATCTGTGTGACCATTTGGTATATAACTTTGGTGCTTTCAGCGAATACGCCATCGTCCCGGCCCCGATCGTGGCGATCAACACCTTCGAAATTCCCGAGCACCTGAGCTATGCTCAGGCCTCAATCCTCGAGCCACTCGTTTCCGTCGTCCACGGACAGCGGGTACTCCAGATACAACCTGGCGAGCATGTCGCCATCATCGGTGCGGGCGGTCCGATCGGATTAATGCACCTGCAGATGGCACGATACTCCGGCGCAGCACAGGTGATCGCGGTTGACCTGAGCGAGGCGAGGTTAGAAGCTGCCCGCAGCCTGGGTGCAACTACGACGATAAACCCATCCAAAGAAGATCCCGTCGAGGCGATCAAATCCCTGACCGACGGGCGCGGCGCCGACGTGACCATCGAGAGCGCCGGCGCGCTTGCTGCCTGGGAGACCGCCTTCAAAGCCGTTCGAAAAGGTGGTCGAGTTAATTGGTTCGGTGGTCTTAAAGGTGGCACGGATATCCAGCTTGATACCGGTTGGATCCACTACGGCGAATTGAGCCTCTACGGAACCTACCACGGCACACCGCTGGATGTGCACCGCTCATTCGAACTCATCCGGTCAGGTGTTATCGACACCGAGGCGCTGATCTCAGACGAGATGCCGCTGGAAAAGGTCCCGGACGCGCTCGAACTGATGTTCGCCGGAAAGGTGATCAAGGTTGTCATCAACCCCGAGTTAACCTGACCCGAGATCCGGCAGGGGATGTTAAAATAAAGGGCTCAGCCCGACTCAAGCGTATCTGAGTGTGGCAGCATGGACAGACCAATGAAGGTAGCGGTTTACTACAAAAACGATGATGTGCGCGTGGAGGAAAAGCCGATCCCGGAAATCGGGCCAGGCGAGCTTCTCGTGCGTACTGAAGTCAGCGGACTGTGCGGTGGCGAAACGATGGAATGGTACCTCGCCTCGCGCGCCCCGAAGGTGCTCGGTCATGAGCCGACCGGCGTGATTGTCGAGGTAGGTGAAGGGGTCTCCGATTTCCAGGTGGGAGATCGCGTCTTCGTCCACCACCACGTGCCCTGCATGTCCTGCCATCAATGCCATCGAGGTCATTTCACCCTGTGTGAGCATTTCAACGAGACGAAAATCGACCCCGGCGGCTTTGCGGAATACTTCCGTGTTCCAGCCGAGAACGTGCGCTTTGACACGTTGAAACTGCCCGAAAATGTGACCTTTGAAGAGGGCACCGTGATCGAGCCCATGGCATGCTGCTTGAAGGGGATCAGACAGACGCCGCTGCACCCCGGCGACACCGTAGCGCTGGTCGGGATGGGTTTCATGGGCATGTGTTATCTCGAACTGCTCACCCTCCACCCGGCGGGCAAGATCATCGCGCTCGACTTCAGCGATTGGCGCCTGGAAAAGGCGCTGCAGCTCGGGGCTACACATGCTTTCAACCCTGCTGAGGTCGACGTACAATCTTCGGTTCGCGAGGTCAACGAAGGTCGTGGCGCCGACGCCGTTTTCATCACGGCACCCAATATGGAAGCATGGGAATCCGGGCTTGCGCTATGCGAACAGGGCGGACAGCTGCATTTAGGGGCGCCTCCGGCTCCGGGTGAGGTCTGGGAGATCGACCCAAATGCGTATTACTTCAGCGAGGTGAGAGCCAACTCGAGCTACTCCGCTCATCACGTCGACACCCAATCCGTCCTTGACCTCCTGAGCGCCAAGCGCCTCGATACGCACGCGCTGATCACGCATAAATTTGGACTCGATCAGGTGGAGCAAGCCATCGCGCTGCTTCTTGAGGCCGACCAATCACTGAAATCGGTCATCTATCCACATGAACACGACCTCAACTGAGGAGCAATGTATGGCCAAACGACCCGTGACGATTCAATGGACCGGAAAAAAACAATTCGTTGGCACCGATAGCGGCAAACACTCTATCGTGATTTCAGCCCATGATGACGAGAATCATACGGGCATGAAGCCAAGTGAATTAATGCTGCTCTCGCTGGGGGCTTGCAGTGGATACGACGTGGTCGACATTATCCGGAAAAAACGCATCACGCTTGAAGACTTGCGCATCGAGGTCAGCGCGGAGCAAGATCCGGATCCACCCTGGACATATCGCAAGATCCATATGGTATTCCATCTATATGCGAAAGGCCTCACAGAGAAGGCCGCGCAGCAGGCGATCGAACTGTCGATCAGTAAATACTGTTCCGTCGCCGCAACCCTCTCCGGAAAAGCCGAAATAAGCTTTGAGATTGACTTGCTCGCTGAAAACGAGGACGAATAAAAATCTCAGTTGTTGAGGGTGTGATCCATATACCCTCTTTAAGCAGCCTCATTCTGAGGCAATGGTGATCCTAATCGCTAGCGCTGTCCTTGAACTTTGCAGCTCAAGCACGACGCCAATCACACCAAGCAAAGGAGTTAGAAAAAAATACCTAATGAAGACTTTAAACATAACGGTTGAGCATTCGGTTGGATTGCATGCCAGACCGGCGGCAAAATTTGTCCAAACGGCAAGCGCATATGACGCCTCTATCAAAGTGAAGAACATCACCGCCGATACCGATCCTGTAGACGCCAAGAGTATCTTGAGCGTACTCACGCTGGGCGTGCATCAGGGGTATGAAATCGAGATTATTGCCGATGGCGAGGATGAAATCGAAGCAATCGCCGCGCTGAAGGCGCTGATCGAAGCTAATTTTGGGGAGGAGTAACCCCGTCGTTTGGAGGCAAGTATGGCAACCTACGCAGTGACCCCTGCATACGAATCACTCTCCGCGGATGAGGGTTTCAAATTAGCCCAATCCGTGCTCCCAGAAGCCGGATTCACAATCTGGAAGGAACGACCGTTGGGCTGGCTGCTGATGGCAAACCAGCAGACCACTGAAGGGGTGATCAACTCGACGCTTTCGTTCCGGCCAGGCGCAGAAACGACGATGAGCCTCTCTCTGGCAAGTGAGGATCACAGTGAGCAGGCGCTGAAACAGGCGGCTGAGCGCTTTCTAACACTATTTGAGGCCCGGGTGGATTCCCAAGACGAGCAGGGTATCGAATGACAAAAACCAGACAAGACAAGTTGGAGAAAGATGTGCGCGAACTGGGAGAGGATCTTCTCAACAAAGAGAGCGCAGCCATCGCAGAGTTGAAAGATCACCTCGATTGGGATGATGTCGAAGCAGCAATTAAGATGCTTCTAGAGTGCGAAGGCCATGTCCTTGTTACCGGATCGGGCACGTCGAGCAGCATTGCGCGCAGGCTTGCACACTTACTAACCTGTTCCGGGCTGCCCTCCGTTTACCTCGATCCTTCCCAAGCGCAGCACGGCTACAGCGCACTAATCCGTACCTCAGATATGCTCGTTGCTTTCTCGCGCGGTGGGGAGACCGATGAGATCAACCACGTCTTGAACATCGCAAAAGCAGCAGACGCTCGGTCCATCGCCGTAAGCGAAGTTCAGCAGTCGAGCATGGCCAGTATGGTCGACCTGCTCTTGCTGGCTTACGTAGCGCCCGACAACGATGCCGGTGGCGTCATCCCACTCGCAAGCACACTCGCACACGCAGCCGTCGCTGACATTCTCTGCGCGGCGGTCCTTGCAGAGCGCGGGCTTTCCGATGAGGCGTTTGCAGGACATCACCCAGGTGGTGCAGTTGGTAAGCGCCTTGGAAATCAGAAAGCGCATCCAGGTCCGAAGGGAGCCTCTGAGCCAGCAGAGAAAGTTCAGCTGAGCGAAATCCGAGGTTTCATTCTCGACATGGACGGGGTGATGTGGCACGGAGAACAAGCCCTGGCTGGCGTCAACGACTTTTTCACTTACCTGTTGGACAATAACTTACGGTTCGTGCTCGCTACAAACAACCCCTCCAAACGACCGAGCGAATTCGCGGAGAAAGCTAGATCGTTCGGCCTGCCGGTAGAGGAAGAGGATATCGTCACATCCAGCGTCGCCACGGTGCACTACCTCAAGAAGACCTTTCCGGAGGGTACGCGCATCCACGTGATCGGTGAGCGGTCGCTAAAAGATCAAATCTCTGAGGCCGGGTATGAACTCGCCGACGAGGATGTCGCCGCCGTTGTGGCAGCGTTGGAGCGCGATCTGACCTACGAGACGATCAAGCGCGGCACGCTCCTGATTCGAGCGGGAGCTCAATTTATCGGAACCAATGCCGACCCATCTTATCCCACAGAAGAAGGTTTTGTTCCTGGAAGCGGCATGATGGTCACGGCACTTGCCGCCAGTTCTGATCAGGAGCCACTCGTTATGGGAAAACCTCAACGGGGTATCTTCGATCTGGCGATGGACAAGCTCGACCTGCCCACTCAACTGGTCGCCTCGGTCGGTGACCGCCTGGATACCGATATCCTCGGGGGCGCCCGTTACGGATTAAAGACAGTGTTGCTGCTCACGGGCATCGCCCACCGCGATGACATCCCAGACAGTGAGATTCAGCCAGACTGGGTCTTCGAGGATCTATTTGAGTTCACCAAATCGTTGAAATCCGCATCATAACGAGCATGGGCACGGCGATGCCGTGCCTCACCCATAACTTCCTCACCACTCAGCATTCACAAATTATGCTGATTACGATGCTGCCTTCCGAAGCGCCGACACGCCTTCCTCAACTGATCCTGCCCCCCAGACCGCCCTGCCCGCAACCAGAATGGTTGCACCTGCAGCGACAACGAGTCCGGCGTGATCAGGCTGGATGCCCCCGTCGACCTCGATCTCAACCGCTCGAGAGCCAATCAGCTCCCGAACGTCCTGGATTTTTTGCAGGATCGCCGGGATGAAATCCGCATGCTCGCCATCTGGCTCCGCTGTCATGAGGTGGACGACCTGGATGTCATCTAATACGGGAACGATGACGTCCGGCCGGGTGGCGGCGTTCAACGCCAGACCGCATTAAACACTGGCCTGATTGAGCATGTAAATCGCTCGATATGGAAAGCGGGTTGCCTCGACCTGGAAGGTGATCACATCGATGCCAGCCGAGATCAGTGGTTCAAAATACCGTTCGGGTTCTTGCACCTGCAGATGCACGTCGAAGGGTTTATCGGAGAAACGGCGCAGTTGGCGAACGGTTCGGGTGCCAAAGGTCAAGTTCGGGATGAAAACACCATCCTCGATGTCAAAGTGGAGCAGATCCGCACCAGCCCGATCGGCAGCCTCGACGGCCCACTTCAGGTTGCTCTGATCTGCAGAGGCGATCGATGGAGCGATTTTGATCATCGTGTCTCACCCGCGCTCTAGATCAGCATCCGTGTCGAACCGCTCCGCGACGGCGTTCAACACACTCACAGCCTGTTCAAAATCCGGCAGTGCACACATTTCAACGGGTGCATGCGTGTAGCGGATCGGGACAGCGAAAGCAGCCATGGGCACACCCGTTTCACCCAGAAGTTGAGCGAAAGCTGCATCCGTAATGATGCCAATGAGGACTTCACGCTGCAGCGCAATCCCCTCCGCTTCAGCCACATCCACAATAAAGCGTCGCAATTTGGGATTTGGGATCAGTCCGCCCAACGTTCCACGGCCGTGGAATTCGTAACAACCGATCGCCGGCCCGCGCCCAAGCGACATATCCGACAGGTGCTTGATCTCCGGCGTGTCGGTGGCGATCGTGACGTCCAGACAAATCGCCGCATCTGGCTTGACAGTCTGGAATACAGGCCAAACACCGCGCACGTTGAACTCCTCTTGAACGGAAGCCACGACGAAAAGATCGCACGCCGGCGGGTTTTCCCGTAAATGTTCAAGCAGCCGGATCAACAGCGCGCAACCGATGCGGTTGTCGAGTGTCTTGGCGGCGATGCGTTCATTCGACAATACTTGAAAAGTGTGTGCGTAGGTGATGCCGTCGCCAACCTGGACGCCCAGAGCGCGCACTTCATCTGCCGAACTGCAGCCCAGATCAATATACATTTCCAGGCGGCTGGGAACTTGATACTTTTTCTCCTGTGGCGTGACGTGGTGCGATGTCGTGCCAATCAAACCCGGCACGCGGTCGCCGCCCTCGGTGTGAATTTCAATCCAGCTTCCCAGTAGAGTCTTCTCCGGTATCCCTCCAACACGCTCGAAGCGAACAAAGCCGTCTGGATCGATCTTGCGAACAACCAGCCCCAATTCATCCATATGGGCAAAAATGAGCAGTGAGCGGTCAGAGTGCCCCCCGGGAATATGCGCGACAACGTTGCCAAGGCGGTCCACATTAATATCTTGAGCATGTTGGCTAAACGCATCACGCATGTATGCGATCATGCTATCTTCATGACCGGATAAAGCCGGGATGGCGGTAAGCTCACGCAGCAGATCGATCGTGTCCATCATTCGTAATTCCCTTCCTATGCCCGTGCCGCATTGACCGCCGCGACGAAATCCTTGGCGCGCTTGCGATCAACCGCGTTCCACGTCTGGCCGTCAACTTTGAGTGTCGAGCCGACGATGACACCGTCGGCCACCTTCAGGAACGAGGCGATGTTGTCGGTGCGCGCTCCGGTGTTCAGGAACACGGGCAGATCGTCCGCGACCGCCTGTTTGGCTTCCTGCACCCATGAAAGATCAGGCTCCGCGCCCGCCATAGGTCCGGCGATCAAGATCGCATCCGCCAGGGAGGAGACTGCCGTGCTGCGCGCCCGCATCGCCACACTGCGCGAGCCAAGCGAAGAAGCGAATTCCGGCGTGATGTTCACGAACACAAGCACATCACCGGCATCGATCATCCGCCGGAAGCGCAGCAGTTCGGCCACATCAGGGCTCCATAATCCCATATCACTCTCATATGTTCCCGTGACGACTTCCCGGATGAAGCGTGCTCCCGTCGCCTTTGCCACGGCCATCGCGGCCTTCGGATCCCACATCAGGTCCACACCAAAGGGGAGATTTTGCGGCCGACATTCGGTGACAACGCGCGCCATGGCGGCGACGATTTCATCTCCGACCCGCAGCATGTAGGGACGATCATCTTCGTTGCAGAACAAAATCGCATCCACGCCGGCATCTTCCAGGATTTCGACATCGCGCTTGACCCATTCGACAATTGCAGGCATACCGCCTTCAGCATCGTGGCGCGGCGTTCCGGGCAGAGCAGGTAAATGTGCCATGGCGATGATCGGTTTGTCCTGGCCAAAGATTGCTTGAAGCGACATTTGATCTCTGTCCTCCTGTGAATGTGAGCCCATCGTCCCGGTGCAGGAGATGAGCTTGATTGAAAATGGCAACCGTTCAACCATCCAACAGCTGAACGATAACGGAAAAGTTTGTTGATAGCGATTATAAACTTACGCATGTTGGCTTCCAAATAAAAACAGGCCGGCTATGGCCGGCCCGTATGATCCGATCGAGCACTCAATTTCATCACAGGACGCTGGTGCGCTGGATGCCTCTGCTGTCATCAAGTGTGTCCATCAGAATGCCCATTATTTCCGCACAGAAGATTCGCAGATGAACGAGCACAGCCTCTTCCTGCCAACCAATCCACCGATCCAGACGCATCCCATCCAGGATGATACTTTCCAACGCGTGCGCCTGTCGCAGTGCTGCCGCGCAGCGCAGCTGGAGGCCCGCAGGCGCCTTGTAACCTTCGCTTGTCAGATCCTCCAGGCGATTGATGATTTCGTTTACATTTTCTTTCCGACCTTCGGTCAGCACGTCCGTTTCCGATCGAACCATCAAGAAAATTTGCTCAAGCCGTTCTCTGCGTGGCCAAGCTTCCATGGCAAAACCTTTCCAAAAACCTATCGATTGAAATTGACGATGTATTAAATAAACAGGATAGGTATTAGACAGCATTTATCTTAATATACGATGAAAAACAGGCTACGGATCTATTACAAGCGCCTTGAAAACTGATTGTAAGGACAACCTTGATAGAGATTTGACGCGGGGAAGGACTTAATTCGATTTGATGATTTGATGAAACGCCCTGATGGACTGCTCGATTTCTTCAGCGCCAAAAATCGCCGTTCCCACCACGAGAACATCCGCCCCGGCGGCGACCAGATCAGCAGCGTTCTTCAAATGGACACCGCCGTCCACGGCAACCTCTAGCGGCAGATCTCCAGCCAGCGCTCTCACCTCAGCGACCCTTCCGGCCGTCGCTGGATGCATCGGTTGGCCACCGAAGCCCGGCTGCACGCCAAGGACCAGAAACTGATCGATCTCTGGCAGCATAGATTTGAACGGAGCGATTTGATCATCGGGATTCACCGAAAGGCCCACTCGTAAGCCCAGCGAGCGCGCTCTCCCAAAAAGCGTGGTGTTGGCCGAGATCGTGTCCGCCTGGAAGATCAACATGGACACCCCTTCCCAGGGGAAATGATCGATGACCTCTTCAGGATTTGAGATCTCAAGATGCACATCGAAAGGCAGGGCCGAGAATGGACGCAAAGCCTGGATGTGCGCTGGTGTTAATGCCAGGTTCGGTACGTAGTGCCCGTCCATGAAATCGAAATGAAAGCGGTGCACATGGCATGACTCGGCGCGTTCCAGGTCCGCACGCATCATGCCGTAATCGGCAGCCAGAAGCGAAGCGCTCAACTCAATTTGTTCAGCCATCCTGGGTCCTCTCCATTAACCAGGCGATGTTTCGCCCGAGCTGCCAGACAGTATTCATACCTTCTTGATCAGCGTGTACATCACCCGGTTCACGGCCAATGGCGATCGACCAGTAACTTGATCCTGGAACGATCATTTCATTGATATAGAACCACATCAGAAGCTGGGCGAATGTGAAGTTATGACCGGCCCGCCGCGAGACAGAGATCGGGCTCCCAACCTTCCGTCCGAATGTATTGCCATTACGGCGAGCAATAATACCAGTGCGGTCCATGAGCGCTTTGATCTCGGGCGGCGCGGAACCGAAATATGTTGGAGCGCTGAGAATGATCGCTTGAGCGGCCTTCATCTTCTCGTATAACGGCAGCAGATCGTCCTCGAGCGGACAGTCCTCGGTTTGTTTGCACACCCCACAGTCGGTGCATCCGAGCAAATGGCAGCCTTCCAGATGGATCAGCTCGGTTTCGATCCCCATTTGCTCGATGGCTTCCAGACAATGGTGGGCAAGAATTTCGCTGTTACCCCCCACCCTTGGACTGCCCACGATGGCCAATGCCTTCATGCCTTCTTCTCCTTATCAAAATGCCCCTACTTCGTCATGACGTTTTGATAACTTATGCTCCTTCGGTCCATACAAGTCGACCCGCTAGGATTGTCCCCCAAATCGAACATAAGTTTATATTATGAACATAAGTGTAAGGCCTTCGGAATAATGTGCAACCCAGCGCCGAATAGCCCCGGCGCGATAAGATGACCCGATGAACAGAATTGCGCAGCAAATCGAGGAAAAAAACCATACACACGCTTCCCCACTATGTTCTGTGCTGCCCTCCGTAGCTCAACCTATAGAACAACACGACGCGAGCTTCGAAGAGACGCAGCAAGCCCTGTCTGATTTGATTTATGAGGGTTTAGCAGAACGTAATCCAGGCACGCCCTCTGCGATCCGCATGCGCACACCATCGGTTTGGGGGAAAATTAGCGGCAATAACACCGTAACCGAAGCCGCAAAACACTACCCCCAGCACGTCATCGCCGGAAACGCAGACCCGCAGATCATCGCCAGCGGTACGCCAACCGAGATTCTGAATGCATCCAGGATTGCTATCGAGACAGGCAAGCAGTGCCCGGGAGGTTATGTTTTTTATGGGGGCTCCGAGCTGACCCCGATCACACCTCCCTACCACATCTACCTGATGCAGAAGGCGATCCAGCTTTACGGGGAATACTGACCACCGACCGGAAGCATCTCGCGACGAAGAGCGCAAACAACTTGTGCTCAAGCCGTGCTGGCTCTTCGCTGCTCATCAAAGCAGAAGGCTATACATCACGAAATTCTCCAGCGACGGCGATGAGGGAATCGAAGATTCGGTCGGCTGCCGAAAAATCGGCCCCGGGCATATCGTTATTGGGGACAGCATAGCAGGTCATACCAGCTGCCTTGGCTGCGGCGATACCCGCGGGCGAATCCTCCAGAACTAGAGACCCCTCAGGGCTGACATCCAAACAATCCAGCGCTGCCAGATAGACGTCTGGGGCGGGGTTGCCC
>CBFDDM010000108.1:0-10675 GCA_965603565.1 uncultured Anaerolineales bacterium | reverse complement strand
CTTTCAGCGTGTCCTGGTTCTCGGCGTAATAGGCGTACCCGAAGAAACCAACAGCATACGGGCTGCCCAGGATCCCCGTCACCAGCACGTTGTCATCTTCGCTCAGCTGCGGTTCTTCACCCGCCGGAGCAAGGATCGGACCCTCATCCTCGTCAAACACTTCCTCGACAAAATAGTCGAAAGTGCCGCTGTCGGTGCCGGGAATGAAGCGCTGGATCGGCTCGTCCGGCCAGCTCGCATCCATATCTGCCCACGTCACGGCCGTGCCAAAGATCTGCGCCAGCTGCTCAAGCGTCACATCCTCGACAAAGTCGTTCTCCTGGCTCACCGTCACCGCCAACGCATCCGTGCCCACGCGGAACTCGATCGGGCTGCGGCCGATCGCCTTACAGGACTCCACTTCGCTGTCCTTGATCGGGCGGCTGGCGTTAGAGACATCCGTCTCGCCTTCCACGCAGAAGCGCTCAAATCCCGCTCCGCTGCCGATGCTGTCCACCGTGATCGTGCCGGAATAACCTTCATCCTCGAAACGCTCCGCCATGCGCTCCGCCAACGGGAACACCGTCGAGCTGCCCGCCGTCACCACGTCACCAGATAATTCCAGAGGGTTCACCTCTGGGAGACTCACACGATCCTGCTCGGTTCCAGCCTCGTTTTCAGGCTCGGTTTCGGGCTCAGCCGGCTCCGCGACAGCTGGAGCCTCGGGCGTGATCACGGCCCCACTACACGCGGTGATCAGCAGCGAAAGGATCAGCCCGATAATCAACAAAGTTAAACGTCTTGAAATCATTCCAAATCCTCCTCGGGATTGAGATTGGATACAGGCCATACGATAGATCGGGTCCCTTAACGCCAGATCAAGCTCTCGTTAAGTTTTCTTAACCTCTGCGGGCACCCGCCATTTGATTTAAAAGGCGGGTGCCCTGGAGGAGAGAGAAAGAGATGTTCCGATCCTGGAAATCAGTTAAGCGCCAGACCGCCGAATTTCTTTGGCTCCGACGACTGGCGATGTGGCAGATGGGTTTGCCAACGGGGTGTTTGCATTCGAACCGTCTCGCAACGGCTGCAGGCAATTTCCCGCAAGGTTCCGCCTAGAAATGATTTCTCACGTATTTGAAAGGAAAGTGATGCGCAGTAGAGGCATGCTTGAACAGAATCGGAGTCTGATTGGTGCAAACCAAATTCTTCCGGGCTGGCATTGAACCAGGCCATATTTGCCTGTTGGTCGCCGATCGTCGCCCAGGATATACGCTCCACACACTGACTTTGAACCATCTCATCCACTTCGTTTTCTGAACCGGGATTGTGATGGTTCGTAGATTCTTTTTACTTTGGTGTGTATTTATATTCATCATGACCTCAGCTTAACGTCTCGGCCTTAAGCTGAAATCAAGGCGCAATTAAGCGATCGTAATACGGATGATCAGGAAATAAACCAGGACGGCAGGGGGGTCCGATCTGGTTAGGCCGCTTGAAACGCGAGGTAGAACGTTGCGCCCGTATCTGGCGGTGGTCGGTTCTCAGCCCAGACTCGACCACCGTGAGCGCGCAGTATGTGACGTACGATCGCTAATCCTAATCCCGTACCAGCCGCTACCCGCGCCCGATCGCCACGGAAGAAACGTTCAAATATCCGATCAATTTCCTCTGGGTGTACGCCTGGCCCCTGGTCACTGATCGCCAGTACGACGTCGTTGGCGCCTTCGTCAAGCCAGGCTTCAACCCGCACTTCGCTTCCTCCCGCCGTGAATTTGACCGCGTTGTGAAGCACATTCTGCACCGCCCGGGAGGCTTGATCGCGATCGACTAAAACCTCAAGCTCTCCCGGCACTCGAACAATCAGCTCGACATCGCGCCGCTTGGCTTGTTCCTCGATGCGCGCCAATGGCCCGTAAAGGATCTCCCTCAATGGCTCAGGAACAAGGCGGACGACCTGCTGACCAGATTCAATCGCGGAAAGGTCTAACATTTCCTGCGCCATCTGCTCAAGCGTATCCACTTCAGCACCAATCTTCAAAAGCAATCCGTCTGCGACCTCTTTCTCCGCCGCCGCCGGGCCGCGCAGGGTATCCGCAAGCAGACGCAGCGAGGTTATCGGTGTGCGCAGTTCATGTGAGAGATTCGCCACCATATCCTGGCGCGCCCTGCTAAGTCGTTGAATCTCAGCCACATCAGAAATGGATAGACCGACAACATTCTCTGCCAGATGTGAGAGAACTCGGTGGGGCCGGTCATTCAGGTTGAGAACCCTTGAGAGCGTTCCACCCTCTCGCAAGTCAAATGTATCCCGGACAATCTGCTCTAACTGAAGCGATTGAGTGTAGGTGATCAAGCTCAGTTGATCATCCAGATCCCCAAAGGTTGCCACTGTTGAGAGATTGGCGACTAAAACCCGCATATCCATATCGACGGCTAGCAGCATCGTCTCGCTGCTCTCAACAGCTGCGGCCAGTGCATCAACGCTTGCTTCGAGTTGCTCGAGTTGATCCCGGTACTCACGCCTCAGCTTGTGTGCTTCCCGCTCGGATGCATGATGCGCAGCAGACTTCACACGCCAAAGTGCAAAGAACACGATCGCCAGGATAACCGCCGGGATGATCCATAGCAGATCGCCCATCTAGCCCTCGAAACGGTAGCCCACGCCGCGCACTGTTTGGATGCGCTCTGGGGCTGAAGGATCCTGCTCGACCTTCTCGCGCAGCCAGCGAATATGCACGTCAACAGTGCGCGGATCTCCGATAAAATCCGAACCCCAGACACGTGTCAATAGGAATTCTCGGGTGAGAACCGCGCCCTGATTCCTCATGAGCGTTGCGAGCAGTTCAAATTCGCGTGGGGCTAGTTGGAGTTCCTCGTTATCCAGGTACACTCGCCGGGAAACGAGATCCAGTTGGAGGTTGCCGGCCACCATCTCGGTTCCGGGCTGAGATGAATAGCCACGGCGCAACGCAGCGCGGACCCGTGCTAAAAATTCGCCCAACGAGAACGGCTTCACAATGTAATCATCCGCGCCTGTCTCCAGACCGATGATTTTGTCCGTTTCTGTGCCCCGCGCGGTGAGCAGGATAATCGGGACCTGACTCTCCTTACGGAGTACCCGGCAGACGGTGAGCCCATCCAATTCCGGAAGCATCACATCGAGAATGACTAGGTCTACTGGCAGCTTCCGGCCAAGCAGCAAGCCCGTTTCCCCGTCCCCGGCGGTATGGACCTCATAGCCTTCGGTCCGTAAGTTTAAAGCCAGTGTTTCGCGCACTGTGGGGTCATCTTCAACCAGCAGAATCACAGCCATGCCCGCATTATAGGTGAACCTCTTTAGTTTTTCTTAACATAATTTGGGCTAACACTGCCACCGGTGCCATCGACGAAGCTCATGAAGTTATTTCTTCAGATTCGTCAACTGCTGCGTCGAAGTAGTAGATATCCCAGTCCTTATAGGATTGCATCAACTCCTCATCGTTCTGCGGACCGCGACTCCAGGCGATCAGCATCGGACTTTCTCCGAAGGGTTCCACCTGGTAGAGAAAGCGGGCATACTGGAACCAGCGTTCAGCTTTCACGATGATCAAACTATGAGCAGGCTCTTCGACGATGAGCTGATTGGCTGACGGACGGTCGATCTGGTAAAGGCCTTTCATCCCACCTAAACGCAGCGGCAGATAAAAGATCGCGTTTGCAAGCATAAGCATGGTGAGGAGGCCAATACTGATAAATCTTCTAGCCCGACGAGCGGCTTGTGGACTTGCCATCCATCCTCCCAGCCAGCCAAACCCGCCTGCGCTCAGGATCGTGAGCACGGTGATCGATTCAAAATAGTAGCGCGGCCCAAACAACCAGGAACCAATCCAATAGAAGCCGTAAGCGAGGACAAGACTAACAAACACGGATGCCAGCAGCCTGGCGGCGCACCGCTTGCGCAGGCCAAACAGGCCGAACGGTACCAAAAACCACGACAGGTATGGCCAGCCAAAAAGGTCATGCACTCCGGCGCGCAGGCTGAAACGCGTGTTCAAAAATGCCCAATATAGCGAATGACCGCTTTCCGTGACGCCGATACCGGGACCAAAACCGATGCGGTCGTAATGCCACCACAAAGTATATGGATTAGTCAGCACGTCACCGGTCAGCAGCCACTGCCAGATAAAAAGCAGCGCGCCGATCGCGGCGCCGATTAGACTGATGCCGAGCAATTCCGTCCTAACACGCCGATTTCGCCGCACCATCAGGAACAAGGCGTGAACCACGAAGGGGAAAGCAACAGCAACCGCTGTCAGAGGTCGGGTGAGGAATAGCAGGCCTATACACCCGCCGGCGACGAAAATAAGCAGCCAGCGCGGTACCTTTGCTCTGATCTCAGTTTTCAGGAAGAGATCACTCCAGGCCAACATGAATCCCAGTGTCAGGAATAGACTGTACATGTGGCTCATGTAGTTCCCCGAAAGCATCAGGAACATCGGCGAACTAAAGAGCAGCAGCTGGGCAAGCAGGCTCAACGCTGGGGTCAACATTTTGCGCGCCAGACGGTAGCTGAGCCACAAGCACGCCGCAGCCAGTACAGGGTTGACCCAACCCGGTGCATCCAGGCGAGCTCCCAGCGAAAGCGCTGCGGGCCAACCGGGCGGATACTTCCCGAAACGGCGACCATCAAAATCGACGACAAAAGGGATCAGAAACGATCGTTCGTGCTCGGGCGAGGGCCGATAAAAATCGCCCTCCGCCATAATTTCAGCCTGCCACAAAAGCGCGAATTCGTCCTCGACGTGCGGGACGTGTTCGTACACTCGCTCGGCAATGAATCCGGTCACGAAAAAGCCCGCGATGGCGATCAAGACTGCAATGCTGTTTGCCAGACGAGTTTCCATCTTCATGGTTTACCCAGGTTCGACGCCAACCTGCTGCAGTGCCACCAATGCCTTTTCGTGCAGCAAGCCATTCGAGGCCAGCACGCCAGTGTTGTTGCTCAGCAACTTGCCTGCGGTAAAATCGAGCGGCATGCCGGGTCTGTGCCGTAGGCCAGATAGCAGTAAATGAGCACGGCCTTGCCGTCGGCTTCGGTGACAATCAGCGCTCCCGCCGCTTGATCCCAGATCTTCTCTTTGTAATCTGGCCGGTCAGGTGAAAGCAGGCGAAAGAGCAGATCGCCCCGGCCGGCAGCGAGCAGGGCGTACTTCGCCTGACTGTCCATCAAAACCGGATCAGCGATGACCCCCAACGCGCTGGTCAGCGCGCCGATCTTATCCGTGTCGGTGTGGCCCGATTCGAACGAACGCAGCACGCGCGCCCTGGCGGGTTCTTCAATCGTCGAGACATGCAATTGCCGGCCCGAACTCATCTCCTCACCAAAAGCCCAGGCGCCTTCACCTTTAACCGCTACAACCGTGCACCCGTCAGCATCGAAGTCCGGTTCAATATCGGTGTTCAGATTCGGGCAGCCCAGCGCGCCAACCACGAGTTCATCATCGACGATCAAAGCCAGCGCGGTGACATACTGATCGCCACGCAGGAACCCTTTGGTACCATCAATCGGATCGAGCGTCCAGAATCGTTCGGCTGCGTCATCATTGCCTCTGTCAATCCACGCACAAACCTCATCGCTTCCAATCTCACCCAGCTCAGACTGCACAAAGCGCGTGACTGCTTGAAGCTGCCCGAATTGATGCGGATCGCGCAGTTCACGGCTGTCCTCTTCTGCAACTAACGGATCATTCGGGAAACTGGCATCAAGCATCTCGCCCACCAGCGCCTGGCTGGCAAAATCCGCCACGGTCACAGGGGATTTATCGGACTTGGATAGTGCCTCAGTGACCATCTCGTGTTGAATGCGATCGCACAGCTGCGCGGCGCGTTTAACAGCCCGGAAGGCAAATTCGGCTTCTTTGCGATACGATTTAAACACAGCATCTCCTCGCTAGTATTGTGGGGCGACCGAATACCATTGTACGTTATCACTGAAGAGGTCTAAAAACGCATGAAGCGAATCACACCGTTCATTTTGATCTTATCCCTGAGCCTGGCTGCGTGTGCTCAAGCAACCGGGACGCCGGCGACAAACGGCGAAGCCGGGCCACCGAAAGCGACTGAGGTCACGGCAGCCCGGACAGATGAAACCGCGACGCCGGAACGTGTTGAAGCCACTTCGGGAACGATTGTTCCCACCGAGGAAGACACAGCTGCCGCCACGGTCAATTCCCTGCCCGAGGCGGACAGCGCGCAGTGGACCGTTGTAACCGAGGGTCTGCGCGGCCCGCTCGGATTGGAAAATGCCGGCGATGAGCGTCTCTTCATTCTCGAGCGGCGCGGACTGATCTGGATTTATTCTCAAGACGACTTCCTCGCCGAGCCTTTCCTCGATTTGAGCGAGCAGATTACAACCCAGGGAAGCGAGCAGGGGTTGTTAGGATTGGCATTCCATCCGCAATTCGAAAGCAACGGATTCTTCTTCGTGAACTACACCGATCGGCGGGGCGACACCGTCGTTTCGCGCTTCGAGGTGAGCGCAGATCCCGATCTGGCCGACATACAGAGCGAGAAGGTCATCCTGCAAATCGAGCAACCATACCAAAACCACAATGGCGGGGACCTGGCGTTTGGTCCGGATGGCTTGCTCTACATCGGGACCGGTGACGGCGGTTCGGGTGGCGACCCCGAAGAAAACGCGCAGAGTCTGAACACATTGTTGGGGAAAATCCTGCGCATCGATGTGGACAGCGGCGATCCATACGCTGTGCCCAGCGATAACATGAATCAAGGCCTGCCCGAGATCTGGGCTTATGGGCTGCGTAACCCCTGGCGCATCCACTTCGATAACCTCACCGGTGATCTCTACATCGCCGATGTGGGCCAGAACCAGTGGGAAGAGATCAATTTCCAGCCGGCTGGTGCGCAGGCTGGTTGGAATTTCGGTTGGGATATTCGTGAGGGTACGCATGCATTTGAAGCCGGTGATGCGACAGATCTTGTCGACCCGGTCGCCGAGTACAGTCACCAGTTGGGCATCTCGGTCACTGGCGGCGTGGTCGTGCGTGACCCGCGCCTACCCGAATGGCAAGGTGTCTACCTGTACGGTGACTTCGGTTCCGGCATCATCTGGGGTCTGTTAAGGCTGGCGGACGGGAATTGGGAAAACGTTCAGTTGTGGGATACCGACGCGGGTATCTCGTCATTCGGTCAGGATCAAGAGAGTCGTGTCTATTTGGTGGACTACCGCGGCCGCATCCTTCGCCTGGATCCGGCAGGCTAAAAAGGTTCAGCCTTTAGCGCAGGATCAGGTAGGCAACCGTACCCAGTAATCCCACCCCCAATGAGATCGTAAACGTCAATCCAACGACCAGCACGCCTGTGGCAAGAAAGGATCGCAGCGGGCGTGCTTCTTTCCTCTGACTGACCTTTTCATCGTCCCTCATCTCAAGTGGAACCTGCACACGCCCGGCTTGTAAGTAGAGCCCGGCCAGCACGACCACCGTGAACAGCATCGGCGGCGCGAACAGAAGCCCGATGCGCACCAGCGAATCGAAGGGCAGTCTTTCGATCCATAGAGATACGCGTGCCGGTCGCAGCCACGCCAATGCAAGCGCAAGTGCTGAGGCCCCCAGCGCCGGGATCGCAAATGCCAGCATTGCCGAAACAACCCAGCGTGTCCATTCGCTGGCCCCGCGCAGCAGGTCCTGCATCCATCGGCGCGATCCCCTCGAACGGTTGCGCTCCCTTTGCACCGTGATCACCGCGATCACACCCAGAACCAGCGCAAATAAGATCCAGGGAGCGATTGGCACAAGTGCGCGCAGATAGCGTTCGCCAGGAAAGGGTTCAATGAAACGATCGAAGCGACCCGGCGAAACAAATGAAAGCGACCAGACCGCGAGCGAGAAGAGCAGCGCGACACCAAGCGGGATGACCGAAAGCGTCAGAGCGGTTTGTCGTACCGCCGCCGGGGCATAACCAGCCATCCTGCCAGGTCGATCTGTCGAGCGCTGGACTCTTGCCTTCACGGCGACATCCTGCGCCTCGCCTTGATCTACAGCATAGAGAATCGCCAGCACAACGACCGCCAGCAGCGTGGCAGGCGCAAACACCAGGATCGTACGGATGAGTGATTCGCCGGGCAGCCGGGAGATCAAATTGCCGAACCGAACCGGCGCCATGTAGAAGAGCAGCAGCGCCGCGGCCGATGCCAGCAGCATTGGAACGGAGGGGACCAAGACCAGCGCCGCCAGCACGCGTGATAGCGGCCAATCTGTATCGGTATGGCGTTCTGGATTACGACTCGCAGAAGGTTGTGTGTGGTCCATTTCAGCACCTTCCTCTATGAAGGTCCGTGAATTTCTTTTACGGGCAATGCGTGTGCTTGCTCAGGGGGCCAGGCGGATCTCGACGCTGGCGATGTGATTGACTCCGTTGGCGGTCGGCAGCGGATCACGCACGACCAGTCGGGCGGGTCCGGGTTCGCTGATCGAGTAGGCAACATCTCCCGAGAAGGCGCCCGGGGTGCCCATATCGACCGCTTCGACGATGATCGGCTCTGAACCCAGCCGCTCGCCTTCCGCTCCATACAGTTCCAACACGAGCGTGCCCTCAAAACTCGCCACACCGACACCTTCGACGTGAACAAGACCCCCGCTGATCTGCTGGCCGTTTTCCGGCTCAACGATTGCGATCTGTTCGGGATAGGGATCACGTTCACCGATCTCCTGGGACCCCTCCGGCATCAACGTAATTCCTCCCCCTACGGTTTCGAGATGCGTAATGCCACCATCGCGTGGGCTGGTCGCATACACCTGCAGGAACACGTTAGTTTGCTCCGAGATCACCACGCTAATTTCACCCTCGAACGGCCCACGCTCGCCGAGCGGAGCCTGGATCATCAGCGGCTCTTCGGTTATGACCGTGCCGCTCGCATCCACCAGTCGGGCTACGAGCGTCTGCTCAAATGTCGGATCGGCCACGCCGCGCACCTGCAGCGGGCTGGTGAGGCGCGAACCCGGACCGGGAGCCAGGATCATGATCGCTTCCTGCCCGCGATCCTCCGGCAGGGGAACCGCATCCGTCGCCGGCGCGCTCGTCTCGGTGGGCGGCCGCGCAGGATTGGTGGCGGTATTCCGGGGAACTGCCGGTGGTTGTGTCGATCGTGGAACTCGATCCATTCCTGGGTAATTGCAGGCTGTCAGGATCAACGCAAGCATCGCTACAAACGCCAGGTACCATTTGTTTGTCAAGTGAACCACTCCTCTCCGCGTTGAGTCTAACAGGGATACGGCCCACGGTCCAAGGATGTTGCAGTGTTTTGACAACAGAACATTTGTTCTATATAATCGGGGTGTTTATAGGATTCGTTTCCTGGAGAAGATTGGCACTGTGTGGCTTCATCATAAAAAGCACGATCGTCCAGCCGGATCTCGCTGGTCCTTTCCGCTGCTCGACTTCCTGCTCGGCCGCAGCCGGCGGGGCGCCGATCAGGCCGACACCGTGGCGCCCGCGCTGGTCTTCGAGGTAATCGGCCCGCTGGCGCTGCACCTGCGGCGCGTCGCCCGGGTGCGCCGCCGCTCCCCGCAGTCGCTGGCCAACGACCTGATCACCCACGGGCTTGAGCGCGAGGTCCTGCGGGCGCGCACCGAACAGGCGCTCGCCGAACTCACGCCGCGCGAGCGCGAGGTCACCTGGCTGGCGGCGCGCGGTCACACCAACCGCGAGATCGCCCGCGCGCTGATCATCTCCGAAGAGACGGTCAAAACCCACGTCCACAACGCGCTATCCAAGTTCGGACTGCGCAAGAAGTCCGACCTGCGCCTGCTGCTGCTCGACCTCGGCCTGCGCTGGTGGCAGGACGAAACCATGTAAAGCCTACTTGACATCCCCTATCAAAGCGCATATACTTCATGTAAAGCCTACTTTACATGAAGAGGTCCCATGTCCGTGAACAATAAGGTGCGTGAGCGCCGCCAGGAGCTCGATCTTACGCAGGAAGAGCTCGGCGCGGCGACGCATGTCACCCGCCAGACGATCATCGCCCTCGAGAAGGGTGGCTACACCCCTTCGGTCGAGTTGGCGCTGAAGATCGCCCGTGAATTGAAAACCGCCGTCGAACAGCTCTTCTGGGTGGTGGAGTAAGGAGAATTCGATGACAAGCTACTACATAAGCAGACTTTTGGTCGCCTGGATCTTCGCGGCCTTGTTCTACCTCTTGGGCGCAGCCTGGTGGGTGGCGCTGCTGGTCGGCGTGGCAGCCAGCGTCTGGTTCCTGTACGCACCTCACAGCGGCCGCTACCAGATTGACGCAGAGCGCGGTGTCACCGCGCTGCAGCGCGACGAGCGTTCGCAGTGGATCAACGACAAGGCGGCGCGCAACGCAGCCGTCCTCCTGGCGCTCACCCTGGGAGTGCTGGACATCTACTTTAGCACGACCGCAGAGCATGCCGCGATCCCCATAGCATGGACGCGGTGGCTGCTGATCGGCGCGGTCGTCGTGTACCTGGTCAGCGACCTCACACTTCGTCGGCGCTAGTTGCCAACGCACCCAGGGACGTACAGCCGGCTGCCCCTACGAAAGACAATGCCTTTATTCAAGCGTCAGCATGAACGCGATTAAATCAGCGACTTCCTGGGCAGTCATCTGGTCACCCAGCCGGTCGGGCATCAATTCGTCCGTGTAACCCTCCACCACATAATCCCCCGGCAGCAC
>CBFDDM010000107.1:0-10715 GCA_965603565.1 uncultured Anaerolineales bacterium | reverse complement strand
TGCCGGTCGAGTCGTTTTTACCAAATACGGGTGTGGGGCCTGCCATATTCTCGATGACGCCAACGCGGGCGGTGTCGTGGGGCCATCTTTGAACGGAATTGGGAGCACGGCTGAAACCAGGGTCGAAGGAGTCGATGCGGTCGATTACATTCGAACCTCGATCGTGGATACCGACGCTTACGTAGTCGACGGATACCCGCCAGGCGTGATGCCCGGAGATTTCGGTGAGCGCATGACCGAGGAAGAATTGGATGTCCTTGTCGAGTACTTACTGTCTCAGTAAGACGACGCTGTTTGGTCAGGAGTTGAATTGACGATGAGCGCAAACGAAGCAGCCATGCCGGAAAAAGTGGACTGGCGTAAATATTTCACCTGGAATACGGATCACAAGGTTATCGGCATTCAGTACTTTGTGACCACGTTCTTTTTCTTTATTGTTGGCGGTGCGCTGGCCATGCTGGTGCGCACCGAACTCGGGCAACCGGGCACCGATTTGCTGAATGGTGTCGAGTACAATCGATTCCTGACGAACCACGGCTCTGTGATGATCTTTCTGTGGATCATCCCGGTGCTGGCGGGATTCGGCAATTATCTCATCCCGCTGATGATCGGGGCCAAGGACATGGCTTTCCCGAACCTCAACGCGCTGTCTTACTGGCTCATCCCGCCTGCCGGCATTTTGATGATCGCCAGCTTCTTTGTTGGGTCGGCTGAATCGGGGTGGACGGCTTATGTGCCGCTATCCGTCACGGCACCGTTCGGGCAAACATTATGGGCGGTCAGCGTGATCATCCTGGGTGTTTCATCAATCCTCGGCGCGATCAACTTCGTTACAACAACGCTGACGATGCGTGCAGAGGGGATGGGTTTCTGGGATCTTCCACTCTTTGTATGGGGTATGCTCGCTACGGCGCTGATGATCCTCGTCGCAACTCCAATGCTCACGGCTGGATTGATATTGATCGCGCTGGACAGGGTTGCGGGCACGTTGTTCTTCGATGTTGCTGCCGGGGGTGATCCGATCTTCTGGCAGAACATCTTCTGGTTCTACTCACATCCGGCGGTCTATATCATGATCTTGCCTGGCATGGGCATCATTTCGGAAGTCTTCCCGGTTTTCTCACGCAAGCCGATCTTCGGTTATAAGGCGATCGCCATCTCAAGCATGGCGATCAGCGTGCTCGGTTTGACCGTTTGGGCCCACCACATGTTCACAAGCGGCATGAACCCGGCGCTGCGCATACCTTACATGATCACCTCAATGATCATCGCCGTACCAACCGGCGTTAAGATTTTCTCCTGGCTGGGAACGATCTGGGACGGCAAACTGCGCTTCACAACACCGATGTTATTTGCATTGGGGTTCATATCGATGTTCCTGATCGGTGGAATCACAGGCATCTTCCTGGCATCCATCCCGGTTGACCTGCACGTTCACGACACATATTTCGTCGTCGCTCACCTGCACTTCGTGCTCTTCGGCGGCAGCGTCTCGGCAGTATATGCCGGCCTCTACTATTGGTTCCCAAAGATCACCGGTCGAAAGTATGACGAGCGTCTCGGCAAGGTCCACTTCTGGATGAATTTCCTTGGCACGAACTTGAGCTACCTGCCGATGTTCTTAGCCGGTCTGCTCGGTATGCCTCGCCGTGTTGTCGACTACGCACCTGAGTTCACCGGTGTCAACCAATTGGCGACACTCGGCGCTTTCTTGCTTGGCGCCTCTACGCTGCCCTTCCTTTACAACGCGATCGTGAGCTGGGCACGTGGACCGAAGGCGGAAGCGAATCCATGGAAGGCACTCACGCTGGAGTGGATGACATCATCCCCTCCGCCGGAACACAATTTCGAAGAGAAACCCGTTATGGAGTACTGGCCTTATGCCTACGGCGAGGTCGAGCCCAGGACGGACGCACCTGAAACAGCTGTTGTAGCAGGAGATTGAGGATCAGCATGGAATCAAATGCGGTTATCCATCAAGAAGAATTTCAAGCCGGCCGGAAACTTGGGCTGAATCATAACAAGCTTGGAATGTGGCTGTTCCTGTCGTCCGAGGTGATGTTCTTTGGCGGTTTGATCGCTGCGTTTCTACATTTCAAGATTAACACGCCCTCACCAGCCGAAGCGGCGCTGCTTGATGTCGCCCTCATCGGGATCAACACTTTTATCCTGCTCACCTCCAGCTTCACAGTCGTACTGGGTTTGGCTGCGATCCAAAGAGGTGACTCGAAAGGCTTGATCCGCTATATCGGGTTGACGATATTGCTTGGCAGTGTCTTCCTGGCAGGACAGGGTTATGAGTTTGCCGTGCTCTACCGAGAAGGTATGACATTGGGCAGCAGTGTGTACGGCTCGAGCTTTTTCACGCTGACCGGTTTCCATGGGCTGCATGTCATGATCGGTATAGCCTGGGCGGTCTTTGTGCTATTGAACGCCATGCGCGGAAAGTATGCTGAAGATAAGTATGATGGGGTTGAAATCTTCGGCTTGTACTGGCATTTTGTTGATATTGTATGGATCGTGCTTTTCACGATTATTTACCTGGTCTAAGCGAGGCATCATCATGGAGCAACATAAGACAACCAGTTCGGTGATGATCTACACTGTTGTATTCATCGCGCTGGGGGTTATTACTGGAATTGAAATCTTCCTCTCGCTGCCATCGACGCATGTCGCCCGGCAGGTTTTGAGGCCAATTTTCATCGTTCTATCGCTTGCCAAGGCGACGCTGGTTGCCGCCTTCTACATGCACTTGCGCGATGATTCGAGGCTGTACATGTTGGTCTTTATCCTGCCCGTGCTGCTGCTGGCGGTGTTCGCGCTGCTGGCTGTGGTCAGCTGATTTCTGCCAACAGGGTTGATCCTTAGGTTACTTATGAAGCGTTACCACTTGCTCGGGGCAGGCCTCGCCCTGCTTTACATCTCGCTGCTTCTGCTCAGGATTTTGCCTGCAGGGTTAATTGCCTTCCAATCGGACGGACGATCCCAGATCGTTGCATCCCTGAACGCGCCCCCCGCGTCGATCGCTTTGACGCTATCAGGCGTGTTGTTATGGTTCGGCTATCTGCGCGCCTTTGCAGGCGTCAGGCTCCCGCGTATCAATGATAAACTTGTCCTGGCTCTTCACTCCCTGGGATTAGGCTTCGGGATATCAGGGCTGGCCGCCTGGCTGCATTGGGCGATCTTCAATGGCGCAAACCAAATTCTGTTTGCAGTTACCCTGGCGGCTGCAGTGCTGTCTCAGACAGCGGCCTGGTCACTGGAGTCTTTGCGGGCGGGGCCCGATCAACAGGTTAAAACATCATACGATGGGGGCTTCCGAGATTACATCATGCTGACGAAGCCCATCGTGCTTGCGCTGCTGCTGGTCACAACGTTGGCGGCGATGATCGTCGCGGCGGAGGGGTTTCCCGCTCCAGGTCTGTTCATTTGGACGATGATCGGGGGCGCGTTTTCGGCAGGCGGCGCCAGCGCTCTGAACCAATACATCGATCGCGTCCGCGACAGCAAGATGACCCGCACGAAGCGACGTCCCCTGCCTGAAGGTCGTTTGGATGAGAACAACGTGATCCTCTTTGGCACGTTGCTCTGCCTGGGGGGGTTCTACACGCTGGCGATCTTCGTGAATTTGCTGAGCGCGGTTCTGGCGCTAGCAGGCATAGTCTATTACGTTGTTTTCTACAGCTTGATCCTCAAACCGACTACAACACAGAATATCGTCATCGGCGGTGGCGCTGGTGCCATACCGCCGCTCGTAGGTTGGGCTGCGGCTGCGGGCGAGTTGAGCATGCCTGCATTCTTCCTGTTCGCGCTGGTGTTCTTCTGGACCCCGCCGCATTTCTGGGCGCTGGCATTGCTCAAGCGCAGGGACTACGCTCGTGCCGGCGTACCGATGTTGCCCGTGATCCATGGTCCCCGTGAGACCCGCTGGCAGATCATGCTTTACACGGTGCAGGTCGTGGCGCTGACGCTTCTGTTGCCGCTGGCCAAACTGGGCGGTCAGATTTACTTCTTCGCTGCGCTGCTGCTTGGGGGTGGACTCGTTTTTTACGCATGGCGGTTATGGCGCAATGGGGGCAATCAGCCAGCCCATAAGATGTATCGCTATTCGAGCACATACCTGGCGTTGATTTTCGCCGCGCTCGTGGCGGATGTATTTATCTAAGTCCGGGCATATATTCAAAAATTGAATTTGGCCAGCCGCTGGTAAAGCGGTTGGTTTTGGTTGAGGGTAGAGGTGTTCGGGGTAATTGGTTGGGAATACACAAACCAGAATCAGACCGGCATGTTGGTCTGTTCCATGGTTATCGAGATTGCTTAATTCTTAATGAAGTGCGCCACCGACAATCTTGTATGGAGTCCGTCAGCTTTCTGACGTCTGCGGAGCAGAAAAGGACGAGTTCTCCTGAAGGGGAAAGTTGGGCGGAATAAACTTATGGATCCTCGCCGGCTTTCGCCGGCACCGAAGGCAAACCTTCGGATTCCACACGATGGGGAATTCAGGAGCTCGGTGATCCGGGCCCTACGTCGAAGGGTATGAATTATCAGTCTGAAGGACCAGGCGAGTCAGGTTGCCGAAGCCTTGGTTTCTTTCTCTTGATTGGACTGTCGCTGCAGCCAGAAGAAGAGCAGCGTAAGCAACAACAGACCGGCGACAGGTGCGCCGACGGAGAGCCAGGCGCTGATCGATGTGGGGCGTGAAATTTGCTGGAAGAACGAAACCTGTCCAACACCCAGCGGGCTTTCGACACGGATGGTGATCTCCCATAAGCCCGGCGTGGGTACGGGTAGATGTGCTGCATACTCATCAGGCAGGGGGGCGTACTCGTGAGTTGAGATGACCTGCATCTGCTTTGATTCGTGATCGCTGGGTGCAGCCGAGATAATCACCGTCGCATCCTCGATAACCAGCCCCGCCCGATCCTCAACGCGCACTTCCACATTAAAGTTGCCAACCGTCGGCGGAGTGGGTGACGTGACCGCTCTCAACATGTAGGGGCCGGCCTGCTCGTTATCCAGGCGCACACGCCTGCCACCAACGCCAGGACCTGAAGCCCAGGTGTCCACAGGCAGGATCAGAAACACAATTGCTACGAGTAGGATGGTCAGTCGTCGTATCAAGGGTTACCCATTCGCAGTGTACCACGCATCTCCATGGGCAAATTGAACACGGAGAGGGCGGCAACCGTCAGGAGGACCAGCAGGATCGCCCATGGCAGAATGCGCCGTAAGCTATCCATCGGAGTGCGCTCCGACTCAAGCGCGGGAAGTGCCAGGGATGTGAAGGAACCCATCAGGCCGACGAAGATCGCACCAACCTGCAGTGGGAAGATCCAGTTCTGGGGAAGCATCATGCTCAATTCCCAGCGCGGCGAGCTGCCCAACAATTGGATGCCGTGATCGATCAAGAAGGATTGAAAGACCGGCACGATCGCCAGGCCCCCGATCGCCAGGTGGAAGCCGTAGTGCGCCAGCCAGATTCCGGCACCGAGCGGGATCAACGCAGGGACGAAGCGCAGCGTCTCAGCACGGATCGAGCGCCAGAAATTTCTCTCGGATCGCTCTGAGAACAGCGTCATCAGAACCAAAATTGCGGCAGGCAGGAGCAGATTTCCAAACCCGAAGACGAGCAGCTGACGCGCTCCATCACTGCGCAAACCCAGCCCTTCAGCCAACCAGGCTTGCAGTCGATAAACAGGTGGGACCATACCGAAGGCGTTCATCAGCCCCGAAAAGATCAAACTCAATATCATAAATGCGAGTGCAAAGCTCGGTGGTTCCAACCTGCGGCGGGTCTCTTTGAGCGGGCTGCGGATCTGCAACGCGACGTTATCGTATGGGCAGGCGCGCGCACAGTCCAGACAGAAGATGCAATCCATGTTTGATTCCATCACGGGAACAAAGAGTTCGGTGCCGCAGCCAAGCACGTCTGCGCTGCCGTTCACGCATTCCTTGCCCTCGCAGTTCCGGCAGACCTGCCGACTCCGTTCCGTAATTTGAAGCGGCGAAAGCATTGAGAATGTAAAGTTGAATGCGCCTAACGGGCAAACGTATTTGCAGAAGGGCGACCCTGAGAACCACGCTTCCAGTGCAAACGCGAGCAAAACGTACGTAATCGCGATCCATGCGGTCAGCAGCGGGCTGGCCCAGAGATCAAGCCATTCGTACAGCCAGAAGATCCCGAATAGGCTGAGCACGGAGACCCACTTGTTACGCAGTGCGGCCGGCCAGCGCCCGCCATGCAAGCTCAGGCGCCTTGCGACAGTCCGCGGGATCGTGAAAGGGCAGCTCATGCAGAAGAAGTTCCCTGCCATGAGCAGGATGAGAATGACCAGGCCGCGATAGTGGACCCAGGCTAACACCGTGGCCGTGTTTTCGGGCGCGAACTGTGGACCGGTAAAGCCGTCGTAAATAATTAACGCCAAGAGCAGAAGCAGCGGGATTTGAAATATCAGACGGCCCCAGCGCGAGCGCAGCATCTTTCCCAGTCCGGGGATGTGAAGCAAGTCCAGAGTGCCTGATTTCATTCGCCGATCCGTTTATCAGGTTGAGTCGCAGAGTGCGAAGGCTTATTCCGGTTGGACACGCGCTTCAAAAGAGCGATTGAGCAAACGCCCATCCGGTAAATCGGCTGCGATTTGAAGGATCCAATCCCCGGCCATCGTCCATTCGAAGGGTATGCTGTAGCGCCCCTTACCCTCGTCTGTGCTCGTGCCGAATACAGGTGTCATCCCTGCGTGAGTCATATCGCCCTTTACCTGGATATCTAGATCCTTGATTGGCTGTCCGTTTTGATCGCGGACCTCTAGATAAATCATGCCCTCACCGACAACGGGTGGGTTGGGCTTGAAATTGAGATCGACGCTGACGGCGGTCGCCTGTTTACCAACACTGCTTTGCCGTGTGCATCCGGGAATTAAAAGGGCAAATATAAGCAGCAGCAAATTAAGGTATCTCAACCGGGACATCGATGGTTATCTCTCCTTGTTTTTCAAAATGGAGCTGCAATTGGATCTGCTCATCAAGGACAAGGTCCCTGTTGAGTTCGATGAACATAATGTGAAGGCCGCCTGGTTCGAATGAGATGCTTCCGTCTGCCGGGATGATCACAAAAGCCTGCTCCTGCATGCGCATCACGCCGGCTTCGTCGACATAAGAGCGGTGGATTTCCGTACTTTCGGCGAGGCGCGATTCGACGCTCAGAAGGCGATCTTCTTCGCCAGTGCTTTCAATAACGAAGTACGCTGCTGTGTTCATCCCGGCGTCAGCAGGTCGGATCCATGCGTTGTGAATTAACAGGTTTCCAGAGCCAGAGGCACAGGCGGCTAGAAGGGTCAGCAGTAGAAGTGAGAGAAAGCGCGGTTTCATCATCGTGTCTCCTCGGCCAACAATAACTCAATGTCAGACAGGATCTCCTCCCGCGGCGTGCCAAATGGGTAGTTTGTGCGCAGCATGCCGCTCTGGTCGATCAGAAAAAGCCGGGCTGTGTGGCTCACGAGATAGCGCGCGGGATCTTCGGAAGGTTCCTTCTGGGCAAAAACAGCGTAGGCAGCCATGACATCCTCGAGCGTCTCGCCTTCGTCGCGCAGACCGATGAAGTTGGGATGAAAACGATCGAGGTAAGTTCGCAGGACCTCTTCCGTATCGCGTTCGGGATCCACGGTGACCATAATCAGATGAAGGTCATCGCCGGCTTCGCCAAGCTCCTCAAAGATCAGTTTGACATCCGCAAGCGTTGTGGGGCAGATATCCGGGCAATACGTATAGCCAAAGTACACCAGCACGATATCTCCGTCATAACGAGAAAGCTCGAACTCATCTCCAGAAACATTCTGCAAAGAAAGTTCAGGTGCAGGCCTGGGTGGGTCGTAGGGGCTACCGTGCAGGGCTCTTGGATCAGTGGAACAGCTCGCCAGCAGCGCGGTTGTAAGGGAGATAAATAGAACGAGTAAATATTGGCAGCGATTCTTCATAATATTCACATCTTGAAGTAAACCATACGACACCCTTATTATAGTTTGAAGGCTTGAACGTACCCAGATGTCTGGAGGATTTGATGGAATACCGAATACTGGGCTCTACTGGTCTATCGGTTTCAGCTCTATGCATGGGGACGATGCAGTTCGGCTGGACGGCGGACGAGCCGACCTCTCTGGATGTGCTCGATGCAGCGTTCGAGGCGGGCATAAACTTCATCGATACTGCGAATATCTACTCGCGATGGGTTGAAGACAATCCTGGGGGTGTGTCTGAGGCGATTCTGGGCACATGGTTCGAACGTCATCCCGACAGACGAGAAAAGATCATTCTGGCGACGAAGGTAAGAGGGGCCATGGGTGAGAGTCCAACGGATCAAGGCCTTTCGCGCAAGCATATCTTCCAGGCAGTCCAGGCATCCTTGGAGCGCATGAAGACCTCCCACATCGACCTTTACCAGCTGCATTGGCCAGATGAGCAAACGCCCATCGAAGAGACACTTTCTGCCCTCACGGAAATAGTCCATCGGGGTTGGGTCCACTATATCGGCTGCTCGAACTTTCCCGCCTGGAAATTGGTGGAGGCGCTGCTGCTTTCCGAAATGAACGGTTATGCCTCATTTAGCAGTCTCCAACCTCATTTCAATCTGATCCACCGGGAAGAGTATGAGCGTGAACTGGAGACTGTGTGCACAAAATATGATTTGGGCGTCATACCTTACAGCCCGTTAGCACGGGGTTTCCTAACCGGAAAATATCCGCTGGATGGATCACCTCCAAGGGATCGGGATAGCGTGCCGGAGCGGATACTGGGTTATCTGCGTGAGCCAATAAAACGCGCCACACTCGAGGTGGTCATGGATATCGCCGAATCAAAGGCGCACAGCCCGGCGCAAATAAGTCTGGCCTGGCTGCTTGCAAGGCCGTCCATCATCAGCCCGATCATAGGTCCCCGAAATGTTGATCAGCTCGATGACAATCTCGGCGCCCTAGCAGTTGATCTTTCCGGCGAAGAAATTGCGCGGCTGGATGAATCCAGCGCATGGGAAAGGTGAGCGCGTTCTTAATGTGATTTTTTCCCAACCAGAGAGCTTTTCAATTATGGTAACTCTTTGAGGCCCGATGGTATAATGGGGTGCAAGCAAAACCCGAGTGCCAGGAGGCTGGATGGACGCTTCCATCCATCGATTCCTTCAACATTTACAGAGCCAAGAAGGAGCTGCGGAAAACACGCTCCTTGCTTATTCTACAGATCTTGAGCAATTCCAGCGCGTTGTAAAAACACACAGCAATTCATATGATATGCTGGCGGCGATCGATTACGCCAATGTTCGAGATTACGCCGATTGGCTGACGAAACAGGGTTATCGTCCAGCGACAGTTTCCCGGAAAATGGCTGCAGTGCGATCGTATCTGGCCTATTTAAATGATGTTGAATCGATCACAACCGCGCATCTTCAAGATATCTTGAATGCGCCTCCCAGCCCACAGTCGAAACCACTCACGTTAAGCCGAACGGATCTGCGCTCCTTGATCGAGGCGCCGCTCAACGCGGCTGGTCCCGGTGCATTGAGGGACGCGGCGATATTGAAAGTCGCGTATGAGAGTGGATTTCGTGCAAACGAAATTGTTGAACTAGAGCTTTCTGATGTCGATATCGAACAGGCTACCCTTCGCCGACCTGGAAGGGGGAGCCAGCGGATCAGATTAGAAAATTCGGCAGAGATACTCAAGCAGTATATTCAGGATGGACGTCCGCATTTGATCAAGCACGCCGGAGAGACGACCCTCTTTCTAAACCAGCGCGGTAAGGGGCTTAGCCGGCAGGGACTCTGGCTGGTTGTAAAGCGATGGGCGGCGGAGGCTGGCCTGAACCCTGACCTCTCACCTCAGACGCTCCGGCACACTCGAGCTCAGCATCTTCTGGAGAGAGGCTTGAAGCGCAGCGAGGTTCAGCGCTACCTTGGGCTTTCAAGTCCGAACGCATTGCGCATTCATCAGACAAGAGATGAAAGGGAAGAATATTAGTCATGGGAGAATTCATCACCAAGAAGGACATCGATGCGGCTGTCCAGGCCGTCCGTGGTCAGACGGACCATAAACCAAAGATTGCCATGATCCTCGGCTCAGGATTGGGCCCTCTCGCAGATGAGGTCGAGGCAGTTGCCACGATTGAGACGCGCGCCATTCCCGGCTGGCCTCATTCAACGGTAGAAGGGCATGTTGGTCGTCTTATCTTCGGTGAATTGGAGGATAAGGCGGTTATGGTTCTCCAGGGCAGGGCACACTATTACGAGGGACACAGCATGTCCAGCATCGGACTGCCTATCCGTGTGATGCAGACACTAGGGGTTGAAACGTTGGTTGTGACAAATGCGGCCGGCGCGGTCAATCCTGATTTCGAACCAGGCGAATTGATGTTGATAACCGATCACATCAATCTGATTGGTATGGCAGGCCATAATCCATTGCGAGGCCCAAATCTCGATGAATTTGGGCCCCGATTCCCTGACATGAGTCAGGCGTACGACCGGAAATATATGGGCACCGCTCGGCAGGTTGCAGAGGACGGCGATATCCCTATGAATGAGGGCGTATACATCTGCCTTGCGGGTCCGACATTTGAAACACCGGCAGACCTTCGATTCCTGCACTCCATCGGTGTAGACGCGGTGGGTATGTCGACCGTGCCGGAGGTGATCGTCGCTCGCCATGGAGGCATGCGCGTCCTGGGAATTT
>CBFDDM010000106.1:0-10776 GCA_965603565.1 uncultured Anaerolineales bacterium | reverse complement strand
CATAGACATCATCACCCACTTCAGCCTGCGCCATCGCTTTGCGCATTTCATCTGTCGGCTTCGTCACCGTATCCGATCGAAGGTCAATCCATTCCATAGCGATCTCCTGATCACTCATCCACAATCCGGAGGAGGGTGTCGATTTGAAAATGATTAGCCCCGTTTCATCGTTTTGCACGCAGCAGCTGCAGAGCAAGTTCAAAATCATCGGGCAGCGGCGCGCTGAACACATGTTCGTTGCCAGATTCGGCAATCTTGATCGCCAATTGAGAGGCGTGCAGCAAGTGATGGTTTACCGGCAGCGTGGGCTTACGCTTTCCGTACACTCGATCACCCACTACTGGGTTGCCCAGAAAAGTAAGATGTACCCTGATCTGGTGCGTGCGCCCAGTCTCGGGCAGCACCTCCAGCAGGGTGTGATCGTCAAACCGTTCCAGGGTGTGATATGTGCTGAACGCTTCCTTGCCGCGCGTTTCCGGAACAATCGCCATTTTCTGCCGATGTTTCGGATCGCGGCCTATGGCGCCCTCGATCCGGCCAGAAGGTGTAGGCGGATGGCCGTCGACAAGCGCCTGATATGTCTTTTCGACCTGCCGTGATTTGAACTGCTGCTGTAGAAATTGATGCGTGGCGTCGTTCTTCGCAAACAAGATCACCCCGGATGTATCTTTGTCCAGCCGGTGTACGACACCCGGTCTGCGCTCGCCCCCCACTCCTTCCATATCTGGCGCATGCGCCAGGACTGCATGGACCAGCGTCCCGGAGCTATGACCGGCAGAGGGATGGACAACCATGTCAGGCGGTTTGTTGATCACCAGCAAGTCATCATTTTCATAAATGACATCAAGCGGAATAGCTTCTGGAATTAAGTCGGGATCGATTGTTTCAGGGATCTGCACCTTTATGGTTTCCCCGCCTTCAAGTGCAAAGCCAGTCTTCGTCTCGACCTCGCCATTCACCAGGACGTCACCTTGGCGGATCCACTTCTGAATTCGACTTCTTGAAAATTCGTCAAGTTGGTCGACGAGGATGTGATCCAGGCGCCCGCCCGGAGAGGGAACAGTGAAACGGACGAGGCGCGCTTCCACGCGATTTACTCGGTTTGCTCGGGTGAGGACACCCGTTCTTGCAGTGATGAGTCGGCGGATGAGTCCTGGATTTGAGCATGCTGTCGTTCTTCGACCCACATGGCGATGATCAGTATGGCTGTGCCGATCGATATGCTCGAATCAGCGACATTGAATACTGCAAAGCGGCCGAGTGAGACGAAATCGGTTACCGGACCGAAAAGGACGCGATCGATCAGATTGCCCAGCGCACCGCCAAGCTGCATTCCCAGCGCGAGACGGTAAGCGATCTTATCGGAGGGGATCTGAGGATAGTAATAAAAGATTGCCGCCGCGACGATGATGGCGACAACCATGAAGATCGTTCCTCCATCGGGGAAAAGTCCAAATGCAGCCCCTGTGTTGTTCCAGTGCACAATGCGCGCATATGGGGTTAGCCACGGGAACGGCGACCATGTCTCACCCAATGCCAGATTGTTGCGCACGATCCATTTCGTCCACTGATCTAGTGCCACGATCGACCCTGAAATCAGCAGCAGGGTTGCATAATCACGAACCTTCGACAAAACGACCTCCCAGATAGCACCACAAACAAACTCTCGCAGATTCTACCCCATGCATGGGGCGCATGAAAACGGGCAACGCGGACTGCGCGCTGCCCGATCTTTATGCCCATTTGGAACTCGAGCTAATGATCTATTCGCTCCACGCTGATCGAGACCTTCTCGCCCTCGAACGTATCTTCAGTTTTATTTTCGCCGCCGGGAGAGTCGACTCCTTCTAGCGACAAAGCGATCGTCTCCTCCTGGATATAATCCTTGTTTTGCTCGATGGCTTTGGCGAGTGCTTCGCTTGCGCTGTACTCGATTCGGATGCGATCATCGACATTGAAGTCCGCCTGCTTTCGCAGCTCCTGCACCCTGCGCACAAACTCACGCGCCAGACCTTCATATACGAGCTCTTCGCTGAGTTCAGTATCCAGCGCAGCGACATAAGCGCCCTCTGCCACAGCGGCAAAGCCTTCATGCGCCTCCACCCGGACCTCAACTTCGTCCGGCTCTAGAGTAAGCGTCTCGCCGTCGACTTGCACGTCGATGGCCTGACCGGCGATCAGCCGCTCTGCAGCTTGCTCAGCATCCAACTCGCCGACGGCGGCCCGAATAGCCGGATACTTGGCACCATACTTCTGCCCCAGCTGCTTGGGAAGGGCTTTGAGTTGATACTCAACAGCCTCCGTGGCCGTGTCCAGAAGCCTAACCTGCTTCACGTTGAGTTCGTCGCGAATCAAGCCATCGTACTTGCGGATCGTCTCCTCTTCGGCCGTGCTCGGTACCCTGAAAGCCGCTTCGGCCAATGGCTGACGCAACTTACGATTTGCAGAATTCCGTGCAGCATGCCCCATAGACACGAGCGATTGGACCAGGCTCATCTCCTCGATCAACTGCTGATCTTCCCCGGCTTCTACAGGCTCTGGCCAATCGCAGTGGTGCACAGATTCAGGCGCATCCTGGTCGGACTGCCGGACGAGATTCTGATGGAGCGCCTCAACTACAAATGGGGTGAAGGGAGCGAGAATACGGCTCAGTGTGACCAACACCTGGTAGAGCGTCGCGTAGGCTGCCTGCTTGTCAGCGTCGGAGGCTTCATCGACGCCTGCTTTAGCCCAGAAACGCCTGCGACTCCGTCGCAGATACCAGTTCGAAAGATCATCGATAAAGGCTTCGATCTCCTCCGTAGCGCGGTCGGGCTCAAAGTTCTCAAGCCGGCGCGTCACATCGCTGATCAACCGGTTCAGGCTTGCCAGGATCCAACGATCCAGCTCAGCATAGGCCGGGTCGCGGCTATTATCCGGCTGCCAGCCGTCGATATTGGCGTAGGTCACAAAGAAGGCATACACATTCCAAAGGGGGATTAAGAAGCGCCGCCGGGCTTCATCAGCACGATGATAGCCGAACATCAGATCCTTTTCAGGTTTGTGGTTCATGTAAAGCCAGCGCATCACGTCGACGCCCATATGGTCAGCCGCTTCGTTGAACTCGATCATGTTGCCCCACGATTTATGCATCGCCCGGCCATCTTCATCGAGCAGCGTTGCATACGTGAAAACATGCTTAAACGGCGCACGTCGTTCCAGGATTGTGCTCATCGCGATCAGGCTGTAGAACCAATTGCGGAATTGGCCCGGGAACGATTCGCTGATGAAATCTGCCGGGAACCATTTCTCCCAGTACGACCGATCGCTGTTGTAGCGTAAGGTGCTCATCGCGACGATACCTGCATCAAGCCAAGGATTGCCTACATCCGGGATGCGGCTGGTGACTTCGCCGCAGTTGCTGCAGGCGACCTTAACTTCGTCGATGAATGGTCGGTGAGGCGAATGTCCTTCAAACACATCCCAACCCTCAACGGCCCGATCCTGTAGTTCCTCCTTCGAACCGATCACATCGAAGTTGCCGCATGATTCACACTCCCAGATCGGCAGCGCAAGTCCGTAATAGCGCTTCTTCGAGATCATCCAGTCGTGCATGTTGCGAAGCCAATCGAGTTCGCGCTCAAGACCAAACGAGGGGTGCCAATCGGTTTCCTCCTTCACAACCTCCATCATCTGGTAGCGCAGGTTACCTTGCTTTTCGTCCTCGGTCACTTCTTCGTACGGTTTGTCGAGCTGCGCGCCCATGGAGATGTACCACTCGTCCACAAGATGGAAAACCAGCTCCTCCCGGCACCGCCAGCACACCGGGTAGCGGTGGGTGTACTCCTCGACCTTGTAGCGCAGTCCTTTTTCAGCAAGATCCTTGAAAATCGGCTCGGCGACTTCCTTGACCTGCAGACCGGTGAGCCAATCGAAGCCCTCGATGAAATAGCCATCGCCGTTGAGAGGCGCGATGACCGGTAGGTCATGTTCCTTGCTGAGCTGAAAGTCCTCTGCGCCACATCCCGGCGCGATATGCACGATACCGGTGCCCTCGTCTTCGCCGACCTCTTCCCACAGGATGACGCGATGCGCTCCCGGGCTACCCGAATCTCGCTGAGCAGGCAGTTCATCGAAAGGACCCTCGTATCGCCAACCCTCCATCTGTGAGCCCTTGAGCGTCTCGACGACTTCGTGCTCGCCCTCGAGCATATGCAGCGTGCCGCGGCTCAGGTAGAAGAACTCATCGCCCTGCCGCACTTTGACATACTCCAAATCCGGGCCCACGGCCGCGGCGACGTTGCTGGTCAGCGTCCAGGGTGTGGTTGTCCAAACCAACAGACTCTCAGCCTCACGATCGAGCAGCGGGAAACGCAGCGTGATGCTGGGATGGGTGAGTTCTTGATAGCCCTCCGTGACGATCTCATGCTGGCTGAGACCCGTTCCGCAGCGCGTGCACCAGGGCATTACATCGCGTCCCTTATAAACCCAGCCGCGCTCATCGCATGATTTGATCACCGACCAGATCGTGTAATTGTTCTCATCCGAGAACGTGAAATAGGATCCACCCAGTTCCGGCATTCCGAGATGGCCGACAACCCACTCCACAGACCCGGAAAGTTCCCCCAACGGCCCTTCAATCGTGATCTGTTGTGAGGGATCCTCGCCCATCTTCTCATACAAATCACGCAGGAAATCGGGATCGTTCCAGTCCATCCAATAGCCCAGCCTGATGCTCTGCTCGGTCTGAACGGCGGAGTACTTCAGCACCTGCTGCTTGCAACGGGTTACAAAATTCGCCAGCCCGAAGTCCTCGATCTCGCGCTTGCTGTCGAAGCCAAGCTCACGCTCCACGTTGACCTCCACCCAGAGACCCTGGCAGTCGAAGCCGTTCTGGTAGCGCGCGCGGTGACCCTGCATGGCTTTGAAACGATGGAAGAGGTCCTTGTACGCCCTGCCCCAGCCATGGTGGACACCCATAGGGTTGTTCGCTGTAATCGGTCCATCGATGAATGACCAACGCGGTCCTTCAGACCTCAGCTCCTGCAATCGCTCAAATGCATCGATCCGCTCCCACAGGTCGAGGATTTCGTGTTCTTGTTTTACGAAGTCAACTTGCGTTGAAACCGGTTTAAACATCCATCACCTCACACTTTAAGTTCAACAACCAATCGTTTGTTGATCGCGCCCTTGCTCTTGTAATCGACGATTTGAATAACGCCGACCTCCTCTGTGTTGGCGACATGCGTTCCCCCATCAGCCTGTAGATCCAACCCCTCGATCTCGACCACTCGGACTTCCGTGATCGCCGGCGGAAGCAAATTGATCTTCGTGCGAATCAGGTCCGGAATCTCGAAAGCCTCGGCGCGTGGCAGCGTTTCGATTTTAATCGGTCGGGCAGCTTCCACTTCCACGTTGATCTTCTGTTCGATCTCCTCGACGAGCTCCTTCGTAAGCGATTCGAACTCGAAATCCATGCGACCACGCAGCGGTTCCATATTTCCACCTGTCACGCTTGCGCCATAGTCACGCCAAATCACGCCGCAGAGAATGTGCATCGCGGTGTGAACACGCATCAGCTGGTAGCGCCTGGCCCAATCGAGTTCACCGGTAACTTCAGCACCGCTATCCAGATCGTTCTCTCCGAGCACATGCCAGACTCTTCCATCCTTGCGCTTCATGCGTTCAACTTTGAACGATTTATCGCCGGCGCTGAGGGACCCTTGATCGTAAGGTTGACCACCCCCTCCCGGATAGAAGGCTGTTTGATCCAGCGTTACTCCCAGATCGGATACATCCGTTACCGTGGCCTCGAAACGCTTGAGGTATGAGTCTTGAAGATAGAGTAGTTTTGTCATGCCGCCTCCCGGATCATGTGTCTTCGAACGGACGCAGTTCGTGTATTAAAAACACAAACTCTCATCCCAAACAGGGACGAGAGCAATTTCCCGCGGTACCACCCTGGTTTCTGCTTTACACAGACACTCAATCAGGTACGGCCGTCTTTTTGGCTTATACCTGCGCCGCCGATAACGGGTGGCGAACCCGTCTTCCCTACTTGCAATTAACTGCGTTCAGGTCACAGCTCCGGAGGGATTTTCCGCTCATAGGACTGGTCTGGTTCTCACCTTGCCCAGATTCTCTGTCAGCCCTGGCTGAATGTACTCGTCTCCATCTCAGCTTTTATATGTTTGCTTTCGGGCATTATGCCACAAGGCTATTGGAGGGTCAATGACCCAGGATTTCTACGGATTCTTCTCTACGCTGATGGCTCAGGTCAACCTTCTTGAAATGCATGAGCAGATTATGGACCCGGTCGCGCAGTGCTCTTAACCTTGCGTTCTTCGCCTTCCATTCGCCTTGCAGCTGTTTGATCACAAGCTGACTGTCGCCTTTGATCTCCAGCGCGACCCGGGCGGACGACTGTTCCTGCGCATCCAGGATCGAGAGGAGATTTTCCAGAGCCGCGATCAACGTGATGTACTCCGCTTCATTGTTCGTGGCTTGTCCGAATTCCAACCGCACTGGTCTGACCGGAGGTTTGCCATGTTCCTGCAGTACGTAGGAACCGTAGGACGGGCCAGGATTTCCACGGCTTCCACCATCAAATACAATCTTATAAGTGCTCATCAGGTGCCTTTACTGGCTCACTCTCTCGATTTGGCTACTTTCTTTGGATACCATGCCTGCATCAACGCTATCAAGTTTTGCTGGTGCAGCTGTTCGGCCAGGCCGCCAATCAAGATTCGACTCTTCCCACAGCTTTCCACATCGACCTCTTCCAGGTAACTCATGAAATCCTTACGACGACCCGCCTGGCGCACATGTTTGCGGATTTCACCGAGATAGTCCAGGTTGCGGCGAACAGCCTTGGGAACCTCGCCGCGTAAAATCACCTCGCCATGTCCCTGCACAAGGTTCTCCAATTTCATTTTAGGAATGCGCTGGAGCGTCTTTGCCATGACTTCGTAATCGCCGTCAACCAGGTAAGGAACAGGCATCATCACATCACCGGAGTAAAGTACACGGTCCTCAACAAGCAGTACCCCGATTCCATCCGCACTGTGACCCGGCAGATGGATCAGCCTGAGTGTGCGTTTTCCCACCCGCAGCCCGATGCCGCCTCGCTCGAACACTACGTCGGGGAGCACAATTTCGACATCACGCAGGTCACGGTTCTGGCGCTTGGCGGCCTCCAAGCGCTCCTGCCCTCTGGTGGCGAGCAGTTCTCGGCACAGCTTATGGCCTAACACAACCGCCTCAGGGAACCAGCAGTTGCCAAGCGTGTGATCAGCATGGTAATGCGAGTTGATGATATAGCGGACGGGCCGTTCCAGACGGTTGTGGAGGAAGTCACGAATTTCGAGTGTTTCTTCCGGGAAAGCGAGCGTGTCGATTAGGACAGACCACTCAGGGCCGACAACCGCCCCGGCGTTGACCTGCGCATATAGATCGCTTGTAAAAACGTAGACATCTTCGGCTACTCGCTCTCGGACCATCAAACCTCCAGGTTCGAATCTGACCACGAAGCATAGCATGACCAGCGAAAAGGAGTCAAGCCAGGTTTACATAATTTATATATTCGGGCGAGAAATCACACTGCTCCGACTTTTTCAGGGAGATGGCGTCATCGTTGGAACAGGTGTGTTTGTGGGTATGGCCGTCGGTGTGACCCAGCGCAGCCACCAGGGTGTGGGCGTCGGCCTTGGCGTGCGAGTGGGCGTGGGTGTCGGTGTTCGGAAAGGCGTGGGCGTAATCAGCGCATCAGCCGGGTAGAGTTGCAGCATCGCAGTCTGCCAATCCATACCGTCGCGATAGACAAATTCATGGAATCTGGCACCGTGGTAATAGGTGCGCCAATTTGATAAGGCTGGCAGGCGTTCAAATCCGTAGTCACGCGCCAGTTGTGTGAAATCGACGTAATAGCCTATTGGAACATTCTCTTTAATCTCCCCACCCTGATCGTAAGCTTGACCGCTGCCTTGAAAGCGCGCCTCGAAGTCCCATGGTCGCTCACGCAGCGGAACACCGAGGCTGCCATCTTGCCGGGAGGCGCGAACGAACACACGCCAATAGGATTGTCCTTCAAACTCCTCCCGAACGACTTCCACCCATCCGGCCTGAACGGTGCTCAGACTGAACGCAAAGGCACGACCGGTGTAGAGCCAATCATCATATTCTAGCCCTGGTGGCAGCGGGTCATTAATTCCCGTGAAAGCATAATCGAGATTTGACAGGAAGTCCCAGCCGAGTTCCTGGAGAGTGCGCATGCGCAGTGCATTAAATGCTTCATCTACCGCGTCTGAGAGCGCCGCATTTGGCGCGTTCACGCTGGGCAGATCGGATAGCCCGATGCGCCGAAGTGCTTCATTCTCTGAGGAAATCTGCACCTCATAAAGCGGTGCCCCCGCGCCTGGAGAGCCCTCCAGGAGATCTTGATTCACGCTGATCTCCGCTCCGGTCCAGGCTAAAGCATGAATAGACCGGATCACCGGCAGGTTATCTCGTACGATGAGATCCGGGGAAGCGCTGAAACTGATCAGCTGGGAATCCTGGGGCGATTCAAGCACCGAGAGGATCAGCATACCATCCGGCGACCATAGCGCGTTATGCCCGTTACCACGTTCCACAGCCGGGCGAATTTCTGGCTCGAGCGACTGCACAAAGACTTGTGGAACTCCGAAGGAATCAGTCGAGAAAAGGATTTGGGCGCCGTTTGTACTGAAAGCTGGATCGCGCTCGACTTCGTTTGCAGTCCGGGTGAGGTTGAAGAAACGATCGTCGGGTTGATCTAACGCTGCGATAAATATATCTGGCGATCCGTCCCGATCGGAGACAAATGCGATCCGCCGGCCCTGGGGGTCCCAGTCGGGGTCTGTGTCCTCTGCAGGATGATTCGTCAGCCGGATTGGCGGTTGGTCGAGCGATACAGGCAGAATCCAGATATCGAAATCGCCTTCTTCATACGATTCATAGGCTACCCAAACCCCGTCCGGCGACCATGTAGGGTGCCCCTCGTATCCAGGTGTATCGGTCAGTTGGCGTAGGCGGCCCTGTTCGATTTCGAGCAGGAACAAATCCCAATGGCCATTTCGATCAGAACTGAACACCAGGCGATCCCCCTGGGGTGAAATAGCCGGGTCGCGGTCATTCCAATCGCCCTGTGCCAATCGAATAGGCTCGCCACCGCCGGGCACGACCACCCAGATGCTTGTGAACCCCCCCTCGTTTGCAGAGTAGAAGATCGCCCCCTGCTCCGCTTCGATGACTGGCACGGGGGTCAGTGTGCTCTCCGGGCTTGATCGGGTGGCGGTGGAGGTCCGCGTCGGACTGGATGCCAGCTGCGTGCCCAACGCAATGAGCGTCGGATCAAGGACTTGTTCTTGGGATGACTGCTGGATCTGGATGCTCTGCCATCCGATCACCACGGTGGCAGCCAGGACGACTGTCAGGAATGCGCGAAACGCCCAGACCCTGAGGCCGGGGCGCTCAGTCCTATCTTTCCCTCTGTCTTTATCAGGCTTTTCCATCTCTTTGCCGGCGACGGCTTGTGAACCATCCTTCTTCGCGAATGAACATAGCTAGAGCATGCAAGGTCGATGCCAACGGTATAACACAATCCGCCCATCAGGCAAGTGCCGCCATTTAATCAAAATCGGAGCCGGCTTATCGCCGGCTCCAAAAAGCTGACCCCCTATAACAGCAGCTGGTAATTCTCAGTCGGCCCAGCGCAGTGCTGCGATACGTGCTGGCACTCCAAATGCGTCCATAACACTTTGCTTTTTACCACCGTTTTGCTTGAAGACATCCAGCATGATGTCTGGGATGAGCAAATACCGGGCAAAATATTCTGCCGATTCACGCAGATGGGGAAGAAGGAGATCAGGTAATCCCATCGCTCTCCCATGCTTGCTGGTGATCAAGGCGCTGAGCATCTCCCTCGCAAGTGCAAAGCGTCGCTCTTCCGGTTCTAAATCGATGCGGACGAAGATGCTGCCGCGCTGGCTCGGCGGCCGCGCGAAGGTCGCGTCCCACATGTTGGAATACATATCCACGACGCCGAAATCCGCGTCATACAGTGGTGGCGGCTGCTTGAGCATCTCCTCCACGTCAACCGGAGGCTCAGCCCTGCTGAAGTATTCGATCAGCCCCTGCGCCAGGTTGCGCAGGAACCATTCGCGTTCTTCCCGGGAGAAAGGGATCATGCTACCTGCTCATTGTCCATTCGGTCGTCGTCATCCAGAAGGCCTTCCAATGGTGATGGCAGCTCGATGCGGCGCTCAGGCATTTCCGCGGCCTTCACGGTTCGATAGGCCAGCAGTGAGAATTCGGCAAACGAGCCAGCGTCCAGTGAGCGCAGCTGTCTGCGCAGTTCGGGGGAGAACTCTAACTCACCCAGAACATCATCGATTTGGCCTGAAGCGAAGTTCTTGACGATATTGGGGTCGACGATCGATCGGGCTACCAATTGGTTCAGCGCTTGCATACTCATTTTTGATCTCCTTCTGTTTGACTGGTGTCAATTCGTGATTTATTAAATTAAAAGGCAGGAGGCCCAGGGGCCTCGCTGCCTGGTTTTGAATGAAATTGTGTTGCTAGTTCAATCTGTGGTTATGGAAAGCGGACTATCCGCCTCCACTACCTTTAACATGCGGGCAGCGAGCCATATTATGGCAACCTCCTGCTAGATGTTCAGTTATCCCTCGTATGTACCTTACTCTATGGCTCTCAACGGATTCTAAACGAAAATTGTACAAACCTGACAGATTAGCCTGAAATGATGTGTACGCAGCATAG